>NZ_JAGSOG010000869.1 GCF_018139695.1 Actinospica durhamensis | reverse complement strand
TCATGACCGTCGAGGAGTTCAAGGCTTGTCGTGATCGCGGCGAGTTTCTCGAATGGGCCGAGGTACACGGCAACTACTACGCCACTTCGCGCGTGTGGATCGAAGAACAGATGCGCGCCGGCACCGACGTGCTGCTCGAGATCGACTGGCAGGGCGCTCAACAGGTGCATCAGCGTTTTTCCAATGCCGTCGAAATCTTCATCCTGCCGCCGTCGCTCCCTGCGCTGGAAGAACGTCTGAAGAAGCGCGGTCAGGACGAGCCGAATGTGATCGTGCGCCGCCTGCTGGCGGCGGGCTCCGAGATGGCGCACGCGCCCGAGGCCGACTACGTGATCATCAACGAAGTGTTCGATACCGCATTGGCCGAACTGCGCACCGTGGTGCAGGCCACGCG
>NZ_JAGSOG010000868.1 GCF_018139695.1 Actinospica durhamensis | reverse complement strand
ATCCCCGGCTGGCGCGCCCTGCTCTCCAACGAGGAGATGCTGTCCGTGCTGGACGACGCCGGCGCGGTGATCTGCGCGGCGGGCGACGGCCTGGCCCCGGCCGACAAGAAGCTGTACGCCCTGCGCGACGTGACCGGCACGGTGGAGGCGATCCCGCTGATCGCCTCCTCGATCATGTCGAAGAAGATCGCCGAGGGCACGGGCGCGCTGGTCCTGGACGTGAAGGTCGGCTCGGGCGCCTTCATGAAGACGATCGAGGACGCGCGGGAGCTGGCGCGGACGATGGTCGGCCTGGGCACCGACCACGGTGTGCGGACCGTGGCCCTGCTCACCGACATGGCGACCCCGCTCGGCCTGACCGCCGGCAACGCGCTGGAGGTCCGCGAGTCGGTGG
>NZ_JAGSOG010000867.1 GCF_018139695.1 Actinospica durhamensis | reverse complement strand
GCTCGAGGTGCGGCTCCATGACATCTGGGGAGGCTGAGATGACCGGGACGCAGGAGAGGCCGAACCGGACCCGGCTGATCGGCGGGCCCGGTCTGCTGCTGGTGTGGCTGTACGGGGTGATGGTCGTCGGCGCCGTGTCGCGCTCCGTGTACCAGATCGCCACCGAGTTCGACCGCGCGCCGCTCGCCTACACGCTGTCGGCGGCGGCCGGCGTGGTCTACGGCTTCATCACGTACACCCTGGTCCGCGGCGGCGAGACGGCCCGCAGGGCGGCGCTGGTGTGCTGCGCCGCCGAGCTGGTGGGCGTCCTGACGATCGGCACCTGGACCCTGGTGGAGCCGTCCGCCTTCCCCGACGCGACCGTGTGGTCGGACTACGGGATGGGGTCTGTCTCT
>NZ_JAGSOG010000866.1 GCF_018139695.1 Actinospica durhamensis | reverse complement strand
GCCGAGCAGCGCGTGGCCGTCCAGGTACTGCCAGCCGCGGATCTCGCTGATCCGGCCGAGGCCGACCAGCGCGGCCGGCCTGAGCTGACCGGAGTTGACGGCGGCCATCAGGTCGGTGCCGCCCGCGACGGGCACGGCGGCGGGCACGGCCGCGAGCGCCGCCACGGCCTCGTCCAGGGTCGTGGGCAGTGTGACGGCCCGCGCCGCCTGCGGTGCGTGCGTGCTCAAAACCGGCTGCCCCTTCCCGCTGCCCCACCTGGTCCGACCCGTGTTGCCGTACGGTACGTGCTCACGGGGCGGACGTGGCAACTCTGGCACATCTTGGCGAGCGCCGAAGACAGGGGTCCACTAGGAGACGTTCGCCCACTTCACCCCGGTCCCGGACGGTTTCCGCA
>NZ_JAGSOG010000865.1 GCF_018139695.1 Actinospica durhamensis | reverse complement strand
GTCATCAGATAGCGCGTCACCTCGGGGTGGGTGACCGTCACCGGTCTGCCGGCCGCGATCTGCCGGGCGAAGACGTCGAGGAAGGACCCCTGGCACCCGAGCACGTTGCCGAAGCGCACGCTCACGTACGGTCTGCCCGCCTGGATCGCGGCCGCCGCGGTGAGTCCTTCGGCTATGCGTTTCGAGTATCCGAGCACCCCGACCGGATCGACCGCCTTGTCGGTCGAGATGTTCACCAGGAACGCGACGTCCGCGGCCAGGGCCGCCTCGAGCACCGCTCGGGTGCCGAAGACATTCGTCTTGACGGCTTCCCCGGGGAACTTCTCCAGGATGGGCACCCATTTGAGGGCCGCCGCGTGGAAGACGGTGTCCGGCCGGCACTGCTGGAACAGCCG
>NZ_JAGSOG010000864.1 GCF_018139695.1 Actinospica durhamensis | reverse complement strand
ATCGGGGACAGAGTCGGCCTGCCCTGTATGGGACTGTATGAAGAGGAGTAGGGCCCCGCGTCCCAAGCGCAGGCTTTGTGTGTGTATCGACGGGGGCCTTAGGCGCGGAATGGAGGAGATTCCGGCCGCCCGCGCCACGTACCCTCTTCTGTTGTGCCGAACGCCAACGAAGAAACCAGTGCCCTGAGCCAGGTGCAGGACCGCGCCGTGAGTGAACTGCTGCGGGTAGCCCCTGTCGCCGACGACCTCGCCCGCCGTTTCCAGGAGGCCGGGTTCTCACTCGCCCTGGTCGGCGGTTCGGTGCGGGACGCACTGCTCGGCCGCCTCGGCAACGACCTGGACTTCACGACCGACGCCCGCCCACAGGACGTGCTGAAGATCGTGCGCCCCTGGGC
>NZ_JAGSOG010000863.1 GCF_018139695.1 Actinospica durhamensis | reverse complement strand
GGGTGTTCCAGTTCGTCAAGTCGGCCAAGTGGAAGGTCGGCGAGGAGCGGGCGCTGCGCGTGCTCGGCGACTCCGGCGAGGGCGGGACCGTCGCCTGGCACAAGATGGGCGAGGGCTGGTCCTGGGTGCAGCGCGACGCGCAGATGGACAACGAGGAGAAGGCCCGGGAGGGCTGGGAGCAGGTCAAGCGGGACCTGGCCGCCGAGACGTACCGGCTGTACGTGCTGGACGAGTTCGCCTACCCGATGCACTGGGGGTGGGTCGACACCGACGAGGTCGTGTCCGTGCTGCGGGACCGGCCGGGCACCCAGCACGTGGTGATCACCGGGCGGAACGCGCCGGAGGAGCTCGTCGGCCTCGCCGACCTCGTCACCGACATGTCCAAGGTCAAGCAC
>NZ_JAGSOG010000862.1 GCF_018139695.1 Actinospica durhamensis | reverse complement strand
CCCCTTGAGTCATACGGCCATTTTTAGAGATATCTTGAACTTCCATACGGATAATAACACCATGATTTGTAACGACCATGATATCCTCATCACCAGACACTGTACCAATGCTGATGAGTTGTCCATTACGTTCCGTTAGTTTCGCTGTTTTAACACCCATTCCGCCACGATTTGAAACGCGGTATTCACTTACTGATGTACGTTTACCGTAACCTTTTTCAGTAACAACTAGTACTTCATCTTCACTATCTTCATCCGCGACACCTAAACCAACAACTTCATCATCATCGCGAAGTCTTATGCCTCTTACACCAGAAGCGATACGACTCATCGCACGTACGTCACTTTCTTTAAAACGAATAAGCGACGCATCTGATGTACCAATAAGGATATGTT
>NZ_JAGSOG010000861.1 GCF_018139695.1 Actinospica durhamensis | reverse complement strand
TCATGGTGGTCATCCGTGGCGCCTTTCTGCGGGGCGGGCCGCCGCGCGGGGCGTGGTGGTGAACCGGTCCTCGAGGGCGTGCCAGATCGCGGCATGGCCGGCCGGGCTGTCGTGGACGGTGGAGAAGGTGAACTGGGCTCCGCCGGCTCCGGTGGGGGGATCGATGATGGGCATCGACACGATCACACCGGTGCGGGTGGCGCGGTTGTAGCCAAGGCCGAGGTCGGCGAGCGCGCGGTGGAAGGCGGCGCCGTCGGGCACCATCCAGTGCGGCGGGACGTGGGATTCGGTGACGGTACGGTGCGGGGCCTGGGTGGCATGGACGATGCGGTGGGCGAAGACCTCGTAGATGTGCCAGGACCCGGATATCTGGGCGTTGACCTCGGTGTAGAGCAC
>NZ_JAGSOG010000860.1 GCF_018139695.1 Actinospica durhamensis | reverse complement strand
TCCTCGCTGTGTTTCTTCAAAGGAACCTCGACCATCGGTGTACCCGATGGACGGGGTATCAACATATCTGGCGTTGACTTTTGGCACGCTGTTGAGTTCTCAAGGAACGGACGCTTCCTTCGTACTCACCCCTCCGGGCTTTCCTCCGGGCGCTTCCCTTCGGTCTTGCGCTTCCGACTCTATCAGATCTTTCCGATCCGATTTCCTCGGTGCTTTCCGGGGTCCCGCGTCCGCGTTTCCCTTTCCGGCGAACCCGACTTTATCAGAAGTTTCAGGGCGGATTGACCGGCCTTCGTTTCCGATTCATCGGGAGGGTGCTTCTTCGAAATCGGTGTCTCGAGAAGCGGATAGATGTCACTGTCGCCTTCAGGGTCAGACCCCATCTCCAGGCAACTG
>NZ_JAGSOG010000085.1 GCF_018139695.1 Actinospica durhamensis | reverse complement strand
GGGCCGCCCGCGTCCCCCTCCTCCGGCTCGCCGTCCAGAGCAGCGAGCCGGTCACGCAGCCGGATCAGCTCCGGCTCCAGGTCGGGGGCGGTGGCCCGCAGCCGTGCCAGGTCGCGGCGGGAGTTCATCGTCTCGGCGAGCAGCAGGCCGCGGGCCGCCTCCAGGAGTTCGACGGCCCGTTCCGGCCGTCCGGCCGCCAGGGCGATCTGCGCCGCCTGGCTTCCGATTCCGGTCACTTCGCCGAGCACGTGCCGACGGTCTCGGGTGTGCAGGCCGCGCGAGGCGAGGATCGGCAGCAGGCCGACCGCCGTCTCCACGGCGCCGAGCGCGGCGGTGGGCGATCCGGCCGCGAGTTCCAGGTGGGCCAGCCGTCGCGCGGCCGCGATCCGGACGGCGACGCGGGCTTCGGGCGCACTGGCCGCCGTGGCCAGCAGAACGCGGGCTTCGTCCCGGGCCGCGTCGTCCCCGGTCTCGCGGTACGACCGGTGCAGGGCGGCCGCCAGGACCATCTCGACGGTGGCTCGCTCGGCCTGGCCCTGCGCGGCGATAGCCAGCGCCGCCCGAGCCGTGTCGACGGCTTCGCGCAGCAACCAGGGGTCGGGTGACACCTCGAACCAGGCGTGCAGAGCGCTCGCCAGGTTGTTGAGATAGTCCATCCGCATCGGGTGGTCGGCGGGAACGCAGGAGACGGCGGCGCGGTGCGCGGCGGTGGCCTGGGCGAGGGTACGTGCCTTCGCCGCGCTCTGGCCGTCCGGCTCGAACTCCGCCAGCACGCGGAGGCTGCTTCCCAAGGTGCTGTGACGCAGGGCCGCCTCGGGACGGTCGGACGCGGTGGCGGCCACGGCGGCCCTGCCGACGGCCACCGCCTCGGCCACGATCTCGATCTTGCCCGTCCGTCTCCCCAGAAGGCGCAGCGCGAGACCCAGACTGGCCATGGCCCTGGTCCTATCGGGATGGCCGACGGGGGCGGCGGCGATCACCGCGCGTTCGACGGCGACGGCTTCCGACAGGGCGGAGAGGTCGCCGGTGCGTTCGTAGAGCGAACGCAGGTCGCCGGCGAGGTTCAGCTGGCGGCCGAACCGTGCGGGGCTCGCGGCCGCGGTGGCGGCGACGGCTTCCTGCTGTGTGGCGATGGCCTCCGTCAGCACCTGCAGGTCGCCGGTCCACTTGAACTGGGTGCTGAGCCCGGTGCCCAGGTTGCCGATGAAGGCGGCCCGGTCGGGATGGCCGGCCGGGGTCGCGTGGACGGCGGCGCGCCGCAACGTGAGCGAGTCGGCGAGGTGCTCCGGCGCACCGGTGCGCTCGAACATGCGCCACAGGGCGTTTCCGAGGTTGGTCATCCTGTTCGGCAGCAGCGAATGTCCGGCGGGTGTCGCCGCCACCGCCGCTCGGCAGGTGGACACGGCCTGTGCCAGGGTGTCCACGTCACCGGTGGTGCCGTAGAGGGAATCCAGGGCGGCGCCGAGATTCGACAGGCGTGAAAGACGGTCGGCGTCGCCGGGCGGGGTCGCCGCGACCACCGTGCGGAACGCTGAGGCGGCGTCGCGGAGGTCACTGACATCGCCGGTCTGCCTGAAGCGGGCGTGCAGAGATACGCCCAAGTTGTTGAGAGCCCTCGTGTGTTCGGGATCACCCGTGGAGGTGACCGACGCCGCTTCGCGTTGTGCCGCGATCGACTCGTCCAGCGCCGACATGTCGCCGGCGTGTTCGAACCGGGCCAGCAGCGCGGAACCCAGGATGCTGAGGCAGATCGCCTTCTCTGCCGACCCGTCGGAGACGGCCGCCGCGGCTTCGCGGGTGAGCGCTATCGACTCGGACAGCGCGTCCTGGCTCCCGGTGCGTTTGTGGAGCGTGAGCAGCGTCCATCCCAGGCTCCTGAGCCGCTTGGGCCGCCACTCGTCGCCGGGCGCGGTCGCCGCCAAGGCCTTGCGATGAGTCGCCAGCGCCTCTTCGAGGAGGGACACGTCGTTCGTCTGACCGAACAGGACACGCAGACAGTCACCCAGGCTGCTGAGGTAGATGGGCCGGTTCGTGTTCCGCTCGGGCGTGTTCGCGACGGCCGCGCGACCGGCTGCGACCGCCTCGACCAGGGCATCGACGTTCCCGGTGCAGCTGAAGAGCAAGTCCAGCGCCACTCCCAGATTGTGCAGATACGAGGCGCGACGGGGCTCCGCGGACAGCGCGGTGCGGTACAGGGCCACGGCCTCGTGAAGGGCGGAGAGATCCTGGGTCCGCCTATAGGCCTGCAGAAGGCTGCCGGCGCGCTGGGCGTCCGGAGAGAACTCCCCACGCGGCGCGCCGGACTTCATGAATCGCGCCGCGGATCCCAGGAGCCCGTCGAACATGAGGAACCACCCCCGTCCACGATGTCTGACAGCCTTCGTGGCAGCCGGACTTCCCACGGCACCGCACATCGTGCGCGAGCCCCTACCGGCTTCAACCAGTCTGGCAGACGCCTCCACCGCGCGGGCTCGTTTTCGAAACCACGGAAGGTCGTCTGTCGTCTCGAGGGGCCCCGGTGAGATCCGGTCCGGCTCACGCTGCGGCCCGGGCGGAACCGTACAAGACTGGGTTCCGAGCCGCCGCGACGGTCTCCGATCGCCGCGGCGTGACCGACTCAGACGGCTCCGGAGAGGTGAGGAGCATGGCGGCAACTCTCAGTGACGGCAGTGGGACGCCGGTGGTGTTCATCCACGGCCTGTGGTTGCATCCCTCGAGCTGGCAGCCTTGGGAGGAGCTGTTCCAGGCGAACGGGTATCGGGCGATGGCGCCGGGCTGGCCGGGTGTGGCCGACTCCGTCGAGGCCACCCGGGGCGATCCGGACGCGGTGGGCGATCGGGGGGTCGAGGAGGTCACCGCGCACTATGCGGAGATCATCTCCGGTCTGCCGGCGCCGCCGGTGCTGATCGGCCACTCCTTCGGCGGGATGATCGCGCAGAAGCTGCTGGGCACGGGGGTCGGGATCGCGGCCGTGGGGATCGACGCGGCGCAGTTCAAGGGCGTGCTTCCGCTTCCGCTCTCCTCGCTCAAGGCCACCTTGCCGGTGTTCCGCAACCCCGGGAACAGGCACAAGGCGGTCTCGCTCACGCCGGACCAGTTCCGCTACGCGTTCGGCAACGCGGTCGAGCGGGAGGAGTCGGACCGGCTCTACGAGCAATGGGCGATTCCCGCTCCGGGACGTCCGCTGTTCGAGGCCGCCACGGCCAACTTCAGTCCGCACTCGCCCGTCGCGGTGGACGCCGGCAGCCCGGGCCGCCCGCCGTTGCTGCTGGTCATGGGCGGGAAGGACCACACTGTCCCCGAGGCGATCAGCAAATCCGAGTTCAAGCACCAGAACGGTCCCGACGTGACCACCGACCTGATGGAGTTCGCCGACCGCGGACACTCCCTGACCATCGACGGCGGCTGGCACCAGGTCGCCGCGGCCTGCATGACCTGGGTCGGCAACCACATTCCGGCAATGGCCTGATACCGGTCACGGCGGCCCGCCGCCCGGCTGCCGCACCCGGCGCCGCGCCGTGGTTCATCTTTGAATCCGATGAATAACAACATGAGCATACGGGAAGGTCAAGGATCCCCGTTCTACGTCAAGCTTTCCCCAGCTCGGTGGCCCCGGGCCGTCCGAGACCCATAAGGTGGCGGGGTGTCGAACAACAATGATCTCGATCCCGCCGCCAGCACTCAGATGTTCCAGGCCTTCGTGGAGCGTGGCGAAGCCAAGAACCCGACCACGGCCGCAAGCGCGCCCACCGCGAGCACCAGCAGCGGCTCTGGCAAGGTGATCGGCATCGTCCTTGCCCTCGCGGTGGTCGTCGCCGTGATCGCCTTCGTCCTGCTGCACAAGTAGTCCCCGCGCGTCATACCCCGTGCGCCGGCCGGATGGCCTGGTCGGCGCCGCTGACGCAACGACTGGCCGCTGATCCGGGAGAGATCCCAGGTCGGCGGCCATCTTCATGACTCGGGCCGCGTCCGGCCCGGTCAGGATATGTGCTCGAGAGCTGATAGTCCGATGCCGAGGCAGCCGGCCTCATCGCCCAGTTGTGCCGGTACGACTTTCGGTAGGCGTTGGAAGGTCAGTCGTTCGGCGAGGCTTTCGCGCAGCGGGGCGAGCAGCGGTTCGCCGGCTTGTGCGAGGCCGCCGCCGATGACGATGACCTCCGGGGCGAGCAGGTTTGTTGCCTGGGCCAGTGCGGTTGCGAGTGCTTCGATGGCTTCGTGCCAGACGTGGTGGGCGGTGGTGTCGCCGGTGTGGAGGCGTTGGAGGACTTCGTGTGCGCCGTTGACCTCGGATTCCGGTTTGCCGGTGCGGGCTGCGTAGCGTCGGGCGATGGCTGAGGCGGCGGCGATGGTGGCGAGGCAGCCGCGGTTGCCGCAGCCGCAGGGTTCGCCGTTCGGCTCGATGACGATGTGGCCGAGTTGGCCGGCGTACCCGCCGGCTCGGATCGGGCGGCCTTCGCTGATGAGTGCGGCGGCGATGCCGGTGCCTATCGGGACGATGAGGGCATTGTCGTAGCCTTGGGCTGCGCCGATGCGGGCTTCGGCGATGCCGGCGGAGGCCACGTCGTGGCCGAGGATGACGGGGAGTTTTCCGGTGTCTGTTGCGCCTGCGGCCAGGCGATGGGTGAGGTCGGCGGCGAGGTCTGTGTCGCGCCAGCCGATGTTCGCGGAGAAGAGCACGCGTCTGCGGGTCTCATCGACGATTCCCGGGACGGCCACGCCTGCCGCCTTGACCGTCAGGCCGCGCTCTCGGGCTGCTTGGTGAAGGTCGACCAGGGCGGATGCGATGGCGGCGGTGGTGGCTTCGGGGCCGTGCGCTCGGGGCGTCGGGAAACGGAGACGGACCACCGGGACATGATCGGAACCGATGACCGCGCCCTTCATGAAGGTGCCGCCGACATCAAGCGCCAAGACGTGACTCATGTGCGATTCCACTCCTGTCTGGCGGCTCCCCGATACGCTCTCGCCGGAGTCCCGCTTGATCAGCATTCTGGACCCATTGCCGGTCCGAGGTGCCGGTTGGCGGGGTTGGCGACGGCCAGGCCGCGGCGTTTTCCGGGGCCCGCTCGCTCGGTGTGCACCGGGACCGCGTCGGCTCGCGCGTGGTCGCGGCCGGCAACATGCTGTGGCGGGCGGAGGTCGTCGACGCGATCGTCGAGTCCTTCGAGAACTCCGTGGGCGAACTCGAGGAGCGCCTGTTCACCGCACTGGCCGCGGGTCTTGTGGCCGGCGGCGAGGCGGGACCGGTCTACTCGGCGGGACTCGCCGTCATACGCGAGGTGCCCTGGCGTGAGACGGACCTGCGCGTGGACTGGAGCGAACAACCGGTCACCGACCTGCGCGTCCTGCTCGACCGGTGGCTCCCGCAGCGCGACGACTACGTCACCCGTGCCCTGAACCCCGCCGCCGCGCCCTCGTACGGCGTCCCGGGAAACGAGTGATCCGGTGATGGAGCACATTGCCAAGAACGGTGCGGCCCGCACCGTCGCCGCGGACGCCGAGCGACTGATCCGGCTCTCCGAGGAACTCCACGCACACCCCGAGACCGCGTGGGAGGAGCACGAATCCGCGCGGAAGGTGGCCGAGGCTCTGGACTAGGCCGGATTCACCGTCACACCCGCCTACCTCGGGCTCGACACCGCGTTCCACGCCAGCTACGGCAGCGGTCCCTTCCGGGTCGGGCTGTGCGCGGAATACGACGCGCTGCCCGGGCTCGGCCACGCCTGCGGGCACAATCTGATCGCGGCGATCGCGGTCGGGGCCGCCCGCGCCCTCGCGCCCCTGGCCGACGCGGCGGGCCTGACGATCGAGGTCTACGGAACCCCGGCCGAAGAAGGCGGCGGAGGCAAGATCGAGCTGCTCGAGCGCGGCGCCTTCGCCGGGCTCGACCTCGCGATGATGGCCCATCCGGCGCCCGTGGACGTCGCGGAGGCGCGGCCGTTCGCCGTCTCGCACTCCCACGTCTCGTATCGGGGGAAGTCGGCGCACGCCGCGGCCTACCCGGAGCAGGGCGTCAACGCCGCCGACGCCTTCACCGTCGCCCAGGTCGCGATCGGGCTGCTGCGCCAGCAGCTGCCCGACACGGTCCGCGTCCACGGCGTGATGACCAACGGGGGACAGGCTCCGAACGCCATCCCCGCCCACACCGAAGGCCGCTGGTACGTGCGTGCCGAGAACCTCGAGCAACTCGCCGAGACGGAGTCGAAGGTGTGGCGCTGCTTCGAAGCCGGGGCCGTGGCCACCGGCTGCACGCTGGACATCGCTCCGGAGAGCAAGCCCTACGCCGAGTTCCGCGCCGACCAAGCCGCGCTGCGGGCCTACGCCCGCAATGCCGCCGGCCTGGGCCGCGTGTTCGACGACGCCTCGCCGGCCAGACGGATGAACCGGGCTTCGACCGACATGGGCAACGTCTCCCAGGTCGTGCCGGCCATCCACCCGTACGTGGGCATCCGATCGCTCCCCGCCCTCAACCACCAGCCCGAGTTCGCCGCGCACTGCGTCGGCGGCGACGCCGAGAAAGCGTTGCTCGACGCCGCGACAGCTCTCGCCTGGACCGCAATCGACGTCGCCGAGGACAGAGCCGAGGACAGAGCCGAGGGAAGGGCAGCACGATGAGCACCGATGACACGTTCCGCACGCGGACCGAGCACGACTCCCTCGGCGCACACGAAGTCCCCGCGAGCGCGTACTGGGGAGTGCACACCGCCCGCGCGCTGACCAACTTCCCCGTCAGCGGCACCTCGGTCGGCACGCACCGGGAACTGGTCGCCGCGCTCGGCGCCGTCAAACTGGCAGCCGCCCGCGCCAACCACGATCTCGGCCTGCTCGACGACCGCCGGTTCGCGGCCATCGCAGCCGCCGCGCAGGAAGTGATCGAGGGCGCCCTCGACGATCAGTTCGTGGTCGACGTCATCCAGGGCGGCGCGGGCACCTCGACGAATATGAACGCGAACGAGGTCATCGCCAACCGGGCGCTGGAGATTCTCGGCCGTGCGCGCGGTGACTACGCCGAGATCCACCCGCTCGACCACGTCAACCGCTGCCAGTCCACCAACGACGTCTACCCGACGGCCGTCCGTCTCGCGCTGATGACCGTGATGGAGCGACTCGTGCGGGCGACCACGGCACTCGCCGACGCGTTCGGGGCCAAGGCCGTGGAATTCCGCACCGTCCCCAAGATCGGGCGAACCCAGCTCCAAGACGCGGTCCCGATGACCGTCGGTCAGGAACTCGGCGCGTTCGCCGTCACCCTGCGCGAGGAACTGCCGCGCCTCGAGGACGCCAGGGCCCTGCTGTGCGAGATCAACATCGGGGCCACCGCCATCGGGACCGGCATCACCGCCCACCCGGACTATCGCCGCCGAGCCCTGGCCCACCTCGCCGAGATCAAGCGTGGACTCGGCGAGCCTCGCCGCGGCCGCGGCCCGCAACGTCGGCCTGGTCACCGCCCTGACACCGCATCTGGGCTACGCCCGCTCCGCCGAAATCGCCAAGGCGGTCCTCGGCGGAGGCGGGGACGTCCGGACCCTGGCACTGGCGACCGGCAGCCTCGAGGCCGCCGCACTCGACGCATTGCTGCGCCCGGAGGCGCTCGCGAACCTCGATCCGCTGCCGGCCGCGGACGGCAGGTGACGGCGGCGGCACGCACGGGCGGCCGATGCGCTCGGAACCAAGGCTTGTCCCGTGGATCTCGGCGCTTCGTCAGGTGTAAGACTCGTTACTCGCCCTGCGCGAGCCTAGTCGGGCTATGGTTCAGCGGTGCGGCGATTCGGCGGTGTATCGGTGGCGGGACTTTCCGCGATGATCCTTTGTCTGGCCGCAGCTTGTGGAACGCAGCATGCGGCGGCTTCCTCTCCGGTCGTTCCACCCTCCGGCACGGCGGCCCCATCGACGTCGAAGCCCACCTTGGGCATCTGCCCGCAGATCCCGGGCGTATCGGCGCCGACATCGTGCGCCTCGGTCAGCGTGCAGCAGGAGCAGCAGGCTAATCAGACGTTCAATTCCCGCATCCCGCTGCCGGCCTCGGTCGCGGCTCTGGCCGCACCCGTGACGAGCCGGGTCCGGGAATCGCTGGAGAAGCTCACCCCAGCGCAGCGACTGAAGGTGGCCCCCGTCCGAGCCGCGCTGCTCGCAGCCGGCACGCAGAGCGTCGACCTGGTCGTATTCAGCGGCCCGCCTTACAACGGCGTCGCATTCGGCGGATATGTACTGCTCGACACCACGCCGCCTGTCTGCGTTTGGGGCACGGTGAGCGTGAAGTCCGTCGAACTGGACTCCGGCGGAATCACCCGCGAAGGGGGCTGCCTCGAATCCGCCGGGGGCCATTAGTAGACGGCGCCGCTCGACGGGCTGAGGATCACCCGGCGGGCGCTGCGCTTGCCGAAGTCGAAGAACGGCTCGAGCGAGCCGGCGTACTGCGCCAGCGAGCCGGAGATCGTGCCGGTGCTCCAGTTGTGCTGGATAAAGGCCAGGATCGAGCTCTGGTCCGTCACCGAGTGGTTGACGTAGTCGTCCTTGGCATACGGGGAGATCACCAGCAGCGGCAGGCGCGGGCCGTAACCGCAGCGGTCCTGTTCCGCGGCCAGCGGAGCGCGTGAGGCGGTGCCGCACACGCCGGGGCCGTCGAGCGCGTCCACGGCCGGGTCGGTCGAGGAGTTCACGTTCGGCGGGGCCTGGTGGTCGTACCAGCCGTCGGAGTCGTCGTAGGCGATGACGATCGCGGTGCTGCCCCAGTACGGCGACTCCTCGATCGAGTTGATCAGGGAGACCAGGCCGGCCTGCTCGTCGAGTGGGTCGGAGTAGCCGGCGTGTCCGTCCTGGTACGCGGCCTGCTTCACGAACGAGACCGCGGGCAGGCCGCCGTCCTCGATGGACCGGTAGAAGTAGGAGAGGTCGTACTGGTGCTCGGCCCGGCCGTCGTGCCCGACCTCGGCTTCGGAGGCCGGGGCCGCGTGGTGCGGGTTCGCGGTGGACCGGTAGAACTCGAACGGGTCGTGGTGCGCGCTGTAGTCCGCGACCGCCACGCCGCCGATGTTCGTGTGCGTCGCCCCGCACACGGCCGGGGTGGTCGCGGTCGCCGGGATGGTGGCGCCGAAGCCGCCCTGGAACCAGCCCCAGGTCACGCCCTTCGCGTCGAGCAGGTCGCCGACGTTCTGCCCGGTCATCTCGAGTCGGTCGCCGGCCTGCGAGCAGTCGTCGAAGTACGGGTCCATGTCCCCGATATCGGTGCCGACGTCGCTCGAGTTCGGCGACGCGACCACGGCCGCGTCGGTCACGCCCCGGCCGGTGGCATCGACGACCTCGCCGCCGTAGGTCTGCCCGGAGGCCAGGTTGATCGCGCCGGGCGTCGAGGGACCGTAGGTGGTGTCGTAGTTGTCGTCGCTCATCGCATAGTTCTGCGCGTAGTTCCACAGCGCGGTGACCGTGTTGCCGTCGTAGTAGTCCATCACAAGGCCGGGCAGACCGACGTTCGGGGAGGAACACGAAGCGACGCCGGTGTACTGCGGAAACCTGTCGGTCAGGCCGTAGTCGTAGGCCTGCTGCTCGGGTGTGTCCGAGTGGTCCTGGTCGCAGGTCAGCGCCTGGGCCGGGGTGAGCCGTGTCGGCGCGGCCCCGTTGGGGTTGTCGGTCAGCAGCGCCGAGGTCAAGCCGTTGACGGAGGGAGTGTTCGGCTTGGCGGCGAACGTGGTGCCGTCGGTGTTCGCCGCGTTCGGGTAGGTGCCGAAGTAGTGGTCGAACGAGACGTTCTCGTCGTAGATCACGACAAGATGCTGAATCGGCGTGGCCGTTCCCTCGCGGGCACCGGCAAGTAAGACCGCGCCACCCGCCTGCGAGGTCCGACTGCCGAGGTCCGAGCCGCCGGCGCTCGCCTGCGCGGTCGCGAACATGAAGCAGAGGACGACCGCGCCCGCGGCGGCGACGATCGCCCTGCCCTGCTTGGCCTTAACGTGCATCACGCATGTCCTCATCAGAGCGGAGGCCTGTCAGACCCGAAATGACTACGGGAGCGTCGGGGCTTGCTCGGCGACGGCGGCCAGGTCCATGAAGTTCTCCGCAGGTAGTTGACGTTGATCGTCATCCTGGCGCCCTCGCCGAATGGCGCCAGGTTGCCACGCCGCGGCGGCATGTACAGGCGAAGTCCCTAGGACAGTCCCTAGTCACGCCCCGGTACGTCGACGCGAATCTGCGCCAGCATGCCCGCCCCGGATACGCACACCGGGCCCGGCTGATCCTGGATCACGGCGTCCAGCCGGCTGAGGACGTGCCCGCCGCCGGCTGCCGCGACGTCGGTCGGATCGGTCGGCTGGAGGACCAGGCCGTCGGTCAGGGCCAGCAGGACGAGTACGCCGCCGGTGTCGACGGGCGTGCGGTACGGTGCGGCGGCGTCTACCGGGACCGCGCGCATCGTTCCGGTCGCGTGGCCCCGCCGGGTCATCAGGTTCAGGTCCCGGGTCGGGCCGGAGGGGATGGAGCCGAGCGTCGCGGCGTCGCCGGGGAAGGCGAGGGGGGAGAACGGGGCGAGGCGGTGCTCGGTGCCGTCGACGTCGAGGACCATCACGGTGCCGTCGATCAGCATGATCTGCCGATCGACACCGGGGAACGCGGAGAACGGGCCGTCGTCTTCGACCTCTGCGACGCTCACCCGCCAGGCGAAGTCCGCGATACCCGCCCCGGCCGGGGCGCCGGCGATCTCGCGGGTGCGGCCGCCGCCGTTCTTCCAGGGCGTGACGGTCAGATCGGCCCAGCGAATCACTCTTGTCGCACCCACGTCGCCTCCTGGTTCCGGCTGGTCGGCCGAGCTGCCGACCGCCCGTGATGCTCGCTGCACGGACGGGAGCACGACCCTAGCAGCGGCAGGCCGAGGGGCCATGCGTCGGCTCTCGCCCTCGTTCGGCGCCTGCTGACGTGTGGGGTCAGTTCGGGCGGCCAGACTTGTGTCGGCGGGCGCGGTCAGCCGGCGGTGATACTCAGCACGCCCGGCAGGTTCTCGAAGCGCGCTTTGGCGTCGCGGGAGACGATGGTGCGGCCGGTCTCAGCCGCGTGAGCGGCGATGATCAGGTCGTGGGCTCCACGGGGCCGGCCGGTGCGGCGGATGTGGGCGAGCAGGCGGGCGTGGTGATCCGCGATTTTGCGCGTGTAGTCGAGTACATCGACTTCAGCGAGAACCACGTCGAGCCAGCGTGAGCGGGCGGCGGCGCGCTCGACGGTATCGGCCATCTCGATCCCGACCCGGTACTCGGCGAGCGTGATGGCGGCGATGGAGAGCTCGTCGTCGCGCGGGCGGCTCTGTCGATGGTGCCGCGCTCGTAGGCGATCAGGACCTTGGTGTCGAGGATCAGGCTCCGGCCCACGGGTCGGTCCCTTCGTTCGCCACCAGCGCGAGGGCGTTGGCGATGTCCTCTTCCAGGTCCTGGTCGAGCGCGGGGAGGTTGGCTGCGGCCAGCGCGGCCTCCAGGTCTGCGCCGGTGCGTCGCCGTGCCGGGCCGACCTCGGCGATCGGCTCGTTCCCACGGGTGATCCGGATGGTCTCTCCGGCCTCGATCAGGTCGAGCAGGCCGGAGAAGTTCCTTGACGCTTCTTCGGTTGAAGCAGGCACGACCCCGCCCTGCTTTCGCGGTGTGGGACGTACCGGGGACCGGGCCGATTGCACCTGTGGCAGACACCCACCGCGATAACGATATCGGGTATACGTTGATCACGTCCGGCTTCGGCGGCGATCTGAACCGGGTGGGCCCGGCGGGCTGTCCGTCCGGTCATCCGTCCGTTCCGGGCCGGTTTCGCGGGGTCCTGTTCGTATGTAAGCACCCTTGCTGGCGCGGGCTGCGCGAGGAGTGCGCGGGGAGTGCGCGGGGGGTGCGCGGAGGCTGCGCAAGGCCTCGCGCGAAGTCCGCGTTGGGCGCCGCGGGGGCCGATTCATCCGATGTATCGCCGTTTTCGGCCTAGGTGAGGGCCTCCTGGCGACCGCGGACGATCAGCGCCGTGGGGACCACGACGGTGCGCACGGGGGCGGTCGGGCGGGCGAGCCGGTCGCGGAAGAGCTCCAGGATGGTCTCGCTGATGCGCGCCTCGTCCTGGGCGATGACGGTGAAGGCGGCGGGCAGCAGGTCTACCAGGGCGAAGTCGTCGAAGCCGACCAGGGTGGTCGAGCCGAACGCGGTTCCGAGGCAGCGCACGGCCTCGAGCGTGGTCGCCGCGTTGCCGGTGATCAGGGCGGTCGGCGGCACGGGCAGGCGGTGGAGCACGTCGAGCGCCGCGGCGACGGTCTCGGTGTGCACCGGGCCGGCGTGAACCATGCCGTCGACGGACTCGCCGAGGTCGCGCAGGTGGCCGCGGACGGCTTCGGCGCGCTCGTGGCCGGTGTAGATGCGCTCGTCGTCGCCGATGTAGGCGATGCGGCGGTGGCCGAGCGCGGTGAGGTGGTCGAAGGCCTGGCGTATGCCGCCGCGGTTGTCGCTGAGCACGGTGTCGAGCGCGACGTCCCCGGCCGGCCGGTCGAAGGCGACGACGACCAGACCGAGGTCGATCTCGGGCTGCAGGTAGGCCAGCGACTCGGCCACCGGCTCGATCAGGATCCCGTCGACCCGCCGCCGGCACATCGCCATGACGGCCTCGCGCTCGCGCTCGGGATCGTCACCGGTGGACATCACGATCATGCTCAGGCCAAGGGCGCGGGCCTCGCCGTCCACGGCGCGCAGGACCGGGTGCGGCTCGGCGATGCTGCGCACGGTCGCTCCGAGGGTCTGGGTGCGCCCCCTACGCAGCTGGCGTGCCCTTTCGTCGGGCTGGTAGCCCAGGAGATCGATGGCGGCGCGGATGCGCTTGGTGTAATCCGCGTTCACCTTCTCGTCCCCGTTGATCAGCCGGGACACCGTGGCGACCGAGACCCCTGCCTCCCGCGCCACGTCGACGATGGTGGGCCGGCGAGCCCGCATACCGCGCCGACCTGGGACGTCGGAAGCAAGCACTTCGATCTCCTCACGTATCCTTGCCGCTGAAGCGGGGGTGTTCCGGTGGCGTCCACGCGGGCGAAGACATCCGATATCTGTTCGTAATGTCGGGCGGGCTTGACTCTGCGCCGTGAGACTCTAGGGTAGCGCTGCGAGATAACGTTATCTTCCCCTAGCCGAGCGGTGCTGTCATCCCCCAGGAGGATGTCATGAGCAAGAGATTGTTTACCGTCGTAGCTACAGCCACGGTCACCGCGGCCGCGCTGCTCTCCGGGTGCTCCAGTTCGGCATCCGCCGGCGGCAAGACCACCTTGACCTACATGACCTTCGAGACCCCGGACCTCACCGCGGCGTTCTGGAAGAGCTCGATCGCGGCCGCGCAGGCGACCGTGCCGGGCATCTCGATCAAGCAGGTGGTCGCGCCCAGCACCGACCGCGACACGTACGCCAAGCAGCTCGAGGCCTCGGGCCAGTTCCCGGACCTGCTCGAGTCGATAACCCCGTCGCTCTACACCTCAGCCAACCTGCTGACCGCGTACCCGCAGTCGTGGATCAACGCGAACTTCCTGCTCCCGCAGGGCAACGCCATCAAGGGCAAGGTGTACATCCCGCCGACCAACTCGCAGATCATCCCGATGGTCTTCTACAACAAGGCGGACTTCGCCAAGGCGGGCATCACCTCGACCCCGGCCACGTGGGCCGAGTTCGAGGCGGACTGCGCCCAGCTCAAGGCGGCCGGGCTCACCCCGATCGAACTGGGCGGCAAGGACTCCTTCGCCGCCGCGATGCCGCTGACCGGCGCGATCAGCGCCAACGTGCTCGGCAAGAACCCGCAGTGGCTCCAGCAGCGCTACGCCGGCTCGGTGCACTTCGCCGACTCCGACGTGGTCTCCGCCGCGCAGGAGATGCGCACGCTGGTGACGAACAACGACTTCGAGCAGGGTGCGCTCAACGTCAGCTACGCCGACTCGATCACCAACTTCAACGACGGCAAGGCCGCGATGTACCCGATGGGCAGCTGGTACCTCGGCTCGGTGCCGAAGAACGAGTGGAACAACATCGGAGTTTTCCTGTGGCCGTCCGATGACGGTTCCCAGGTCGTGCCGTTCTCCGTCGGCGGATCGATGGCCGTGAGCTCGAAGGCGCCGGACCAGTCGGACGCGTTCAAGTTCGCCGAGGCCTGGTCGCTCAACCCGTCCAACCTCAAGACGCTGATCGAGGGCGACGGCGCGTTCCCGATGCTCAAGAACAAGTCCCTGGCGGACTTCGACGTCACGGTCAGCCCGGTCTACACCGACTCGTACTCCTACGTGAGCGGGACGAACAACAAGGTGTCCTCGATCGGCTGGGCGACCAACGACGACTCGATGCCCGGCTCGATGAACAACGACTTCTACGCAGCGGCCCAGGCCCTGTTCAACACGAACGACGTGCAGGGGCAGATGGCCAAGCTCGACCAGGACTGGACCAGCGCCACCCAGGGCCAGTAAGCCTCCGTATCCCGGCGATTCGGTAAGCGGGGCGGAGCCGCAAGGCTCCGCCCCGAGAGGAAGGAAACAATGACAGTGACAGTGACGTCACCACCACGGCGGGCTCCGTGGCTCCGGACACTGCGCTACGACGCCGGCCTGCGCGCCCTGGCCGGGCTCGGGCTGGTCCTCTACGCCGTGTTCATCGTGCTGCCGCTGTTCATGAGCCTGCACAGCAGCCTGACCAACGCGAATCCGCTGTACGCGAGCAGCAAGTTCGTCGGTCTCGCCAACTACCGCCAGATGCTGCACGACGACGCGCTGCACTCCGCGGTGATCTACACCCTCGAGCTCGCCTTCGGCGTCACCATCGTCGCGAACGTGATCGGTTTCGCCTTCGCGGTCCTGCTCAACCGCACCAACCTGAGCTACCGGGTGCTGCGCACGCTCGCCTTCCTGCCCCAGGTGATCTCCGGGGTCATCACCGGATTCGTCTGGGAGACCATCCTCACCGAGAACGGCGTCCTCAACACCCTGCTGCTGCACCTGCACGTGATCGGCCAGCCGATCGACTGGCTCGGCGACCCGCACCTGGCCCAGCTGTCCGTCGGCATCGTCACGGCCTGGGTGCTGTCCGGCTTCACCACCGTCGTCTACCTCGCCGCGCTGCAGAGCATTCCGCAGGAGCTCTACGACGCCGCCAGCATCGACGGGGCCGGCCCGTCCCGCCGCCTGCGCAGCATCACCGTCCCGATGACCGCGCCGGCCACCACCATCTGCGTCACCATCTGCATGATCACCGTGATGAAGCTCTACGACATCATCACGGTCCTGACCGGCGGCGGTCCGGCGTTCGCCACCCAGTCCGCGGCCCAGTACATCGTGCAGGTGGCCTTCACCAGCGACGAGTTCGGCTACGCCTCCGCGATCGCGATCGCGCTGCTGGCGATCTCCGCGGCCCTCGCTCTGTCCGTCACCCACGTGCTGCGCCGACGGGAGGTCAACCTGTGACCGCGTCCACCCTCACCTCCTCGCCGACCGAGACGGGCTCCGCATCCAGGCGGCCCCCCCGCGCCGGTGAGAACTCCCCCCTGCGCGACCGGCTCAGCCCGCTGCGGCTGATCCTCGCGATCCTGGCCACGCTGCTGTTCGTCAGCCCGATCTACATCACGATCGTCAACGCGTTCAAGCCCGAAAGCGACATCGAGAACAGTCCGGCCTCGCCGCCGCTGCACCCCACCCTGAGCAACCTGACCGCCGCGGTCAACCGCCCGGACCAGCTGATCCAGCTGGGCCTGCGCAACTCCCTGATCGTGGTGTTCTGCTCGGTGATCCTGATCATCCCGCTGGCGTCCGCGTTCAGCTTCTACATCTCGCGCCGCCGCACCCGCACCCGCGCCGTCATCCTCGCCGTGCTCGCCGCCGGCCTGATGATTCCGCCGCAGGTGGTCCTGCTGCCCACCATCCGCATCCTGACCGTCCTCGGACTCGACCACACCTATCCCGGCCTGATCCTGTCGAACGTCGGCGGAGGCTACTTCTCCTTCGCCGTGTTCGTCTACGTCGGATTCATGCGCGCCGTGCCGTCCGAGATCGTCGAGGCGGCCCGGATCGACGGAGCCGGGCTGCTGCGCGCCTGGTGGTCGATCGTGATGCCGCTGGTGCGCCCCGCCACCGCCACCGTCACGATCTTCCTGTCGCTGTGGATCTGGAACGACTTCCTCAACCCGCTGTTCATCCTCGGCCCGGAGCAGGGACAGACCATCACCACCGGCCTGTACCTCTCGCTCGGCCAGATGCAGATCGACTTCGGGCAGATGTTCGGGATCATGTTCCTCGCCGGGATCATCCCCGTGGTCGGATACCTCTTCATCCAGAAGCAGTTCGTGGCCGGGCTCACCGCCGGCTCGGTCAAGTAGCAGGCCGAGGTCGAGGAGCAGGGCGAAAGCAGCAGGTCGGCGCCCCAGTCTGCCCGTTTCACCCCGAACGGGTTGTCCCACCGCGTCCCCCCGAGGAGAGCACACTGCCGTGAGATCCACAATCGGATGCACCAGACGCACACTCAGCACGCTGCTGGCGACCGGCCTGATGGCCGCCGGCCTGTTCGCCGTCGAGTCCGGCTCGGCCCTCACCCCGAGGGCCGAGGCGGCGACGGTCATCGATCCGACGTCCACCCAGGCGTTGAGCACGGTCGCCCAGTTCCAGGGCGTCTGGACGACGCCCCCCACCAACCTCACCGGCGGCGAGACCACGGACGCGCCGCTGCTGGGCAACGGAGACGTCGGCGTCGCCGTCGGCGGCTCGATCAACAGCCAGACCTTCTATATAGGCAAGAACGACTTCTTCTCCACCTCGTCGGAGTCGATCCAGCCGCTCGGCCGGATCGTGCTGGCCCTGCCGAACATGTCCGGGGCGAGCTACCACGTCGTCCAGAACATCGCGCAGGCGCAGGTCGACGGCACGTACACGCTGAACGGCGACACGGTCTCGACCACCAGCTGGGTCTCGGCGACCGAGGGCATGTTCGTCACCTCGATCGCCGTGTCCGGCAGTACCGCCCAGGCCGCCACGATCACGCTGCAGAACGGCACCGGCGCCGCCCCGACCACCTCGGTCAGCGGCAGCGTGCTCAACGCGGACGTGGAGGCCGGATCCAGCAACCCGCAGGCACAGATGTCCGCCACGGTGCTCGGCGGCTCGGCGAGCCTGTCGGGCAATCAGATGAGCATCACCCTGCAGCCCGGAACCACCTACACCCTGGCCACTGCGATCGAAAGCAGTGACGACACCAGCAGCTACCAGTCCACCGCGCAGTCGATGGCCTCGTCGCTGACCTCCTCGAGCCTCGCCAGCCTGCTGTCGGCGCACGAGAACTGGTGGCAGGCGTACTGGGAGCAGTCCTTCGTCCAGATCCCGGACCAGAACGTGGAGAAGAGCTGGTACGGCTCGCTCTACCTGCTCGGCTCGGTCTCCCGGTCCGGGAAGTACGCGCCGGGCCTGTGGGGCAACTGGATCACCGGCAACAACATGGCGTGGAACGGCGACTACCACACCAACTACAACTACGAGGCGCCGTTCTACGCCGGTCTGTCGACGAACCACATCGCACAGCTGGGCTCGTATGACGCGCCGGTGCTGGCGTACATGTCGGCCGGCGAGGCGCTGGCGAGCGCCAACGGCGACAAGGGCGTGCTCTACCCGGTCGGCATCCTGCCCAACGGCGGCACCGACGGGGCGAACAGCCTGCTCAACCAGAAGTCCGACGCCGTGTTCCTGGCCACCGACATGGTGATGGAGTACGAGTACGACCACTCCAGCAGCTACGCGAACGAGGTGCTCCCGTACCTGGAGCAGGTCGGCACGTTCTGGCAGAACTACCTGACCCTGACCAACGGCGTCTACGTGGACAACAACGACGCGCCGCAGGAGAACAACGCCTACCCGCAGACGAACAACGCGGTCTCGCTGGCGTTCGTGCACATGCTGTTCCAGGGCCTGATCGACATGAGCAACGCCACCGGGCAGAACTCCTCGTCCATCTCGACCTGGCAGAACATCATCAACAACCTGGCCCCGCAGCCGACCACGACCTCCAACGGCCAGACCGTGTTCGCGGAGACCTCGCAGGGCGCCGGCTTCGTCAACGACGGCAACGACGTCGACATCCAGTCGGCCTACCCGGGCCAGGCGGTCGGCCTCGACAGCAGCAGCACTCTGATCACCGAGGCGCAGAACACGATCGGGCAGCTGACCGACGCCTGGCACGGCGGCAACGCGCCGTGGTCCTTCTACGCCGCGGCCGCGCGGGTCGGCTACAACCCGTCGACCATCATGTCCAACCTGGACAACGAGGCGACGAGCCAGAGCTTCGCGAACATGGCCATCCACCACAACGGCGGCGGCATCGAGAATCTCAACGTGACCACGTCCGGTCTCGACGAGATGCTGCTGCAGTCCTTCCAGAACGACGTCAAGGTCTTCCCGGACTGGCCCAGCGGCAGCAACGCGCGGTTCGGCGACCTGCTGGCCTACGGCGACTTCCTGGTCTCCAGCAGCATCCAGAACAACACGGTGCAGTACGTCCAGGCCACCAGCCAGGCCGGCGGCAACTACGTCTTCACCAACCCCTGGCCCGGCCAGAACGTCGAGTACTACGACAACGGCACGGACGAGGGCACGCTGTCCGGCACCGAGATCACCATTGCCACCACCACGGGCGAGACCATCGACCTCGCCCCGGCCGGCACCTCGCTGACCACCATCCAGAACGAACTCTCGGGTGGCGAGGGCGCGTACGGCGGCACCCCGGCCGCGGTCCCCGGCACGGTTCAGGCGGAGAACTACGACACCGGCGGCCAGGGTGCGGCGTACAACGTGACCTCGGTCAACGGCACCGGCACCGGCTACCGCGCCGACGGAGTCGACCTGGAGACCACTTCGGACACCGGCGGCGGCTACGACCTGGGCTGGACCGGGACCGGACAGTGGTTCAACTACACCGTCAACGTCGCGGACGGCGCCACCTACACTGCCAGCTTCCGGGTCGCCGGGGACAGCGCGGTCTCCGACGCCTTCCATATCGCCAATGCCGCCGGCACGAACCTGGGCGGCTCGGTCAGCGTGCCCTCGACCGGCGGCTGGCAGAACTGGACCACAGTCACCGCCACTTTCACGCTACCCGCGGGCATCCAGACGCTCACCCTCGACGAGGACAACGGCGGCTGGAATATCAACTCCATGAGCTTCGCGAGCAGTGGGTACTCCACCGGATTCGAGACGGGTCAGCCACAGCCGACCTGGACCGACACGGTCGACACCTCCGACACCCACGGCGGCGGCCTGTCGAACGTGGGCGGGCTCTGCTGCGGGCTGACCGGTCCGGAGGCCGGGGTACGCAGCGGCAGCGGCGAGCAGGCGCACACCGGCACTTCGGCGCTGATGTACTCCGGCTCCGCGACCGCGGCGAACGCCCATGCCTACATGCAGGTCATCGACCTGAGTTCGGCTCCGGTACCGGTGGACGCGAACACGGTCCTGACGTACTGGATCTTCCCGCAGAGCAACGCCACGACCACGTGGGTGCCGGCCGGGTCGACGGACAGCGAGTGCGTGGCCGTCGACATGATCTTCAGTGACGGCAGCGACCTGCGCGACTCCGGAGTGAAGGATCAGAACGGCGTGACGGACCATCCGGCCTCGATGTGCGGGCACCTCACGCTCGACACGTGGAACCAGGTCACGGTCAACCTCGGCTCGGTCAAGTCAGGCCTGTCCATCGACAAGATCCTGCTCGGGTACGACCAGGCCTCCGGTGCGTCCGGCGGCTACCGCGGCTACATCGACGATCTGAGTATCGCGGGCTGAGCCGGGCCCGACGCGGGCGTGGGCCAGGACGGCCGCGCCTCGTCGTAGCGCGAGCATGATGGAAAACGCGGTGGGGCCGCAGAAGCCTGCGGCCCCACCGCTTCTCCGTGGGAGCTCTGTCGGAGCGCCCTCGGTATAACGTTATCGCGAGGGCTTCAGGCCCTGAGTTCGCCGGAGCCGCGCACGATCAGGTCGAGTGGGACGACCACGGTCTCGACCGCGCGGTCCGGCTCGGCCATGCGCGCGCGCAGCAGCTCGACCGCGGTGCGGCCTATCCGGGCGGTGTCCTGGGCCACCACGGTCAGCGCCGGCTGGAGCAGGTCGGCCAGCGGCACCTCGTCGAAACCGACGATCGCGATCCGGGAGGCCTGGTCGCGGCCCAGCTGGCGCAGGACCGCGATGGTCGTCTCCATGTTGCCCGTGACCAGCGCGGTCGCGGGCTGCGCGGCGTGCAGCGCGGTCTCCAGGGCCGCGGCCACCCGCTGCGCGGTGATCTCCCCGGTGTGCACGAGCCCGTCGAGCGGCTCGCCGTACGCGCGCAGCGACGCCCGGAAGGCCCCGGCGCGTTCGCGCCCGGAGAAGACCCGCTCGCTGTCGCCGATGTAGGCGATCCTGCGGTGACCGTGCTGGTGCAGGTGGTGGAAGGCCATGCCGATGCCCGAGGCGTTGTCGGACATGACGCAGTCCGCCGAGATCCCGCTCATCGGCCGGTCCATCGAGACCACCGGCATGCCGGCCTCGAGTTCGGGCTGCAGATAGCCGTGGCTCTCGCCGATCGGCTCGACGATGATGCCGTCGAGGCGCTGGCGGCACATGGAGATCAGGATCTCGCGTTCGCGCGCCTCGTCGAAGTCGGTGGAGGCGGCGAGCAGGGTGAGCCCGGAGGAGCGCGCCGTGTGCTCGATGGCCGCGAGTTCCGGGTTGACCTCGGCGATCCGGCGCACCGCGGCGCCGATCGTGCCGGTGACCCCGAGCCGCAGCTGCCTGGCCCTTTCGTCGGGCCGGTAGTTCAGCGCGGCGATCGCCGCCTGGACCTTGGCGAGGTTCTTCTCCCCGACGGTGGGGTCGTTGTTCACCACCCGCGAGACGGTGCGCAGGGCCACGCCGGCCTCGCGGGCGACATCGACCATGGTCGGCCGCTTGGGCCGCGTTCCCGCTCCGGTCCCGCTGCGTGCTGGACTCATCCGGCTACTCCTCGATCCGACAGCCGGACGTTATCAGATCGACTCTTGACATGCGTCCGCACGCTGGCTTTATCCTTGAGATAACGTTATCTTAGGATGCGTTCCCGGTACAGCCTATCGCCGGCCGGTCACACCATCCCTCGGGAGAGTCCCTGTTGGCACACCGTCGCCGCGCGCGCTCGTGCGCCGCTGCTTCGCCCTGCCCACGCGGCTCATCGCCGGACTACATATGGGAGCTACCACAGTGACGGACCCAGCAGCCGAGATCGAGGAGATCCTCGTCCTGCACCACAGTCATCTCGACGTCGGCTACACCCATTCGCAGCCGATCCTGTGGCGACTGCAGACCGAGTACATCTCGGAGACCGTGGACTGGCTCGAGCGCACCGAGGACCTGCCGGAGGACTGCCGCCCGAAGTGGACCTGCGAGGCGACCGAGCCGGTGCGCCGGTGGCTCGCGGCGGCGAGCCCCGCGCAGGTCGTCCGGTTCAAGGACCTGGTCGAGCAGGGCCGGATAGGCCTGTCCGCGCTGCGCTGGCACGTCAGCTCCCTGATCGACCGGGACGGCCTGCGCCGGCTGCTGGCCGGCAAGCGCGAGCTCGAGGACGTGGTCGGCACGCCGATCCGGGTCGCCTGCCAGCACGACGTCAACGGAGTGCCCTGGCCGCTCGCGGACGAACTGATCGACGCGGGCGTGGACCTGTATGTCAGCGCCGTGAACCGGCATCTGGGCCGGCCCATCTCGCCGCGGCCCGGGCTGTTCGACTGGCAGGCCCCGTCCGGGCGGACGCTGCGGGTGTTCAACGGCAGCCACTACACCATGTTCGACCAGCTCCTGAGCGCCTGGGACGACTCCGTCGAGCAGATGGCGAAGGGCTGGGACGACTTCCACGCGCGGCTGCGCGCCGCGCACTACCGGCTGCCGTTCGTCTACCTCACCTCCACCTGCTCGCCGATCATGTGGGACAACGCCCCGCCGAACCCGTATATGCCGGACCTGATCCGGCGCTGGAACGAGCAGGGGCGCGGACCGCGCATCCGGTACGCCACGTTCGACGATCTCAGGGCACGCATCGAGCGCGTCCCGGAGAGCGAGATCCCGACCGTCGCGGGGGACTGGACCGACTTCTGGAGCTTCGGCGCCGGCAGCACTCCGGTGGCCACCGCCGTCAACCAGCGCAGCAAGCCGCTGCTCGCCGCCGCCGAGGCCCTGGGCGCCGGCCCCGCGCTGCTGGCCGAGGCGGCCGAGCGGGTGGACCTGTTCGACGAGCACACCTGGAGCTACTGGGACACCGAGCCGGGCAACCTGCAGGCGCAGGCCATCGAGACGATCAAGCAGGCGGGCGCGCACGAGGGCCACGAACTCGCCGCCTTCGCCGTGATGGACGGGCTCGAGCGGCTGGCCGGCAACCCGGTGGCGGACAAGGGAATCACCCGGGTGCTCGTGTGCAACCCCACCGCACATCAGCGCACGGTGAGCCTCGAGCTGCCGGAGACCTGGTTCGCCGAGTGGACGCCGGCCACCGAGCGCACCTACCGGCCCAGCCGGATGTCCTACGAGAACCGGCCGTGGCGCGTGCCGGGAGCCGACGAGCGGCGGCACGCGACCGGGCCGATCGAGCTCGGCCCGTGGCAGTGGCGGATCGTCGAGCGCGAAAGCCTTCCGGCGGCGCAGTTCCCCGGCCAGCCGACGCACGAGGTCCTCCGGGAGCGCACTGCCGCCCGCGAGCTGAACTTCGCCACGGCCGTCAACCGTGAGGCGGCGACCGGCCTGATCACCTCCCCGTTCCACGTGCTGACCTACGAACCGGACTCCGGGCGGATCACGTCCCTGATCGACCGCGCCACCGGCCGCGAGATCCTGCGGCCCCGGCCGGGCATGGATCTGCTCTCCTTCGTCCTGGAGCGGGCCGATCCGCTCGTCGACGGCAGCCGCCGCGCCTTCTACCGGCGCGACCTGGACCGGGAGAAGATCGACGAGTCGTGCTGGGAGCCGTGGGTTGCGATCCACGAGCCCGCCGAACGCGTGCTGCACTGCCGCGTCGAGGAGCGGCCGGGCCACATCGTGCTCGAGCGCGCCTTCGCCGCGCCCGGTACCAGAAGCCTGATCCAGCGGATCCGGCTCGACGCCGTGGACCCGGTGATCCGCTTCGACATCGAGGTGGATCTGGTCGGCGACGCCGCGCCCAGGGGCGTGTACTTCGCGCTGCCGCTGGCGATGGACGCCGAGTGGCGGGCCGAGTTCGACACGGCGGGTCAGGCTGTGGAGCTGGACGAGCAGCAGCTGCCCGACGCCTCCCGCGGCTGGGTCACGGCGCAGTCGACGGCCGCGATGTGGGACGCGCACGGCGCCGTCGCGCTGATCACACCGGACGCGCCGCTGGTGCAGTTCGGCGACTTCCACTTCGGCCCGCCGCCGGAGCGGATCGAGCGCCCGGCGGATCCGCTGCTGCTCAGCTGGGCCGCCAACAACTACTGGGACACCAACTTTCCGCAGATCCAGAGCGGCCCGGTCAAGCTGCGCTACGGACTGCTGACGCTGCCCGAGCACGATCCGGTCGAGATCGCGGCGCAGGCCGCGAAGCTGCGCAGCCCCGTGCTCACCTGGCCGGTGACCAGCGGCGGGCACGGCCCCTCGGACGGGGTGCTGTGAAATAGCGCCCCGCCGCATCGGCGCGCGGCCACCTGGCCGCGCCGCCGTTCCGACGACCCCCGCGATCGCCCCACAGAACAGAAAGGCCGGCATCCCGATGCCCGCTCGCGGCTATGAAGCCGACCCCCGCCATGCCGTCGCCGAAGCGGTCGGCACCGGATACCGCGACGCCGCGGCCACGCTCGTCCCGGGACTCGTCCTCGCCGTGGACGGCCCGGCCGCGGTCGACTGGGACTGCGTCAGCACACAGATCCACGACGCCCTGGCCGCGCACGGCCTCGCCGCGCCGCAGGTCGACCTGCGCGCCCACTTCGCCGCGTGGCCGGACATCCTCGGGCTCGGCTCCGGTGCCCTGCTCGAAGGCGACCCCGACTTCGCCCCGCTCTCCCAGGCCGGCCTGGGCGATTTCTTCGCCGATCTGCCGGCGGTCGAAGCGGCCGCCGACGCGGTGACCGTCGTGTTCGGACCGGGCGCCGCGCTGGCCGCGCACGACCGGCTCTGGTACGTCGATCTGCCCAAGCGCTACGCCGAAGCCCAGATCGCCACGGGTCTCGGCCGGAATCTGGGACAGCCGGCCGAGACCGGCCCCGGCACCAGCCGCCGGCTGTTCTACATCGACTGGCCCGTGCTCGACCGGCACCGGGACGAGATCGCCGCCGACATCGACCTGTGGATCGACGCCCAGGATCCCGAGTCCCCGAACTGGTTGGAGGGTTCGGCGCTGCGCGAGGCCCTGCGGCTGCTGGCCGCGCGGCCCTTCCGGACCCGGCCCACGTTCAACACCACCTCCTGGGGCGGCCACTGGGCCCAGAAGGAGCTCGGCTTCAACACCGAGGCGCCCAACACGGCCCTCGGGTACGAGCTCATCGCCCCGGAGAGCGGCATCCTCATCGGCGACGAGCACGGCGCGTGCGTCGAGGTGCCGCTGCAGGTACTCGTCGCCCTGCATCCGCGGGAAGTCCTGGGGGAGCAGGTGCACGAGGTCTTCGGCACCTCGTTCCCGATCAGGTTCGACTACCTCGACACCGTCGGCGGCGGAAACCTGTCCGTGCACTGCCATCCGCAGTCGGACTACATGCGGCGCGTCTTCGGCTGGCCCTACACCCAGCACGAGACGTACTACATGATGGTCGGCGGGGAAGGCGGACGGGTCTTCCTGGGACTGCGCGAGGACGCAGACCTCCAGGGTTTCCGGCGCGAGGCGGACCGCGCGGTACACGAGGCGGTGCCGTTCGACATCGAACGCTACGTCCAGTCGTTCCCCGCGGATCCGCACCAGCTCTTCCTGATCCCGGCCGGCACGCCGCACGGGAGCGGCGAGGGCAACGTCGTGCTCGAAATCAGTGCCACGCCCTATCTCTACAGCCTGCGGTTCTACGACTGGCTCCGCAAGGACGGCGCGGGGCGGCAGCGTCCGGTGCACGTCGAGCGCGCCTTCGAGAACCTCGACCCGGCCAGATCCGGGCAGGCCGTCTCACGCGACCTGGTCCAGAGCCCGCGCGTCGTGCGCTCGGGCGAGGGCTGGCGCGAGGACGTGATCGGGCAGCTGCCGGAGATGTTCTTCGAGGTGCGTCGGCTCGAGTTGGCTCCGGAGGGGAGCGTCAACCAGAGCACCGACGGCCGGTTCCACGTGCTGAACGTGGTCGAGGGCGAAGGACTGATCGTGGAGGCGGACAACGGTTCCGGCTACACCTTGGCCTACGCCGAGACGCTGACCATCCCCGCCACCGTCGGCGCGTACCGGGTGCGGGCGCTGGGCGAGGGCCCGGTCCGCTACGTCAAGGCCTTCGTCCGATGAGCCCGAGCGGTGACGGCGGCGCCGAGGAGAACGGCGCCGTCGTGTCCGTCATGGACGTGGGCGGCACCCACGTGGCCGCCGCGAACGTGGACCTGCGCTCCGGCGCGATCCCGGCCGGGCAGCCGGTACGCCTGGCGCTCGACAGCCACGCCGGCGCCGAGGAGTTCGTGGCGACGCTCGTCGCCTGCGCGGCCGCGCTGCCCACCCGACCGGGCCGCCGCTGGTCGATCGCCGTGCCCGGCCCGTTCGACTACGCACACGGCATCGCCTGGTACGAGGGCGTCGGCAAGTTCGACGCCCTGCGCGGCTTCGACCTGGGCGAGGCGCTGGCCACCAAGCTGCCCGACGCCGCCGCCATCGCCTTCCACAACGACGCCGACGCGTTCGGCGTCGGCGAATGGTGGCGCGGCGCCGCCCAGGGCCGCCGCCGCGTAGCCGGAATCACCCTCGGCACCGGCATCGGCTCCTGCTTCCTGCAGGACGGCCGCCCCTTACGCGAAGGTCCCGGAATTCCGCCCGGCGGAAGGATCAACGAACTCCACTACGCCGGCAAGCCGCTGGAGGAGACCGTCTCCCGCCAGGCCCTGAGACAGGCCTACGCCGAAGCCGTCGGCGCGGACCCGGAGGCAGCCGACGTCAAAGAGATCGCCCAGCGCGCCCGGGAGGGCGAAGAAGCAGCCGTCAGGGTCTTCGAGCGGACCTACCGGATACTCGGCACCGTCCTGGCCTCGATACTCGGGGGCTTCGCCCCGGACATCCTCGTCGTCGGCGGTTCCATCGCAGCATCCTGGGATCTTATCGCCGGGCCCCTGACCGCAGGCCTCCACGAAGCTGAATCCGGCCGCGCCCAAGGCATCGCCGTAGTGCCCGCAGCCCACCCCGCACAAGCCGCCCTCCTCGGCGCGGCTCATCTGGCAGCGGAGGGAAACACCGGCTCCGACTGACGTCCGCGATCTCTCGCGCCGCTGCTCATAGGGACCTCACGCTCAGAGCGCCGTATCGACCTCGACAACGCGCACCGTGCCCTTGGTGAGGACCAGTACCGTGCCCGGTCCGTGGTCGCGAAGGACCCTGATCCGCTGTGCGATGCGCCCGGAGTGCGAGTGCGTCGAGTAGTGCGGCGCCTCAGGGTCCGGATCGACCAGCGCCAGTCGCCCGGTGGAATCCGCGACCACGAACCCCGACTCAGCTTGGACGGCGTGATCGACGTCGGCTGCGGCAAATCGCCGCAGCGGCGTCCCGTCGTGCGCGTCAAGGGCCCTGACCGTGCGGCCGGCCTCGGAGACCCAGAGGATCGGGCCCGTCCGGCTCACCGCCCGAGGCGTCAGATCGACATCGTCGGATCGGAAGAAGGCTGCGACGGCCCCGGTGGAGAGCGAGACCGAGACCACGCTCCACACCGTCCGCCCGAACATGCGCCCATTGCAGCAGCGGCGTACCAGGGGAGCAACGCATTTCCGAGATGAACGCGCGGCGGGCCCTCCATTTTTCTGGAGGACCCGCCGGACGTTCTACTTCCGCCTTCGCGGCGTCTGACCGCTGGCCGCCTACAGCTAGCGCAGCACGCCGATCGCTTCCGACTCCGCCGGCGCCGGCTCCGGTGCCACGTGGCGGGCCGAGCGGCGCCAGTTGCGTTCGCCGAGGAGGGTCATCACCGTGGGGAGGAGTAGGACTCTGATGACGGTCGCGTCGAGCAGGATGGCGACGCCGAGGCCTATGCCGAGTTGCTTGAAGTCCTGCATGCTCAGTGTGCCGAAGACCGCGAAGACCGCGACCATGATGGCTGCCGCGCTGGTGATCGTGCCGGCGGTGGCGCGCAGGCCGTGGGCTACGGCGTCCTTCGTGCTCAGGCCCCTTTCGTGCGCCTCGCGGATGCGGGAGACGACGAACACGTGGTAGTCCATGCTCAGTCCGAACAGGACTACGAACACGAACAGCGGGATCCAGGATTCGAGCGCGCCGACCGGGTTGGTGCCGACCAGGCTCGCGCCCCAGCCGTGCTGGAAGACCGCCACCATCACGCCGTAGGCCGCGCCGGTGGACAGCAGGTTGAGCACGATCGCGGTGGCCGCGATGGTCCAGCTGCCGAAGGTCAGCAGCATCAGCAGGAACGTGACGCCGAGTACGAACAGGAACACCGGCACGATCCGATGGTCGAGCTGGTCGTTGAAGTCGTTGCTGAAGGCGAGGTTGCCGCCGAGTACGGCCGTGCTGTGGGGGACGGCGCCGAGTGTCTGCGGCAGCACGCTGCTGCGCACCGTGTCGATCGAGTGCACCGCCTGCGCGTCGGTGCCCTGGCCGGCGACCGGGAAGAGGATCTTCACGATGTGCTGCGCCGGGTACGGGGTGACCTGCACCTGGCCGCTGCCGAGCGCGCCGTCCGCGGCCGCCTTGGCCTTGAACGCGGCGATGGCCTCGGTCACCGCGGGGGCGGTCGGGTCAGGGGTCTGCATCACGATCATGCCGGGCGCGGGGCTGGCCGGGAACTCGGCGCTGATCTGGTTGTAGGTCTGCACCATCGGGGTGTTCGCCGGGAGCAACTGGTTGACGTCGAGCGACTGGGTGTGCAGCCCGGCCGCCGGGATCGCCAGGATGAGCATGAAGCCGGCGGCCGCCACGGCGAAGCCCTTGGGGTGATCGAGCACCTTCGCGAGCGTGGCGTTCCACAGCCGGCCGCCCTCGGCCTTGGCCGGGCGGTGCAGCTTGGACGTGCGCCGGCCCCAGTCGATCCGGTCGCCGAGCATGGCGAGCAGCGCGGGCAGCACGGTGACCGAGCCGAGCATGGCGATCGCGACGACGAGGATCGAGGCCAGCGCGAAGCCCTCGAAGATGTGCATCCCGGTCAGGAACATGCCGGCCATCGCGACCATCACGGTCACCCCGGAGACCAGCACCGAGTGGCCGGAGGTCGCGGCCGCGATGCTCAGCGCCTGCTTCGGGTCGCGGCCGTTCGCCCGCTCCTGCCGCTCCCTGCGCAGGTAGAACAGGCAGTAGTCGACGCCGACGGCGAGTCCCATCAGCAGCATCACGGAGTTCGAGGAGGAGGACTGCGGGACGGCGTGCGAGATCAGATCGAGCAGCCCCAGCGCGCCCATGAACGCGGTGACCGCGAGCAGTACCGGCAGCAGCGCCGCGATCAGCGCGGCGAAGGCGGCCAACAGGATGCCGAAGGCGAGTGGCACCGCGGTCCACTCGGCGCGCTTGAAGTCCTTGCCGAGGGTCTGGTTCACCCACTGGCTTCCGGAGGCGTCGCCGACCTCGTCGACCTGCTGGCCCGGATGCGCCGCCTGGACCTTCGCGACGGCGTCGAGCACGGGCTGGACCCGGTCGGCCGCGGTCGAGGCGTCACCGGTCATGTCGAACTGGACCAGTGCGTAGTGCCGGTCCTTCGAGATCAGGCCGGTGGTGTAGGGGTTCTGCAGGTTGTCGGTCTGCCCGGTGGCCTTGACGGCGGAGATCACCTGGTCGACGGTCTGCCGGAAGCCGGCCGTGTCGGCGGTGTGGGCGCCGTCGTGCACCAGGACCATCTCGGAGGCGGGGTCGGACAGCCCCGCGTTCTGCAGAATCTGCAGCGCCTGCGCAGAGCTGCCCACGCCCTGCTGTGCGTCGCTGAGCTGATTCTGACCGAGCGCGCCGCCGATCGCCGTCGCCAGTATCACGAACAACAACCAGCCGAACACGGCCGTCTTGCGATGCGTCGCGCTCCAGCCGCCGAGCGCGGCCGCAGGGCTTCGTCTGTGCGCCATCAGTCCATCCCCCTGGCAAACAGGATTCCGGTGCAGGTCACCGGCTCACCACATACGCTATTGACGCGCGCGCCGCATCGACATCCGGCCAACCGGCGTCTCGGTGGTGGTGCCAGGTACACCCCCGAAACGGGGGAGAGCCCCCGTGCGGACCCGACCGCGCCGGGGAACGGCGTGCGTGCGCGAGGCCGACTCGACGGCCGCCGGCCCACGCGGTCGAGGGGGCGCAGGCCGCGATAAAGCCCTTCCCGGCACCGAGATTCGGCGCCGGGAAGGGCGACCCGCAGGCGGGAGGGGTGGGAATCCGCGCACAGGCGGACGGTCGCGCAACGCGCTGAGAATCAGGAACCTGGCAATCAGGAACCTGGCAATCAGGAGCCGTTGGGCACCGGCATCCGGAATCCCGCCCAGGAATCGGCCATGCGCTGCGCCTGGTCCGGCGTGAAGCGGTCCATGCAGCCGTCATCCACGTAGTCCATGTAGTTGTGCAGGTTGAACTGCTCCGGGCAGCCCTGGGCGGCCCAGGCCTCCGGCGGGGTGTCGGCGACGTAGTCGCCGGGTGAGGCGCACCCGTTCTCGAAGGTGTGGTAGAGCCCCAGCCAGTGGCCGACTTCGTGGACCACGGTGTCACCGTCCATGGATCCGTCCCGGGCGCCGGCGATGCTGTCGTAGGCGTCGATCACGCCGTCCTGGGCGAGATTGTCGTTGGTGGGGAAGGTCGCCTGACCCAGCAGCGGTTCCCCCTGGGTCTGCCGCGCCTGGTTGTAGTACAGGTTCAGCGCGTTCATGCCGCCGACGTGCAGGCGCTGCTTGGCCTCGCGCACCAGGTCGCCGTCGACCGGCGCCTGGAACAGATCGGCGTCCGCGACGTACAGGGTCGGGCTGAACGGGTTCTTGAGCTCGAACTTGAAGGCGGTGGAAGCGCTCGGGCCGCCCCCGGCGAAGGCGCGGTTGAGCACCGCGATCTGGCCGAGGATCTGCGAGAGGCTGAGCTTGGTGGCGGGCTCGGCCGGATCGTAGATGTCGTGGACGTAGACAGGGATGGTGACGGATCCCGTGGCGTAGAACGCGTGGAGCTCGTTGGGACGTCCCGGAATGCGCAGCGGGGTGTAGAGACCCGCGCGCTGCTGCAGCGCCTGGAGCAGGGAGTCCTGCTGGGCGATCTCCTCCGCCGTGGTGGGGTCGTCGATGTCCCTGATCGCGCCGTCGAATCCCGCCCGCGGCGGCTCGATGCAGACGGTCGCCTGCCGCTCCTGCGGGGCCGCGGTCTGATGATCGGCCGCGCCCCCGCTCATCGCCAGCGCCGAACCCGCGCCGGTCAGGCTCGTCCCCATCAGCACCGCCGTGGTCATCCCGGCGAACGCAATTCTCCGCGCAGCGCGCACGTGCGCCACTCCTCTCGCTGAAAAGCATGCTCGGGCGCCTCATGGCGCTCGTTGGCCAGGATCGCCGCAGGCCTCGACGCCGTCGCCCGCTCGTCCCGGGACACACCGATGCATCACTCAGCTGGCATAAATGACGGTTCATACGCTCGCCGAACCGGTATGCGCCGCACTGAATATCCGATCTTCGGCGCGGATGCGTGTGGGGACGGCACCAGTTGATCCCGCGACCACCGGTGTGAACCGATGGTGTGTCAGGTCGGCAGCGGGCCTTGGCCCGGTCTCCGGTGATCCACAGTGGCGGAGGGCAGAGCCCTGTCGAAGATCGCCACCCGAGCGGAGGCCCGTCATGGATGACAGCCGCACAACCTTCTCAAGCCCTCCGGGCGATGATCCGGGCATCGCCGCGCCGGGCGGCGCCGGGGTGGTGCCGTCCACCCGCCGCGGCCCGTGGCGCCGGAGGCTACTGGGCGTGGCCACGGCGGTGACCACGGCTTCCACCGGTCTGATCGCCACGGCCGCACCCGCGTCGGCCGCCACCCCCTGTGGCAACGGCATCGCGGTAGCCGGTGGATGCCTCTACGCCCACGTCGGCACCGACTACTTCACCGTGCCCGCCGGCGTCACCGACGTCACCTTCCTGCTCGACGGCGCCCGCGGGGGCAACGGGGCCGGCGTCGGCGGCGGGAGCGGCAACTTCGGCGGTGCCGGCGGCCGGGTGAACACCGTGCTCCCCGTCACCCCCGGGCAGGTCTTCCAGATCAACGTCGGTGCCCTCGGAGGCCTGCTGCTCGGTGGCTTCAACGGCGGTGGCGACGGTTCCGACGGCGGTGGCAACGCCTCCATCCACGCCGGGGGCACGGGTGGCAGCGGTGGTGGCGGCGGGGCGTCGGATGTCCGTACCGACCCTTACACGCTCGCGAACCGGGTCGTCGTCGCCGCGGGCGGCGGAGGCGGCGGCGGAAACGGCGGCAGCGCGATCGAAAGATCCGGGGGCAAGGGCGGTGTCGGAGGTGGTGGCGGCGGCGACTTCATCCGTGGTGTGAACGGCACGATGGGCGGCTTCGGTGAAATGAGCGGCGGGACCGCCGCTCTCAGTGGCGGCCCCGGCTTCGGCGGCGTCGGCGCCGACGACGTCTTCCCGGGCGGGGGCGGCTTGGGCGGCTATGGCGCCGGTACCGGCCCCTACGAGGGCATCCCCGGCTTCGGCGGCGACTTCGGCCACCCCGGCACCGGCGGTAACGGCGGAGCCGGAGGCGCGGGCAATCCCCTCAAGAACCCCGGCGGTGGCGGCG
>NZ_JAGSOG010000859.1 GCF_018139695.1 Actinospica durhamensis | reverse complement strand
GGGGGTCCCCTGTGACGTCAACCCCTCTTCGGGAACTTCTACACCCTGTTGACGCGAAGCCCTCGACACGTTGACGCGAAGCCCTCGACACCGGGTGGCCCGTTTCACGTGAAACCGGCATCATACGACAAACCGGCCGACGACTGAGTCGCCGGCCGGTCGAGGACGTCAGGGCCCGAACCCGCGCGGGCCGAGGCCCGTGCCGCTAGAGCTGCTTGTGGAAGCCCTCCGCCACCTTCAGGAAGATGTCGTTCGCCTCGGTCTCCCCGATGGTCACCCGCACTCCCTCACCGGCGAACGGTCGGATGACCACGCCCGCCTGCTCACACCCCTGCGCGAACTCCATGGTGCGCTCCCCCAGCCGCAGCCACACGAAGTTGGCCTGGCTCTCGGGCAC
>NZ_JAGSOG010000858.1 GCF_018139695.1 Actinospica durhamensis | reverse complement strand
AGCCGGACCTGCTTGATGCGCTCGTCCACCACCAGGGAGCCGTGTCCCGCGTCGTAGCGGTAGACCTCGTGGACCGCGCCGCGGGCCTGGAGGCGCTGGACGTAGTTCTCGATCTGGCGGATGGGGCAGCGCGGGTCGTTGACGCCGGCCGAGATGTAGACCGGGGCCTCGACCCGGTCGACGTAGGTGATCGGGGAGGACGCCTCGAAGCGCTCGGGGACCTCCTCGGGGGTGCCGCCCAGCAGGGTGCGGTCCATGGCCTTCAGCGCTTCCATCTCGTCGTGGTACGCCGTGACGTAGTCGGCGACCGGAACCGCCGCGATGCCCAGCGTCCACAGGTCGGGCTGGGTGCCGAGGCCGAGGAGGGTGAGGTAGCCGCCCCAGGAGCCGCCGGTGA
>NZ_JAGSOG010000857.1 GCF_018139695.1 Actinospica durhamensis | reverse complement strand
CGCCGGCACCGCCGCTCCGGCGGGGAGCCGCCCCCTGCCCGCTCGTCCCCCCGCGGTCGTGCCGCCGGATGTACGGCCGACCGTCCCGTCGGCGGATCCGTCGGCGGACCCGCGGGCCGTGCCGCCCGGGACGCCGTCGGCGCGTTCCGCCGCGGAGGACGGGGACGCGCCGGCCGGTGGGCAGCGGACCGGCACGCCGCGGGAGGCGGCGCCGGCCGATCGTCCCTCGACGGGGTTCGCACCGCCGTCGTAGGTCGCGCCGGGCACGCCGCTCAGTCGAAGACCGACGGGGGTGACGCGAGGTCCTCCAACTCGATGCCGGGGGCGGCCAGGACCACGTCCCCGGCGATGTGCACGGTGTGCTGTTCGCCTGTGTCCAGGGCTGTGACCTGGTATG
>NZ_JAGSOG010000856.1 GCF_018139695.1 Actinospica durhamensis | reverse complement strand
CGCGGTGACACCCGCGCGGACTCCCAGTTCCCGGCCACCGCGGCCCTGGCGGTGTGGTGGACCCGGGAGTACGACGCGGTGCGCGGGGCGTTCACGGGGTGAGGGACCGCCGCGCCGCGGGGGGTGCGGGTCAGCCGCCCACGGCTCCGGTCACCCCGGGCTCGCCGGCCGCTCCGCCCACGTCCGCGCCGCCGGCGTCGGCGCCGCCGTTGTTCGCCCCGCCGTTGTTCGCGCCACCGGGGTTCGTGCCCCCGGTGTCCGTACCGCCGGTGTCCGTGCCCCCGGCGTCGGTGCCGCCGGTGTCGGTGCCGCCCGTCTCGGTCGGCTGCGTGGGCGGCGGCGTGTTGCTCGGCTCCTCGGTCTGCGGCTGCGACGGCGTCTGGGACGGGGTGTACGAC
>NZ_JAGSOG010000855.1 GCF_018139695.1 Actinospica durhamensis | reverse complement strand
GTGGATGAGCTACCGCGGCGTGCTGGGCCTGGCGTACCTCACCCTCGTACCCGTGCGCTGAGCCGGTGCCGGTCCGCTCACGCGGGCACGTGCACCGTCTCCACCCGGCTGGCGACCAGCCGCTCCCGCTCCCTGCGCACCGCGCGACCGCGCAGCCGCAGGATCTGGACGACCCCGAGGGCCTGGAGCAGGAAGACGGCGGAGAAGGCGACGGTGTAGTCGCCCCCGGTGGCGTCCAGCAGCACACCGATCGCGAACAGGGTGGTCATGGAGGCGATGAAGCCGCCCATGTTGGTGATCCCGGAGGCCGTGCCCTGCCGCTCCGGCGGGTTCGCCGGGCGGGCGAAGTCGAAGCCGATCATCGAGGCCGGTCCGCAGGCCCCCAGCACCGTGCACAGC
>NZ_JAGSOG010000854.1 GCF_018139695.1 Actinospica durhamensis | reverse complement strand
CCGCCAGACCGGTCACCCGCACCGGCGAGAACACCGAGCGGTCCCCCAACCGCCAGGCGATCACCGTCGCGATCAGCGGCACCATCGCGATGAGCAGCGCCACCAGCGAACTGCTCAGCCGCTCCTCGGCCGAGTTCAGCAGATACCAGGGCACGGCGATCTCGATCGCGGCGAAGGCCAGCACCGCCCGCCAGTGCGCCAGAGCCGGCCGGATCACGCCGCGGCGTATCGCCACCGGCAGCAACAGCAGCGCACCGATCGCGGTACGGCCGAAGACCAGGAAGCCCGGCTCGAGCCCGGCGTCCATCACCACCTTGATCAGCAGATACGGGATCCCCCAGATCACCGACATCGCCGCGAACAACAACCACGCCCGCCGGGTCATACCCCCGCCTTCCC
>NZ_JAGSOG010000853.1 GCF_018139695.1 Actinospica durhamensis | reverse complement strand
CGCCACGGGAAGACGGCGGACCGCCGCGTAGTGCCGGTAACGGAAGTCGGGCCCGTACCGGTCGAGCGTCCTCGCCGACCGGCGCACGATCTGCGCGTCGACGGTCGGCAGCGGCAGGGCCCAGGCGCCCACCTCCGGGGCGTAGCGCGGCGCACCCGACGGTACCGAGACCCGGCGGCCCACCAGCCGCGGCTCATGGCGCCGGCGGTCCCGGGCCGCCGCGCGGAGCTGCCGGGGCCGGGCGAACTGGCCCAGCGCCGAGGCGAACGTGCCGCCCGAGAAGGCCGCGTCGGCGGTCACGAAGCCGTCCACGGTCAGGGGAACGCCCTCGGGCAGCTGCCGCACGGTGAAGTAGGCGCCCAGGTCGTGCGGCACCGAGTCGAAGCCGCAGGCGTGCAC
>NZ_JAGSOG010000852.1 GCF_018139695.1 Actinospica durhamensis | reverse complement strand
CTTCTCCATCGGGCAATTCCTGGCTCGCAAAACCCGAGAGCGCTTGCATTTGAGGCAGGACCCACGGCGGCAGGTTCATCTTGTTGTAGACGCGCTCGGTGGCGACGAGGCAGTCCGGGTCGCCATGAATGCCAATTACCAAGACCTCTTGCCCGACCCGCGGCAGGTGCATGGCGCCAAAGCGATTGCCCGCCCACGCATTGGCAACGCGTACCCAGCATGAGCTGTGCTCGTCGTTGTTGCCGTACAGGTCGTACGGCATCTGCACCTTGATGCGCCCGTACTGATCGGTATGTATCGGGTGTCCTGCCGGGCCGACGACACGCGCTTGGATCGGGCCAGACATACGTGGCTTGTGCTGCGTGCGTGCGGGCCGGAATATTTCGTTGGTTGGCTGTAC
>NZ_JAGSOG010000851.1 GCF_018139695.1 Actinospica durhamensis | reverse complement strand
GTGTGCCGCTCCGGACAACCCCAATCCGCCGAATGGGTGACCGCCGGGTGAGGAAACAGCGACGTTCCGGCCTGCGCGTCCGGGACGCGCGGACAGTAGCCGTGAGCCACCGGCTCAACAGCGCTGAGATGCGAATAGCGGGCGTGACCAGGGCGAAGGCTGAAGACCTCACACCGCAGGCCCCCCGGGGGGCGCCTCCTCGCTCGGTAAGGGGCTTATCGCCTCGAGCCTGGGCATGCTGCTCAAGGGCTGCGGTCTGCGCGTCGTGATGCAGAAGCTCGATTTGTACCTCAACGTCACACCGGGGACGATGAACCCCTTCCAGCACGGCGGGGTGTTCGTCACCAACGACGGCGCCGAGACCGGCCTGCACACCGGCCACTACGGCCGCAGTCTGGACG
>NZ_JAGSOG010000850.1 GCF_018139695.1 Actinospica durhamensis | reverse complement strand
GGACCAGTCGGAGCCGCCCTTGTTGGGCAGGGGCAGCAGGGCGTGCACGATGCGCGGACCGAGGTCGCGGGCCGGGTTGATGGCGTAACCGGTCGGGCCGCCCAGCGACAGACCGATGGAGACGACCACGAGCGCCGTGATCAGGCCGCCCAGTACCCCGAGGCCGTTGCCCGCGTCGTTCAGGCCCTGGGTGAGCACGGCGAGCAGCAGGACGACGGTGCCGATGATCTCCGTCGTGAGGTTCTGCACCGTGTTCCGGATCTCCGGACCGGTGGAGAAGACGCCGAGGACGGGGCCGGCGCCCTTCTCCCGGGCCTCGACCGCCTTGGCGGTGGTGGCCTGCGCGCCCGGGCCGCCGACGATCTCCTTGTCGGTCAGGTGCGCCTGGAACTGGCCGTAGT
>NZ_JAGSOG010000084.1 GCF_018139695.1 Actinospica durhamensis | reverse complement strand
CCCACGAGCTCGGAGGCCATGATCCACCTCGCGATGATCGACAACGTCAGCAAGCGCATAACGGACGAGAGCACACCAACCTGGAGAGGGACATACTAGGGTGAAAAACACCTATCGAACGCCCTCTAAAGACCCCGCGATCTGATCAGGTTGCGCCAATTGGGGGATGCGCGGTGCGCCGGTCGCCCCGCGTAGCGCGGCTTCCGGGCCGTCGGCCGAGACAGGTGGTTGTATCGCCGTGGCAGTCCGCGTCCGTCCAGGTGCAGCCGAGTTGGATCGCCTCTATGTGGCCGGATACGGGCGCCCAGCTTTCCTGAGGTGCACTTGTGACGGGGCCAGCGTGTCGGGCTTGCCGATGGTCTGGGCCGAGCGGCGATGGGAGAGGGCAATGAACTCAGCGGTGGACGACGGAGCACCCCGCGGCGGCGCCTCTGCTACGTGGTCAGGCGGCGTCGGTGACCGGGGCGAACTCCGGCATCGGCCTGGCTACCGCGATCGCGTTGGGCCGGGCAGGGGCTGAAGTGGTCGTCAATCACGTCGTCGGTCGTGAGGCGGCCGACGACGCGGTCAGACGGATCGAGGGCTACGGCGTGCGGGCGGTGGCGCACGAGGCGGACGTGTCCGACGAAGCGCAGGTTCTGGCCATGTTCGCACGGATGATCGAGGAGTTCGGCAGGATCGACATCCTGGTGGCCAACGCGGGCCTGCAGAGCGACGCCGCCTTCACCGACATGACCGTCGAGCAGTGGCACAAGGTCGTCGACATGAACCTCGCCCCGCACGGGATCCGGGTCAACGCCGTCGCACCGGGCGCGATCCGCACTCCCATCAACCGCGACGCCTGGCAGACACCTGAGGCCGAGCGGGATCTCCTCACACTGATCCCCTACCGCCGGGTCGGCGATCCGCAGGATATTGCCGACGCGGTGGTCGTGCTCGCCTCCGACCTGATGGACTACGTCGTCGGCACGACGATCTACATCGACGACGGGATGACCTTCTTCCCCGGCTTCGCCGAGGGAGGCTGAGGCCGGTGGAGGATCATGTGATCCCGCGCCGGGTGGTCATCATCGGCGGTGGGTTCGCCGGTCTGTTCGCGGTGCGGGCTCTGCGCCGGGCGCCGGTCGCGGTGACGCTGGTAGACCGCTGCGCGCACCACACTTTCCAGCCGCTGCTCTACCAGTGCGCCTCGGGGATCTTGTCGAGCGGTCAGATCGCCCAGCCGCTGCGCGCGATTCTGCGCCGGCGCGAGAACGTGCGCTGCCTGCTCGCTACGGCCACCGACGTGGACGCGACCGAGCGGCTCGTGCACGTCGTGCTCTCAGATGGCAGTGGCCTGGCACTTCCGTACGACGATCTGATCGTGGGCGTCGGTGTCCGGCAGTCGTACTTCGGGCACGACGAGTTCGCCGAGCACGCTCCGGGGATGAAGACGCTCGACGACGCTCATGCCGTGCGGCGCAGGCTCTTTCGCGCGTTCGAGATGGCGGAGGCGGTCGAGGATCCGAAGGAGCGCGCGGCCTGGCTCTCCTTCGCGCTGGTGGGGGCGGGGCCGACGGGAGTCGAGCTGGCCGGGCAGATCAGGGAGATCGCGCGTCACACCCTCGACCGCGAGTTCTCCTCCATCGATCCCGGCCAGGCGAGGGTGCTGCTTTTCGACGGCGTGGACGCGGTGCTGGCCTCCTTCGGTCCGGTGCTCTCGCGTCGTGCGCAGCGCACGCTGGAGAGTCTCGGCGTCGAGGTGCATCTGGGTGCGATCGCCACCGAGGTGGATGAGCGCGGTTTGACGGTGCGTCGGCAGGGCGGCGAGTCGCAACGGTACGACGCCCGCACGGTGCTGTGGACCGCCGGAGTCGAGGCTCCGCCCTTGGCCGGCGCGCTCGCCCGCGCGACCGGCGCGAAGCAGGACCGTGCCGGACGCATCCTGGTCGAGCCGGATCTGACCATTGCCGGTCACCCCGAGATCCGTGTCGTCGGCGACCTCATGAACCTGAACGGGCTGCCGGGCCTGGCAGAGGTCGCGATGCAGAGCGGTGCCTACGCGGGACGTCACATCCGGCACCGCGTCGAGGGCCGCAAGCCCTCGACCCGGCCGTTCCGGTATCTGGACCTGGGCAGCGCGGCGTACATCTCCCGCGGCCGGGCGGTCGTGAAGCGGGGCCGGCTGCACGTGTCCGGCGTAGTGGGCTGGCTGATCTGGCTGTTCATCCACATCGTCTTCCTCACCGGCTTCCGGAGCAGGGCCGGCGCGATGATGAGCTGGGCGGTGGTCTTCGCTTCCGGTTCGCGACGCGAGCGGGCCTTCGCGTCGGGCGAGGCGCACGCCGTCGACGTGCCGGAGGCCGCTGCTCCGTCACCGAGGTCGGCATGAGTTCGGCGGCGGCTCTGGCATCGGGCGATCCCTCGCAGCTGCTGCCCGCACGCCAGCTGATGGCCTTCACACTTGGCACCCACATCCTTATCGTGCCCCTCGGCGTGGCGCTGCCGTTCATCACGCTCGTGGTGCACTACCGGGCGCTGCGCAAGAACGACCCCGTGGCCCTGCTGCTCGCCCGCCGCTGGTCCGCCGTGATGGCGGTTCAGTTCGCGGTGGGCATCGTGACCGGCACCGTCCTGTCCTTCGAGTCGGCCTGCTGTGGCCGAGGATGATGGGCCGCTGGGGCGACGTCTTCGGCCTCGGCTTCGGGATCGAAGCGTGGGCGTTCTTCCTGGAGGCGGTGTTCATCGCCGTCTACCTCTACGGGTGGCGCCGGCTCAAGCCGTGGACGCACTTCTGGCTCGGCGTGCCACTGCCACTGGCGGCGCTGATGGGTGCGTTCGGCATCATCGGCGCCAACGCCTGGATGAACACCCCGCAGGGCTTCACCCTGGACGCCGCCGGCAGACCGGTGAACGTGAGCGTGCAGCAGGCCGTGTTCACCCCGATGTTCGGCCCGCAATACTGGCACTTCGTGGTCGCCATGTACCTGACGGCGGGTTACGTCGTCGCCGGGATCTACGCAGTGGGCTGGCTACGCGGGCGCCGCGACCGATATCACAAACTCGGATTCTGCGTGCCGTTCACCATCGCCGCCGTCCTCACTCCGCTCCAGTTCTTCCTCGGCGACGACATCGCCCGGCAGATCTTCCACAAGCAGCCGGTGAAATTCGCCGCCGCCGAGATCGTCTGGGACACCGGCACGCACGTACCCGAATACCTCTTCGGCCGGCTCCAGCCCGACGGGACCGTCAAAGGCGGCCTGAAGATCTCGGATTTGAACTCGATCCTCGCCGGCTTCAGCCGCGACACCCAGGTCACCGGCCTGACCTCGGTTCCGGCCGCAGACCGGCCCACGACGGCGGAGGCGACGCTGGCGCACTGGACGTTCGACATCATGGCGATGATCGGCAGCGCACTGATCCTGCTCGCCCTGTGGTACGGCTGGTGTTGGCTTCGCCGCCGGGATCTGCCCAGGTCGCGATGGTTCTTCCGGTGTGCCGCCCTCGCCGGCGCGGCCAGCGTGGTGACGGTGGAATGCGGCTGGATCACCACCGAGGTGGGCCGGCAGCCCTGGATCGTGTACCGGAACATGCGGGTGTCGGACGCGGTGACACCGACGTCCGCCGCCGCGCTCTGGACGATGTTCGGGATCGTCGTGGTCGTCTACGTCCTGGTGTTCGGCGCGTTCATGGGCGTGGTCCTGAGAATGAGCAGACGCTGGCAGCGCGCCGACTTGGGGCTGGTACGGCCGGCCGCGGACGGTCCGGAGACCGATACGCCTTATGGGCCACGGCCGGAGCTTCCCGCCGCTCGCGCGGCCGACGCGCCGTCCCCGCAGGGCCCGGACGCCTCCGCCCCGGGGAGCATGCGATGACCGCCGATGCCGTGGCGTGGATCTTGCTGCTGGCCGTCGCCGCATACGCGTGCGGAGGAGGCGTCGACTACGGAGCCGGCTTCTGGGACCTGTTCGCCGGCGGCGCCGAACGCGGAGAACGCCCCCGCCGGTTGATCGACCACGCGATGGCACCGGTGTGGGAGACCAACAACGTGTGGCTGGTCTTCGTCCTCATCCTCATGTGGACCGGGTTCCCCGTCTTGTTCGAGGCCGTCTTCAGCGCGATGTGGCTGCCGCTGGCCCTCGCGGCCGTCGGCCTGGTCCTGCGCGGCGCGGGCTTCGCGTTGCGCAAGCCCACGAGACGGCTGGCCCGACGCCGGATCTACGGCGCTGCTTTCGCCGTCTGCTCGCTGCTGACCCCGTTCTTCCTGGGAGCGGCGGCCGGAGGCGTGGCATCCGGGCGCGCCGCACCCGGTGTCACGGCCTCGGCCGAGGTCTGGGCCAACGCGACGTCGGTCGTCGCGGGACTCCTCGCGATCGCGGCCACGGCCTTCCTGGGCGCGGTGTTCCTGACCGCCGATGCCCGCCGATTCGGCGAACGCGACCTGGTGATCTACTTCCGGCTACGGGCCTGGTGCAGCCTGGTCGCCGTCGGCGTCCTGGCTCTGATCGGCCTTTCCGTGACTCGAAAGCACACCACGTACGTCTATCACGGGCTCACCCACGGATTCGGACTGCTCCTGGTACTGCTCTCCATCGCCGCCGCTGCCGCGACGGCGCTGCTGATCGGCACGCACGCTCCGGGATGGGCGCGCTACACCTCGGTCGCCTCTGTGGCCCTGGTGATCGCCGCGTGGGGCATCGCGCAGCGCCCCTACCTGGTACCGACCTCACTCACCGTGCAACAGGCCGCAGGCGCGACGAAGCCACTGCAGTGGCTGATGCTCGTCACGGCGATCGCCCTCGTGCTGGTCGGACCGGCGCTCGTGCTGCTCTACCGGCTCGACACACACGGAATGCTCGAAGCCCAGACAGACGCCGATGTCGAGCGCGGCGCGGCGCAGGGGCAACGGTGACGCGGAATCAGATTCCGCCGGGTGCGGCATCGGCCCCGACCCGACGCAGATCGTTGCCGTAGTGGCGGGAGGCGATCCAGAAGGAGAAGGCGGCGAAGGCGCAGAACACCGGAATCACGCCGAGCGCGGCGCGCAGGCCGTAGGTATCGGAGATCGCGCCGACCACGAGCGGACCGAGGGCGAAGCCGAACAGGTTCTGTGCCAACGAGGCCATCGATATCGCGGTGGCCCTCAGCGCCGGGTGCACGACGTCGATGCATACCGAGCCGACCACGCCGAACGGCGCGGTGATGGTGAACGCCGCGAGCAGGATGACGAGCAACTGCGCGTTGCCCGGCGGCATCGCCACGAACGCGGCCGGCAGCACGACCAGGCTGAAGAGCGAGAGCGTGGCGGGCAACAGCAGCCGCAGGCGGGGCTCGCGGCGGGCCGCACGGTCGGCTGCGAACGAGAACACGACTTGGCCGAGTAGACCGGCGAGGATGACCAGCGCTGTTCTGGCCGCAGCCGCGCTGGTGGTCAGTCCCAGGTAGCGATTGAAGTAGCTGGGCAGCCACGCATAGAGCGCCGACATGACCACGATCTGGCTCGCCCCGCCGAGGTACGCCGCGACAGCGGAGCGCGGACGCAGGAGTTCGCCCAACAACGTGCGCAGGCCGGGTCTCGGCGCCTCGGCGTGGTCGGCGGGCAGCCGTACGGTCGCATAATCGCGCACCTTCAGGAACAGCACGGCGAGCAGCAGGCCGGGAATGCCGATGATGAGGAATGCCGCACGCCAGCCCCAGCGATCGGATATGACTCCGCCGAGCACGACGCCGAGCACCGCGCCGAGCGATCCGGCCGAGAGGTACGCGCCGAGAACCGTGGCCCGCAGCCGTTGCGGGAACATCCGGCTCAGCAGCGCTCCGGCGGCGGGCGCGTATCCGGCCTCACCGAGCCCGACTACTGCGCGCGCCGCGAACATTTGCCCGTAATTGCCGGTGAACGCCGCCGAGATCGTCGCGAGACTCCACACGCTTCCCATCAGCGCGATGCTCTTCACCCGGCTCCAGCGGTCGACCAGCAGGCCGGCCGGGAAGGTACCCAGCGCGACGGTCACCGACACGATGGAGATCAGGCCGCCGAGCTGCGCGTCGGAGAGCCCCCATTCCTTCTTGAAGTACGGGAACATCGAGACGACGAGCTGCCGCGAGAGGTAGTCGGACATCATGAGGGTGAACGCCATCGCGAACACGACCCAGGCATAACGGCTTGTCACCGCGGATTGTCCCGGTGCCCCTTCCCCTTCAGCCGACGGCGCCTGCGCCCAACTCGACGACACGGCCACAGCGGATGCCTCATCCATGCGTGCCGCCTGCGTATCGCGAGGTCGATGCGGCGGTGACGCTCTCCGGCACCTCGACGCTGCGCCGCAGGATCTTGCCGGTGGCGGTCTTCGGCAACTCCTCGACGATCCACACGTGCCGCGGGTACTTGTAGGCCGCGGCCTGCGCCTTGACGTGCTCGCGCAATTCCTCGGGTGTGGCCGTGGCACCCTGCTTGAGCACGACCGCGGCGCAGATTTCCTCGCCGAGCTCGCGATGCGCAGTGCCGACGACGGCCGCCTCGAGCACCGCAGGGTGCGTATAGAGCACCTCCTCGATCTCGCGCGGGTAGACGTTGAAGCCGCCGCGGATGATCATCTCCTTCTTGCGGTCGACGATGAAGTAGTAGCCGTCCCCGTCGACGCGGGCCAGGTCGCCGGAGCGGAACCAGCCCTCGGCGTCGATCGCCTCGGCGGTGGCCTGCGGGCGGGACCAGTAGCCCTTCATGACGTTGTGGCCGCGGATGGCGATCTCGCCGACGCCGTCCGAAACGTCGAGCAGCGTCATTTCCACGCCCTCGACCGGTGTACCGATCGATCCGGGCTTGCGCACCCGGCCGGGGTGGTTGAACGAGGCCACCGGGGAGGTTTCGGACAGCCCGTAGCCCTCCACGATGACGCAGGCGAACGCCTCCTCGAACGCGTGCAGCACCTCGACCGGAAGGGCCGCACCGCCTGAGACGCACAGCCGCAGGCAGTCGGTGTCGAACGTGGCCCGTTCCGGATGACCGAGCAGCGCGACGTACATGGTCGGCACGCCTTGGAAGACGCCGACGCGGTGCCTCTCGATGGCCTCGAGCACCGTGCGCGGGTCGAAGCGCGGCACCAGTGCGAGGCAGGCGCCTGAGGCGACCGACGCGTTCAATCCGCAGGTCTGACCGAAGACGTGGAACAGCGGCAGTGCACCGAGGACGACGTCACCGTGCCCGATCGAGAACAGGTCGACCGAGACGGTCGTGTTGCGGATGAGGTTGGCGTGCGTGAGTTCGGCGCCCTTCGGCTCGCCGGTGGTGCCCGAGGTGTAGAGGATGACGGCGGTGTCCGACCCCTCCCGCTCGACGGTTTCAGGCAGCGGGGCTTCATAAGCGAGCAGGGACTCGAATTCGCCCGGCACCACCAGTAGGCATGCACAGCCGGCAGCCGCGGCTCCCGCCGCGGCGTCCTCGGCGAAGCCGTGCCAGGCCAGTACCAACCGAGCTTGGGAGTCGCGCAGGTAGTACGCCACCTCGCGCGTCTTGAGCAGTACGTTCATCGGCACCACCACGGCGCCCGCACGCAGGATGCCGTAGTAGACGGCGGCGAACTGCGGCACGTTGGGCAGCATGCACCCGACCCGGTCGCCGGGCTGCACGCCGCGGTTGACCAGCAGTGCCGCCACCCGGCTACTGGCCTCATCGAGCTCTGCGAATGTCTGCACCGCATCACCCATGCGGATCGCCGGGGCGTCGCCGTCGCGCAGAGCCGTGGCAGCCAGGTTGTGTGCGAGGTTGGTCATGAAGGTATCTCCCTCTCGTGTGCGGTAGGAAGCGATGCGCGTGTTCAGTTCGCGGCGGGCACGATGGCTGGGGCCGTGCGCAGCTCGTAGGGTGCGGGGTCGAAGCGGCGGGTGGCGCGGCGGTACTCGCGGGTCGAGGCGGGCCAGTTGGACCAGGGGATTCCGTCAGCCCCCTGATACCAGCTGTTGCAGCCGCCGACCGCCCAGACCGTGCGCCCGAGGCGCGCCGTGTACGTCTCGACATAGGCCTCCTGCGCCTCGGCCCGGACCTCGACGGCGGCGATGGCGCGTGAGCGCATCAGGCGAAGTGCGTCCATCGCGTACGCCACCTGGCATTCCTCTTGGAACACGTGGGAGTTGTGGCCGGTCGCGCTGCCCGCGCAGCCGAGGCGGAAGAGGTTGGGGAAGTTCGACGTCGTGACGCCGAGGTAGGCGCGCGGGCGCCCGTTCCAGTACTCGGCCAGCGTGCGCCCGTCGCGTCCACGCAGGCGCCCCGCCATCGGCGCGTCGTTGACGTGGAACCCGGTGCCGAAGATGATCACGTCGGCCGGGTGTTCGCGGCCGTCGGCGGTGACCACGGAGGTCTCCCGCACCTCGCGGACACCGCTGCTGACCACCTCGACGTTCGGTTGCGTAAGCGCCGGGTACCAGTCGTTGGATATCAGGATTCGCTTGCAGCCGAGCTCGAAGTCCGGGGTGAGCTGTGCGCGCAGTGCCGGGTCGGGCACCTGCCTGCGCAGGTGGTGCAGGGCGGCCTTGGTCGCGATCCGGCGGACGCGCGGCGAGATCATGATCTTCCACGTGATCATCTCGCGCATCAGATACTGCCGCCGGCGCACCACTTGCTGAAGCCATGGCGCGGCGGCGTAGAGCCTGCGTTCGAAGCGGGTCGTCGTACGGTCCATCCGCGGGGTGATCCACGGCGGCGTGCGCTGCACCACCGTCATCCGCCCGACCCGGGGCTGGATCGCGGGCACGAACTGGATCGCGGAGGCTCCGGTGCCGACGACCACCACGTTGCGGCCGGTCAGATCGAGGCCGTGATCCCAGCGCGCCGAATGGAAGACCGCACCGGTGAAGCGGTCGAGACCCGGCAGGTCGGGGATCGACGGCTCGGCGATGGGACCGCCGGCGTCGATCAGCACGTCCGCGGTGAGCGGCCCGTCGCTGGTCTCGACCCGCCAGCGCTGGGCGGTGTCGTCCCAGGACGCCTCGTGTAGGGCGCAGCCGAAGCGGATGTGAGGCAGCAGTCCGTACTCGCGTGCCACCCGGTTCAGGTAGGCGCGGATCTCGGGCTGCTTGGAAAAGGCCTGGCTCCATTGCGGGTTGGGCGCGAAGGAGAGCGAGTAGAGATTCGACGGGATGTCGCAGGCGCAGCCGGGATAGGTGTTGTCCCGCCACACCCCGCCGACTTCCCGCGCGCGCTCGAGCACCGCGAAGTCCTCGCCCTGCTGCTTGAGTGCGTGGGCCGCGGCAAGCCCGCCGAAGCCGGCACCGACGACGAGGACATGCAGGTGCGGTGGGTCGGATTCCGCGGTCATCTTGGCAACTCCTCTAGAAAAACTAACAAGACTCGCGTTACAGTCCCATCCATGTCGAGAGCCGTCAAGAGTCCGGGCGCCGAGGATCAGGCCGCCAACGGGCAGATCCGCCGCCGCAGGCAGCCGGTCCAGGCCCGCAGCCGCGAGACCGTGGAGCGGATCTTGGAGGCCGCGGACGCCTTCATCGAGGAAGGCGGGCTCGATGCCGTGACGACCCGCAACGTCGCCGAGCGCGCCGGCATCACACCGCCCTCGCTCTACCGGTTCTTCGCCGACCGCGAGCAGGTGCTCGACGCGCTGATCGAGCAGCACCTCGAACGGCTCGGCGCCTTCCTGGCCGAGGCCGAGCAGCGGTGGGCGCCGGGTTCGGCCGCGGAGTTCGTCGCGCGCGAACTCGACACCTTCGCCGCCTACTTCAAGGGCCACCACAACATGGCCCGGCTGTGGTTCGACGGTCGCGTCTCGCCGACCGTGCGGGCTGAGGTGGGGCGCTACCAGCACCGCACCGCGCAGCGCCTGCACGCGCTGGCGATCTCGGCCGGATTCGCCACCGCGTGCAATGACCCCCGGATCTTCGTTCTCGCGGTCGAACTCGGCGATCGGGTCCTGGACCTGGCCTTCCGCGAGCGCAACGAACCCGATCCGCACGTGATCCGGCACGGCCACACCGCGCTGACCGCGTACCTCGAGGCGGCGCTGCGGCAGTAGGCCGGACACCGTCCCCACCGTCCGGCCTGCTGCCGGGCGGTGAACTCCACACCAGCGACACCGCCGGAACCGTGCATCACGCGGTCCGGCCCATCCCGAACAGGAGGGGCAACGTGGCCCCGCATGACGCTCTCCCCCGCACCGCCCTGCCCATGCCCGACCGGCCCCGGCCCGGGCTGACCACCTACGACGCCCGGGACCCGGACACGTCGTACGCGCCGATCATCCCGCTGCGCCCGCCCGCGGGCGCGCCGAACGTCCTGGTGATTCTGCTCGACGATGTGGGTTTCGGAGCCTCGAGCGTGTTCGGCGGACCCATCGAGACCCCGGCGGCGCAGAAGCTTGCCGACGGCGGGCTGCGCTACTCACGGTTCCACACCACCGCGTTGTGCTCCCCGACCCGGCAAGCGCTGCTGACCGGACGCAACCACCACTCGGTCGGCATGGGCGCGATCACCGAACTCGCGACCTCGGCTCCGGGATACAACACGATCCGGCCCAACACCAAGGCCCCGTTGGCCGAGACACTGCGGCTCAACGGATATGCGACCGCGCAGTTCGGCAAGTGCCACGAGGTACCGGTGTGGGAGACCAGCCCGGCCGGTCCCTTCGAGCGCTGGCCCACCGGCAGCGGGTTCGAGTACTTCTACGGCTTCGTCGGCGGGGAGACCAACCAGTACTACCCGGCGCTCTACGAGGGCACCACCCCGGTCGAGCCCGACCGGACCCCGCAGGAGGGCTACCACCTGACCGAGGACCTCGCCGACCGCAGCGTCGACTGGATCCGCCGCCAGCACGCCCTCCAGGGCGACCGGCCCTTCTTCCTGTACTTCGCCCCCGGCGCGACCCACGCACCGCACCACGCACCCAAGGAGTGGTCCGACCGGTACGCGGGCCGTTTCGAGGCCGGCTGGGACGCGCTGCGCGAAGAGATCTTCGAACGCCAGAAGGAACTCGGCGTCATCCCCGCCGATGCCGGATTGACCGCGTTCAACCCGGAGATCCCGCACTGGGACGAGATGCCCGAGGACCTCAAGCCGGTGCTGACCCGTCAGATGGAGGTCTACGCCGGATTCCTGGCCCACACCGACCACCAGATCGGCCGGCTGGTGCAGACCCTGGACGACCTGGAACTGCTCGACAATACGCTGATCTACTATGTCATCGGCGACAACGGCGCGTCCGCCGAGGGCACCCAACACGGCAGCTTCAACGAGGCGATCAACTTCAACGGCCTCAGCGCCCTGGAGTCGACGGACTTCCTTCGCGCCAAGGTAGACGAGTTCGGCACCCCGAGCGCGTACAACCACTACGCGGTCGGCTGGGCACACGCGATGTGCACCCCGTACCAGTGGACGAAGCAGGTCGCCTCGCACTGGGGCGGCACCCGCAACGGCACCGTCGTGCACTGGCCCGCCGGCATCGACGCGCGGGGCGAGATCCGCAACCAGTTCACCCACGTCATCGATATCGCACCGACCGTCCTGGAGGCGGCCGGGATACCCGAGCCCGTCACGGTGCACGGGGTGACCCAGGCCCCCATCGAGGGCGTGAGCATGGGCTACTCCTTCCACGACCCGGCGGCGCCCGAGCGACACCAGACCCAGTATTTCGAGATCGCCGGCAACCGCGGCATCTACCACCGCGGCTGGACCGCGGTCACCAAACACCGCACACCCTGGGAACTGCTCGGCGCGCAGATGGCAGCCTTCGACGACGACGTGTGGGAGCTCTACGGCCCCGAGGACTGGACCCAGTCGCGCAACCTCGCCGCCGAGCAGCCCGAGACCCTCCACCGGCTGCAACGCCTGTGGCTGATCGAGGCGACCAAGCACGGGGTGCTCCCGCTCGATGACCGGGCGGCCGAGCGGTTCAACCCCGACCTCGCCGGGCGCCCGCAGCTGATCCGCGGCAACACCCAGGTGCTCTTCCCGGGCATGGGCCACCTCAACGAGAGCTCCGTCATCAACATCAAGAACAAGAGCCACTCGATCACCGCCCAGCTTTTGATCCCAGAAGCCGGCGTGGAGGGCGTCATTCTCTCCCAGGGCGGGATGGCCGGCGGCTGGAGCCTCTACACGCGCGACGGCCACCTGCGCTACTGCTACAACCTGGTGGGCCTGCAGCACTTCTATGTCGGCTCGCACGACCCGCTGCCGACCGGTGAGCACCAGGTGCGGATGGAGTTCGACTACGACGGGCCAGGCCTGGCCAAGGGCGGCACGGTCACGCTCTACCTCGACGGCGCCGAGGTCGGCCGGGGGCAGCTGCCGGTCACCCAGGCCATCGTGTTCTCCGGCGACGAGACGACCAACGTGGGCCGTGAGTCGGGCTCACCGGTCACACCGGAATACCCGCCGCGCGGCAACGAGTTCACCGGCGAGATCCGCTGGGTGCAGATCGATGTGGACACCGCCGCGGCCAACCAGGATCACCTGATCCCTGTCGAAGAGCGCTGGCGGATCGCCATGACGCGGCAGTGACCCGTCGTCGCCCGCGACAAGGCGAGACCGTCCGGCCCTGCCGCCCGCAGGCAAGCCAGAACGCGTCCTGCAAACCCACGTGGGCGCGTCCGGAAGTACTTCCCGGACGCGCCGGCGTCCCCACCGCGCAAAGACCAGGAATCGACACCATGGACGAGATCACCTTCACCAGCGGCGAAGACCGGTGCGCCGCCTGGCATTTCCCGGCCGTCGGCGATACATACGCCGGCGCGAACGGACGCCCGTGCGTCGTCATGGCGCCAGGGTTCTGCGGCACCCGCGACAGCCGTCTGATCGCCTACGCGGAAGGCTTCGCGGCCGCCGGACTCGACGTCGTGTTCTTCGACTACCTCGGGTTCGGCACATCCGGCGGCTCACTCCGCCAGGTCGTCTCGGTGCGGCGCCAGCGTCAGGACTACCAAGCGGCCGTCACCGCCGCCCGTCGGCTCCCGGGCGTCGATCCCGAACGCATCGTGCTCTGGGGCGTCTCCTACGCCGGCGGCCACGTGGTCGTCGTCGCAGCGCAGGACAAGCGCATCGCGGCAACGATCTCCCTGACGCCGGCGATGGACGGTCGCGCGGTGCTGACGCAGCTCGCCCGCAGCTGCGGCCCGACCTACATGGCCCGCGCGACGCTGCATGGACTGCGCGACGTGTCCAGGACACTCACCGGCCGCGCCCCGTACCTCGTTCCGATGATCGGCGAACCGGGATCGAACGCGATCTTCCCCAGGGCGGGAGGCCTCGAGACCTACCGCCCGGTCGCGGGCCCGAGTTGGCGCAACGAGGTGTCCGCGCGTGCGGCGCTCGAGGCCGGATTCAACCGGCCGATCAAGCTCGCCTCACGGGTCGAGTGCCCGCTGCTCGTCCAGGTCGGGACCAACGACACCATCGTCCCGCCGCACGCGGGCCGCCGCGCTGCCGCGCAGGCGGGCGCCGGCAGCGAGTTCCGGGAATACCCGTTCGACCACCTCGACGTCTACAGCGCCCCATGGCTCGAGCGCGCCCTCACGGACCAGCTCGACTTCCTGCACCGCACCCTTTCATGACCCCAACCCTGGAGTAGACGGTGAAACTCAAGAATCTGAATAACCGTGTGGTGCTGATCACCGGCGCCGGCAGCGGCATGGGCCGCGCCACCGCGTTGCTCGCCGCCCAACGCGGAGCCATACTCGTCATCTGCGACCGCGACGAAGCCGGCCTGAACGAGACCGCCAGAGCCATCCGCTCTCTGGGCAACGAGGTGTTCGCCCAGACAGTCGATGTCACCGACCCCGAAGCGATGGACGCGTTCGCTGACGCCGTGCACGCTCGGTTCGAGGCGGTCGACCTGCTGATCAACAACGCCGGCATCGGTGTGCTCGCCCCGTTCCTCCACACGAAGCCCGAGGACTGGGACCGGCAGATCGCAGTCAACGTCAAGGGAGTCGTGCACGGCTGCGAGCGCTTCATCCCCCGCATGATCGAGCGCGGCGCCGGAGGACAAGTCGTCAACGTCTCCTCCGGTGCCGGTTACTTTCCCTCCACCGTCATGACCGCGTACTCCGTCACGAAGTTCGCGGTCCTCGGCCTCACCCTGAACCTGCGGATCGAGCTGCGCCCACACAAGATCGGGGTGACCGCCATCTGTCCCGGCGTCATGAACACTCCGATCGCGCGGACCAGTATCGTGCGCGGGTCAGACCCCGACGGCCAGGCAGCCCGGGTCCGGAGCATGTACGAGCGTCGTGGATATCCGCCCGAGCGCGCCGCACAGAAGGTCCTGCGCGCAGCCGAACGCAATCGCGCGATCGCGCCGGTCGGTCCCGACGCCCACGCCATGTACTGGCTCAACCGCCTCGCCCCGCCCCTCGCCCGCTGGGTCAGCGCCCGTACAACCCACCTGTTCGACTGACATGGAGCACGAAACGCCGAACTACGGCGACTACCAGCTCGAGGTCTATCTCCGCGGCCTGACCGGCGTGCGGGAGGACCTGCCGTTCACCTTCGCGGAACTCGAGGCCCGCGCGCACGCGACGCTCCCACCGGACATCGTCTCCTACGTCGCCGGCGGCGCAGGCAACGAATACACCCAGAACGCGAACGTCACCGCGTTCGACCGGTGGGGCGTGATCCCCCGCATGCTCGTGGGCGCAGCGCGACGCGACCTGTCGATCAACCTGTTCGGGATGGCCCTGCCGACACCGCTCCTGCTCGCCCCGATCGGTGTCATCGGCCTGTGCGCCCAGGACGGGCATGGCGACCTCGCCACCGCGCGGGCCGCGGCGACCTCGGGCGTGCCGATGATCGCCTCGACGCTCACGGTCGACCCGCTCGAAGAGGTCGCCGCGCAATTCGGCGAGACACCGGGGTTCTTCCAGCTCTACAACCCGAAGGACCGGGCGGTCGCGGAGTCGTTCGTCTCGCGCGCCGAGGCGGCCGGCTTCAAGGGCATCGTCGTCACCCTCGACACCTTGCAGCTCGGCTGGCGACCACGTGACCTGAAGCTTGGCAACTTCCCCCAGCTCAAAGGCCACTGTCTGGCCAACTACTTCTCCGACCCCGTCTTCCGGACCAAGCTCGCCAAGCCCCCGGAGGAGGATGTCCGCGCCGCGGCGCTCGTCTGGGCCTCGGAATTATCCGATCCCACCCTCAACTGGAACGACCTGGCCTGGCTGCGCTCGCTGACCAAGCTGCCGTTGCTCCTTAAAGGGATCTGCCACCCCGAGGACGCGAAGCGCGCGATCGACGGCGGCATCGACGGAATCTACTGCTCCAACCACGGCGGACGCCAAGCGAACGGCGGAATTCCCGCGATCGATCTGCTCCCCACAGTGGTCGAGGCAGCAGGCGGCGCACCGGTCGTCTTCGACTCCGGCGTGCGCGGCGGCGAACACATCGTCAAGGCCCTCGCCCTCGGAGCGAGCGCCGTGGCGATCGGCCGCCCCTACGCCTACGGGCTCGCGCTCGGCGGCGAAGACGGCATCGTGCACGTACTACGGTCCCTGCTCGCCGAGGCGGACCTGCTCATGGCGATCGACGGATACCCGACGATCGCGGATCTGAACCCTGACGCCCTGCATGCGCGGGCCTGAACCACTCGCTCGAAGACACCCGCTCGAAAAACCCGCCCCTGGGCGCCGATCGCGGCCAGGGGCGGGCGAGGTGGTCAGACCCCCATGCCGGCTTCCGCCTCGGTCACCTCGATGGCGATGCCGAGTGCCTGGGCGATGTTGCCGGCGGCCGACATGACGCGGGCGGTTCCCACGATGGGGGCGATGGCGACCAGGACGTCCTGCAGCTGGTTCGCGGTCAGTTGGGCCTTGAGGCCGGGTTCGATGTGGGCGAGGTAGGACACCGGGGGCGCGTCCATGGCGGCGAGCGCGGCGATGCGGGTGAGGATGAGCATGTCCGGGGGCAGATCACAGCGCTCGATCGAGTCGAGCGTCATGGCAGCGAGGGTGTCAAGGACAGGGGTGTCGGAGTTCATGGCCACGCGATCCTCCAGGTGGGGTGTGGTTTCGACACCGTCCGAATTCTTGCGGGGCAGCCCAAGCAGATCCGCGCGGTCGGACGTGCGCCCTTCGACCGTAGGCGCCGTTCGATCCTCGGCGCGCGGAAAAGCAAGCTGTCCGGGTGAATGCCGCAGCAGGCGGTAGCCGCTTGTCCGCCGTGTAATGGAAGGAGCGATCAAAGCGAGTGCCGTCCGGTTCGGCGGCCGGTCCGCTACTCACGAAACCAGCACCCAGGAGGCGCATCATGGCTGGTAAAGCGGGGCGTTCGGGTGGCGCGAGGCCCACCCGCGAGCTCGATCCGGCAAAGAAGCGAGCACCGACTCTTGGCGAGCGTGCGCAGCACGGAACCGATGTTCGAAAGGAGGTCGCCCCCGAACAGCACGCTCTGTTCTCCGCCGCGCAGGGGCGCCGGGACCCGGTCGAGATCCTGGAGCAGCAGGGGGCCACCCGGGTGCCGGAGCTCGTGCCGATCAGGTACGGGCGCATGCTCGTCTCGCCGTTCACGTTCTATCGCGGCGCCGCCGCCGTCATGGCCGCGGACCTGGCCGCGACGCCCACCTCGGGCCTGACGGTCCAGCTCTGCGGGGACGCCCACCTGGCGAACTTCGGCCTGTTCGCCTCGCCGGAGCGGCGCCTCGTGTTCGATGTCAACGACTTCGACGAGACCCATCCGGGCCCGTGGGAGTGGGACGTCAAGCGGCTGGCGGCCAGCCTGGAGGTCGCCGCCCGGCAGAACGGGTTCAGCGGAAAGCAGCGCCGGAAGATCCAGCTCGCCACCGTGCGGCGCTACCAGGGCGCGATGAGACAGTTCGCCGACATGCACGAGCTCGACCTCTGGTACGCCTCCACGGACACCGACCGGCTTCCCGCTGACCTCGTGGCCCGGTTGACGAAGCCCGCCAAGAAGAAGCTCGAGCGGACACTGGCGAAGGCCCGCACCCGCGACCAGTACCGATCTTTCAAGAAGCTGACCGCGATCGTGGACGGCGAGCGCCGCATCACGGCCGATCCGCCGCTGATCGTCCCGATCTCCGAGCTCCTGCCAGAGATGGCGGCTGAGCAGCTCGAATTGCAGCTGCGCGGGCTGCTGGCACGCTATCAGCACACGCTGCAGCCCGACCGGCGCGCGCTGGCCCAGGCGTTCGAGTTCGTGGACATGGCACGAAAAGTGGTCGGCGTGGGCAGCGTGGGCACCCGGTGCTGGATCCTGCTGATGCGCGGGCACGGCGAGGGCGATCCGCTCTTCCTCCAGGCCAAGGAGGCTCAGCGGTCGGTGTTGGCCGAGTACGGCGGGCTCGGTGGTCCGCGCTTCAGGAACGAGGGCGAACGGGTGGTGGACGGGCAGCGCCTGATGCAGGCGGCCAGCGACATCCTGCTGGGCTGGGAGACGGTGCAGGGGATCGACGGGAAGACCCGCGACTTCTACGTGCGCCAGCTCGCGGACTGGAAGGGCTCGTTCGAGATCGAGGGCGCGCTGCCGTCCGGCCTGGCGCAGTACGGCCAGTTGTGCGGTTGGACGCTCGCCCGCGCACACGCCCGCTCGGGCGACCGCGTGGCCATCGCGTCCTACCTCGGCGACGACTCCACCTTCGCCCACGCGATCGCGGAGTTCTCCGCGGCCTACGCGGACCAGAACGAACGTGACTATGCCGCGCTCGAAAAGGCCGAGCGCGACGGCCGGATCACCGCGCGGTCCGGAGTCTGACGGGCTGCTCCTGCCGGTTTCACCGCGAGTTGCCGGCGTGTCCGCAGCGTGGGCTTCGTGATCGGAGTGCGGCCTTCGGCTCAGTCCAGGGTGGCGAGGTGGTCGGCGGCGCCCCCGAGCCACTCGATCATCAAGAGGGTGGCGTCGTCGCTGGTCGTGCCGCCGCGTTGGTCCATCAGGGCGTGGGAGAGGGCGCGCACGACCGCGCGCACTCCCTTCTCCGCCCGTTCGATGTGGTTGACCCAGCTCATGAGTTGTTCCTCGCCGAACTGCTCTTCGCCGGCATCGTGCTCCTCGATCAGGCCGTCGGTGAAGCACAGGACCCGGTCGCCGCGTCGGAGGGTCTGCTCGCTGATCAGGGGCTGTTCGCCACCGAAGCCGACCGGTAGGGTGGTTGGGCTCTTCAGCTTCTGGACCACCGCGTGGTTGCGGATCAGCAGCGGCGCGGGATGGCCGGCGTTGACCCATTGCAGGTGGCCGGTGGCGATGTCCAGGACCATCATCTGCGCGGTCACGAAGTGGTCGGGTCCGAACTGCTCGGCGATGGCCCGGTCCATGAACGCGTAGATCTCGGCCAGTCCGATCTCGGCGCGTCTCGCGTGCCGGTAGGCGCCGATGGCGACGGTAGCCATCGTGGCGGCGTCCAGGCCGTGGCCCATCGCGTCGATCATGGCCAGGTGCAGGATGTCGTCGTTGAGGGCGTAGTCGAAGCTGTCGCCGGCGACCTTGTACGCCGGCTCGAGGATTCCGGCGACCTTGACCTGGGGCACGGACATCGCCAGCGGGGGCAGCAGGGACCACTGGATCTCCGCGGCCAGGCTCATCGGTTCGCGGCGCCGGGCCTGGAAGAACCGGTCTGTGTAGCTGTGTTTGGTCACGATCGTGTCGGCGACCAAGCCGGCGAGGCGGCGCAACAGCCGCCGGTCATCGTCATCGACGGTGTCCAGCGTCAGGGCCATCACCCCCACCTGGTCGCTACCGTCGAGCAACGGCAGATACAGCCGGACACCGTCGGCCTGCGGCACCTCCACAGCGGTCGTTTGCAGGAAGGCCGTGCCGGCGGGGGAGTCGCCGATCGGTTCGGGCTCGCCGACGGTCAGCCGCCTGCCCGGCAGCGGCACCAGCATCCGCTGGCCGTAGTCCTGCAGCAGAATCGAGACGTCGCGCCCGCCCACCCTGGCCACCTCTTCGGCGACCAGCGGGGCGATCAGCGCCGGGGGCATCTCGTGCGCCCGGTCCAGCAGCACTCCCAGCAGCCGTTCACCGAACCCTTCGGACCGGTCCACCATGGCCTTGTCAGGCCGCTGTTCGTCCCGCGCCATCACCACCTCCTCATTCGGCGACCGCCAGAGCCGACTTCGCCGACCGCGTAGGTGTTCTGAAGGGCCGTTCGCGCGCCGGTGCGGTGTTCGACCGCGGAGGCTCGACGGAGCCGTTCAGGCTCACCTCGCGCCACGTGGCCGATGCCGCTCCGACAAGCGCGGATCGGTCCCGGCGGTCAGGGCAGATCGGCTCGAAGACCGCTTCATGCGGTCTGCGCCCCGGCTCCCCTTACAACCGTTCAACGCGTACAGAATGTCGTGGCTGACCTGTCGGAGGAGCTCATTGCTTCAAACGTGGCGTGTCGGGACCGCTGAGGCGCCGGTATGAACGATCTCCCGACAGCCGCCACTCGAAGAACTGCGGCTCTCTGGTCATCGGCCGGCTGTCCCTCCGTCGGTGTCCGGTTTCCTCTCGCCTGGCTGGGTGGTCGGGATCCGGGAAGTGAAGAAGAGCGCGATCAGTGAGGCGAGGGCGAGGATGGCGAGTGCGGCGCGTAGACCGTCGAGGCGGGCTGCAGAGTTCGCGTCGAGCGCGGCCTGCTTCACCTCCGGGCTCGCCGCGGCCTGGTCGAGGGCTGTGGTGAGTTGGGCGTCGGAGAGGAACGGCACTCCTGCCTCGAGGTTGGTGCTCGCCTTGTTCTTGACCTCCGCCGGCACCGCGGGGTTGTGCTCGATGCCGCTCAGGAACGAGGAGGTCAGTACCGCGATCAGGATCGATCCGGCCAGGGCCGTGCCGATCGAGGCACCGAGGTTGGTGACGGCGTTCTGCACGCCACCGATCTCGGCGCTCTGCTCGTCGGGTACCGCGGAGACCGTGACCGCGCCGAGCTGGGACGCGAGCGCGCCCATGCCGAGCCCGATCAGCAGGAGCGGGAGCGTGACGATCTCCGGGCCCGCGTCGGCGTCGAGTGCCGCCGCCAGGGCCACGGCCCCGGCGAGGAGCGCGAGGATTCCCCACCGCACTACCCGGCGCGGCGAGACGTCCGGGAGCAGGCGCGGGATCAGGACCGCGGCGCCCAGCAGGGTGAGGGAGAGCGGCAGGATGCGCACTCCGGTGGCGAGCGCGGACAGGCCCAGGGCGATCGAGAGGTAGAGCGGGACGAGGAAGAACACGCCCATCTGCACGAGATACTGGAAGAAGAACATCGTCAGGCCGCCAGTCAGCTGGCGGTTGTGGAGAAGGGCCGGGTCCACCAGCGGCGACCCGCGGCGCGCTACCACGCGCGTCTCCCAGGCATAGAAGAGCCACATCAGGAACAGGCCGGCCAGCATGAGCCACACGGTCGGTGAGATTCCGAGAAGGGACGGTGCGCCGGTCTTCGGCAGGAACCAGCCCCACTCGCTCGAGCGCAGGACGCCGAACACGAAGGTCCCGAGTCCCAGGGCGCAGAGCGCGGCGCCGACCAGGTCGATGCGCTGGCGCTCCTCGCTCCTTGCGTCGGTGACGCGGCGGGCGAGCAGGAGGATGGCGAGCACCACGACGACCTCGCCGGCGAACACCCAGCGCCAGGAGAAGTAGGTCGTGGCGATACCGCCGACGAGCGGGCCGACGGCGATGGCCACGGCTCCGGCGGCCGCGACGAGTCCGTAGGCGGCCGGTCGGCGTTCGACGGCGAAGTTCACCGCGACGAGCGCCACGATCGCGGGCATGATCAGCGCCGCCCCGATCCCCTCGAGGAAGGACCAGCCGAGCAGCAGCACCGGCAGGCTCGGCGCGAGAGCGGTCGTGAACGAGCCTGCGCCATAGATGACGCAGCCGGCCGTGAAGGCGCGCTTGCGGCCGAAGAGCGCGCCGAGCTTGCCGCCGGGGACCATGAACATCGCCATCACCAGCGTATACGCCGTGATCGCCCCCTGGACCCCGGTCACCGTGGTCCCCACGTCCCGCGCGACCGTCGCGATCGAGACGTTCATCACGGAACTGTCGAGCGCCATGAGGAACTGCCCGGCCGCCAGCGTCGTCAAGACGAGCCGCGCGGAGGCCGAATGCCCTGCCCCGGTGCTCATGGAGTCATGGTGCCAATGCTCCCGAACGGAGATTGCGCGACGCGCGCGGAAGTCAGCTCAATGGCGGTATGCGACGGCACCTTGCGCGACGTGGAACCGGTCGGCGACGATCACCGCGTTCGACGGGACGTGCAGATGGCGGCCTTGAAGATGCTGCACGGATCGATCGCGACCCACGCCCGACCGGATCGACACAGCTCGGCGGCTCCGGAACCCACAGGCGCCTGCTGCTCGGCTACTTCCGCGTCCTGTACGCGGTCACCGACGAACCGCCGCTCGTGCGGAGCATCCTCGTTGGCCGGGCCGACCAGCCCCGCTGATTACAAACACGATTGCTCGCCACACCGAAGTGCACCGCGGTCTGGGGAGCAGCCTCAACCAGGCTAGTTGCGGGACGGGTCAGCCTGCCGGGCAGATCAACACCCCTGCAACTTACAGTTGCGTGAGTTCACCCGCCCGGCGCTGACCTGGCCGTACTCGGCGCCGCACAGCGCGTCGGCCTCGGCGCCCATCAGCTGCTGGGCGAAGAGGGCGACCATCGCCCGGAGCAAGTCGGGACTCGCCGACGCGAGGTTCTCCTTCAACGCGGCGGCGAACGGCAGACTGTCTACAGCGGTCATCGATCTGATCCTGTCTTCGAGTTCTTGGTCGTTCTCGAAGGATCAGCCAGTGGCCGCCTCGCATTCGGGCACCACGCCCGCCATACGAGGCAGCATCACTCCATCGGGAAGATCAGCCCTACACCACGTCCCCAACGCCGCTGCGTTTAGCTTCGTGGCCGTGTGGCAACCCCCTCCTCCATAATCGCTATCTCGGCGTGGAAGGTGTAGTTCTGGCAGGTGGCGGGATGTTTCCCGAAGTTCGAGGCGTACTTGGTCGTGGTCTTCAGGCTCCTGGCCTTCATCCGCCTGCGTGCTCGGACCGGCAGCAGGTTCGCCAGCAGCGCCCGGCCGATAGCGCCGACCAGTGCGACCGGTTCGTCCGGGAACACCCCGTGGGCCAGGACGACCTGGTCGCGGGCCGTGCCGAGCAGGACGGTGAAGCTGAACCGGTCCATATCCAGCCCCGGCCGACTCGCCGCGGCATCCGCGGCGAGCCGGATCAACGCCTGGTACACCGTCAGCACGCCCCACAGCTCCTGCTCGACCTCCTGCGGCCGGCCCGAGCGCAGCACCCGCCCGTCGATCAACCTCGTCTTCAAGTTCGCGTACGCCGTCTCGGCCTGCCACCGCTCGTGGTACAGCGCCAGCAGGTCCCCGGCCGGGTAGCGCCGGTGGTCGAGCAGATCGTGATCAGGCGCCACTGCTCCCGGCGCACGCTCCCGTCCTGCAGCGTGACGGTCACCCAGGCCTCGATGACGCGCACCGCGAGCCTGCCGCCGCCGAGCCGGGCCAGGTACGAGCGGTCCGGCAGCCGGCTCTGGATCGTCGGGCAGCGCCTGGCGCCCGAGCGCACCAGATAGTGCGCCTGCGTGGCCTGCACGTCGCGCAGCAACTGCCAGCCGTCGAACGCCGCGTCCATCAGCAGCAGCATCCCCGCGCCCAGCCGGTCAAGCAGCCGCGCCGCGTACACCTGCTCCCCTTCACACTCGGGGCCGAACACCGCGCCGATCACCGCACGCGTGCCGGTCTCCACCAGCAGAACCAGGCGCAGCAGCGGATATCCGGTCGCGCGGGCGCTCCCGCGCTCGGCGTAACGTGCGGTAACCGCCTCGCGGTCGGCCACCTGCACTCCGGTGCCGTCGATCGCCACCGTGCGCAGCCCCCGCCAACGCGCTCCCGGCATCTCGCGCCGGGCCACGGGACCGGAGACCGCGTCGAACAGCGCCCTTGAGCGGCTCGGCACCCAGCCGACGCCGGGCACGGGCGAAGCAGGAGGAATGTGGGCACGTCGCAGCCAGCCCGCCCAGCGAGCAGGTCAGCTTGCCCCACACCGCCCGGCAGCCGCAGTCCTCAAACAGCGCCAGCGCGAGCACGAAGTACACCACGACCCGCGCCGGTAGCAGCCGCACCCGCCGCTGCAGCACGCCGGCCTGCGCGATCACCGCGTCCACCAGGGCGAAATCGACGATCTGCGTCAGCTCGCCGAGCTGGCCGGGAGCGAACGCCCCCGCGGCTACCGCCACCACCCGCGTGATGACACACTTGTCCTGCAACGGAACTCCTTGATCAGCCTTCTTGGTCGAAAGCTGATTTACCGGAGTTCCGTTGCTGCTTGCAAGGCCGGGAACCGACTGGACAACTACCCATCAGCGCTAACGCAGCGGCGTTGACCACGTCCCCGGACGTAACCGTGCTGTGCTCCAGATCCGGCTGGTGGACAGTGGCTGGGGGTACCGCGCTGCTCGGCATCGTCGTGGCGCCCTCGACCGCCTGGGAGATCCTCAAGCAGGCCGGCATCGACCCGGCGCCGCGGCGGCAGTCGACAACCTGGGCGCGGTTCCTGCACAGCCAGGCCGAAGTGATCGTGGCCTGCGGCTTCTTCGAGACCGTCACGCTGGCCGAACAGAAGATCTCCGGCCCGTCCCTGATCGAGCATGCCACCCGCCGCATCCGCATCCTGGGCTCCACCGCCCATCCGACCGCCGCATGGATGGCGCAGTCCGCCAAGAGTCTGATTCTGGACCTGGAAGACGTCGAAGCCGCCGTCCGATAGTTGATCCGCGACCGCGACGCGCGCTACCCGCCGTTCTTCGCCGAGATCGTGCGGCAGGCCGGCATCACGGTGGTGCTGTCCGGTGTGCGCATGGCGCACATGAACGCGATCATGGAACGCTGGATCGGCACCTGCCGACGCGAACTGCTCGACCGGATGCTAGTCCGCAGCTGGGCACACCGCCTCAAGGCGCTGTACCAGTTCGAAATCTACTACGACCTCGACCGGCCGCACCGGGCCCCCAAACGAGGCGCGCCGCTGCGGGCGGAACCCGAACCGATCAACGACCGCGCCCAGGTCATCGATCTGCAGGTCCGAAGACGCGAGCGACTCGGCAGGATACTGCACGAATAAGACTATGCCGCCTAACCAGCACGGACGCATTATCTGCACCCACAGCGCTCCCACGCGGCGGGGTGAGCGGCGTTCCGGCATTCGGAGCAGTCGATCTCTCCTACCGCGCACCACACCGGTTGACTTGGTTGTAGCCCCGTCGGCGGGGATGAGGAGTGCCCCGCTGCCGCGCAGCCCGCGCGGAGCGGTACCGACGACGAATGCGAGACCCGATGAAGGTGCTGGTGGTGGGAGGCGGTCCGGCGGGCATGTCGGCCGCCCTTCACGCATGCGAGCTCGGCGCGCAGGTCACGCTGCTGGAGGCCGATCAGGTCGGTGGGACGAGTCTGAACCGCGGCCCGGCGCCCGTGCGCACCCTCGCACGTGCGGCCCGCCTGGCCCGCGACTGGGGTTCCTGGACGCGGTTCGGGCTCGAGGGTGCGCCGCCGGTGCCAAATCTCGCGGCGTTGCAGGGCAACGCCGCCCGCGTCGCCCGGTACGCACACGAACGCAAGCACCTCGCCGAGCATCTTCGCGCCAGCGGCATCGATCTGGTCGAAGGAACCGGAGTTGTGCGCTTCGCCGACGATCATGCGATCCAAGCCGATGACGGACATGTCTGGACCGCGGACCGGGTGATCATCGCGGTCGGAGGGCGCGCCGCCGCGCTGCCGGTTCCCGGCGGTGAACTCGCCTCGACCTACGACGACCTGCTCACACTCAAAGCCCTGCCCGAGCACGCCGTGATCATCGGCGGAGCGGACACCGGCTGCCAGATCGCCTCGATCCTGGGCGACTTCGGGATCCGGGTGACCGTGTTCGAGGCCACGCCCGCGCTGCTCGCGAGCGCCGACCCGGACGTGTCCGCCGGTATGCGCTCGGCGTTCGAAGCACGGGGTCTGACAATACACACCGGCACACTTGTCGAGCGCCTTGAGAAGCACGCAAGCCGGATCACCGTCACCTACCGCGGCCCGAACGGATCGGACAGAGTCATCGGCGATGCGGTCTTCGCGGCGATCGGCTGGCCGGCGAACATCGAGACGCTCGGTCTGGAACGGGCCGGGGTCGCCGCCGGACGCGGCGGGCTGGTGGTCGACGAGTATCTGCGCACGAACGTCGAGCACATCTTCGCCGCGGGAGACGTCACAGGGCACTACAAGCTGGTGCAGACCGCGCGCAGCGAGGGACGGATCGCCGGGCGCAACGCAGTACTCGGCCCGGTTCAGCGCGCCGATTACGAAATCATCCCCACCGGCAGTTTCACCGACCCCGAGTACGGTCAGGTCGGCCTTACCGAGCCTGCGGCCGCGTTGAACGGCGAGGTGGTGTCCGCGGTCGCGCGCTACGACGACCTGGTGCGCCCGGTTGTCGACGGGCGCCCGGACGGATTCTGCAAGCTCCTGGTCGACCGTTCCCACCGCTCCGTGGTCGGCGCGCACGTGCTCGGCGAGTATTCTGCCGAAATCGTGCAGGTCGCCGCAGCGATGATGGCCGCCGGGATGACCATCGAACAGATCGCAGGCCTTTCCTATGCCTTCCCGACCGTGACCGAGGCTATCGGCATGGCCGCGCAGAATATCTGCCGACAGCTCGACCTCGGCGGATTTCCGCAGGTGTGGAGTGAGCTGGACGTCTCCCAGGAAAAGACGGCGAGGCTGCCGTAGGAGCAGGTGGGGCTCCCCCGTGTATCTCGACACCTGGATAATGGGCCACCCGGTCAACTGATGGGGCTCGTCCGCGCTGGTGATCGCAATCTTGCGGGGTTTCGCGCCGAGCGCGATCGGGATCCGCAAGGTCAGCACCCCGCCGCGGTAGTCCGCAGCGATGCGCTCGGCATCCAACGTCTCACTCAGGAATAGCTGGCGGGAGAACACGCCGACGGGCCGCTCGCCCACCTGCATCTCGACATCCTTGCCGACTTGCACCGGGCGCCACTCGGCCTTGACCGTCAGCACGTTGCGCTCGATGCCCAGATCGATCGCCTCCAGCGAGATGCCGGGCAGATCGAAACAGGCCACGAACTGATCGCCCTCGCGGAAAGCGTCCATGGGAATCGGGTTCGGATGCGCGGGTTACCGGTGCCCGTACCCAGCAACTGCGAGGCCACCCGTTCGAGCTCACGGAACGGATCAGTGCGCATCAACATGACACTCGCCTCCAGGTCATCGACAGTGCCGATGCGCTCACGCCTTCGATTTAACGTGTCATCGAAACGATGACAAGTGGGCATGTCGGCGAAAAGGTGACTGCTACGCTGCGCGATCGCTGCAGACAAGGAGCTCCTCTCGCCCGGGCCAGCAGCGGGACGAGAAACGGGGCAGATCGACGATGCGGCCGCCCAACGGCGGGCGCGGCCACAGCCAGCCTCAGTCTGCGCCCGGCGAATGGGGCATCACCCGCACCCCTGCGGACGTCTTGCTTCAGTTCCGAGTGCTGATCTTGATACAGCGCCCCAGATAGCGCCCTCGCCGGGGCGCAGTATATCAGATCTCTAAGATGTGGAAAATCTGGTGAAGATGCCGCGCGAAAACCGGTAGCGGACGGCAGTGATCCGCACAGAATCAAAGCATCCTGCTGGGTGGGAGCCAGTGGCCTATGAATACTCGTAGGCCACTGGCTCCCACGAGCTACAGGAGAGATTATGCGTGATAGTGTGCGACCAATCGACTACGTTCCGCACCATGCCTGTGGCCTGCATGTTCCTGTTTCACCCATGAAATTGCTGTCCGATTCCGTCCGTTTGCCTGGGTCGCCATCGAGCGTGCACTGCGCCGTGCCGCTCAAGCTCGCACAAGCCACATGGCGCTGACCTGCGGGTTCGACTGCCGCTACCCTTATCATGCATAACGTTGGCCAACCATGATTCGCGGCTGACATGCGTGGTTTCAGTCCTTCGCCACCTATTTACATGAGAGCGTGGGCTCCGACTGCGGCCTGGCTGCTCCGGCGCTCCGCGACCATCGCCCTGGTCCCCGGCCCTGGCTCGAACTGCCCGACCTGGTCGCCCGCAGCGACGTACTCGTCGTGGCGATCCCGCTGGTCGACGACACCCGTGGACTGTTCTCCGGCGATCTGCTCGGGCGCCTGCCTCAGGATGCGGTCCTGGTCAACGTCGGCCGGGGCGGCATCGTCGACGAGGAGGCGGTCGCCCGGATGGTGCGCGGCGGCAGGCTGGCGGCGGCGTTCGACGTCTTCCAGACCGAGCCCTTGCCCGCGGACAGTCCCCTGCTTCGCGACCGGCGGATCCTGCTTCACCCGCATGCAGCCGGCACGACCCGGCAGAGCCGGGACCGGCTGCTGGCCGGCATCCGCGCGGCGGCTGAACGCGTCGTGCGCGAGGAACCGCTGGAGCACGTCGTCAACAGAGTCGACCCGCTCGTGCGTCGCCGATCATCTCCATGACCTCCGGGCCAAGAGCTCGCTACGCGCGGAGCTGGATGATGAAGTCGAGTGTCCGCTTGACGTTCTCGTCGGGGTCGGCGAGCGCGTCGAGGACGATGCCCGGTTCCTCCGGGGCAAGCGGCTCGAATTGGTCGAACTGCGAGTCGACCAGTTCGGACGGCATGAAGTGGTCGGCACGGTGCGAGACGCGTTCCAAGGCCGCTTCCTTCTCGATGGCCAACAGGACGAAGTACACGTCCGCCGACGCTGAGGCCAGCGCCGTGCGATACACCCGCTTGAGCGCCGAGCAGGCCATCACCCCGCCGGTTTCCACCGCCATCGCGCCAAGCCGCGCGGACAGCGCGGTCAACCAGGGCAACCGGTCGTTGTCGCTCAACGGCCGACCGGCCTCCATATTGGCGATGTTCCCCGATACGTGCAGGTCGTCGCCCTCGACGAACGGAGTGCGCAGCTCGCGCGCCACGCGTCGGCCGATGGTGCTCTTTCCGCAACCGGACACGCCGCAAAAGATCAGCTCCGGAGGCTTCGCGACCCTCGTATCGGCGCGCGGCCAGGTAGAGGCCCAGTCATCCCGCGAAACCCAAGCATCCAAAGAACTCCCCATACATCGTTAGCGTACTCTCCGCGTCGCCATATGTCGCAAAGGCGACGAATCATCGCTCTTCAGGCAGCCGTCGCACGCCCGGCGCGCCGGGCGTGCGACGCCATGCCCACCGCTGTACACGCAGCGCGATCGCGCCGGCCAGGATCAGCACGACGACGTTGAGCAGCAGCTGCAGCACCGAGCCGCAGGCTTCCGACCAGCTTTCGAACGCGAGGGAGACGCCCACGTCCGCAGCAGCCGGAATCGTGGTGACGGAGATGAACACGCCCAACAGCGCGCTCGTGCGCAACTCGGCCAACGAGACGATGCCGACGATCCCGGCCAGCAGCGCCACCAAGAAGGACAGGAAGTTCGGCGTGTTGATCAAGTCCGAGACCGGCCGGAGAGCGTGAACGCCTTCGACTGCTGATCCAAGCCGCGCACCCGGAGACTGAAGAGGAACGCTGCGACGATGGCCGCAAGTAAGCCGAAGAACAGGGCGGCGAGCCCTCGGCTACCCGCCGCCAGACGCGCTGGTCGAGGCCCTGGGCGACGCTGGTAATCGCCCCGTACTCCGGGCCGACGACCATCGCGGCGACGATCAGATCTGCGAGTTGCTGACGATGCCGATGGCGGCGATCAGCCCGGCGATCACGAGGAGCAGGAAGAGGCTGGGGACGAAGCTCGCCTCGGCCTCGATCCGTGCATCGAGGTCGACCCACCACGGAGCCGACGCGAGCTTGCCGAGCCGCGCCGTCTCAGTATCCGAGGCCAGCCGGCAGGCGGCGAGCTCGATGAACTTCACCGTGATCGACCCGCGCTCCTCGAGCCCCATGGCCCGCAGCGAGCCGAGCACCTCGTTCACCGCGCTGGTCAGCACATCGCACTCGACGCTCGCCGTCCGGGCTGCGCGCCGCGCCACGTGCGACGTCGAGGGCGAAGACGCACGGATTGCCGGAGAGCACCTGATCGACCTGGTCGATCAGCGCGGACGGGCTGACGGCCCGCACGTGCACCATCTGCATCGCCAGCCTCCCAGCAGCCCGTGGCTCGATTTCGTCGTTTGATTTCTTCCGACGAACCGTCAGTTCTAATTAGTGATCTGCCGCATGGCTCCGCCCGGAACCCGCTCGGGCGGGTTGGCGGTGGCCGGCTCCGGGAATGGGGCGGAGGCGTGCCATAGATGTTCGAGGTCGTCTGTGAGCCGGAGGATCATGCCTGGGGTGTGGTGCTCGTAGCGCCCTTGGACTCCGCGCGGGAGGTGGCCCAGCCGGTAGTCCTGGAGCGAGGCGGACGTGTGCAGTTCGGCCATCCACGTCTTGTGGGAGTGCCTGAGCCCGTGGAAAGTCATCGACGCGAGCAGCGTCTGGCGTCGGGCCGCATCCTGCTGCTCCGGGTCGCCGGCGAGCGCGGGCAGCCACACCTGTCTGCGAAACGCGCTCCGGTGCCACCAGCCTCCGCGCCTGCCCGTGAACACATACGGGTAAGGGTGCTGATCGAGGTGGGCCGCGAGCATCTCGGCAAGGAACGGCGGAAGGTGCACCAGGCGTGCGCCCGCGCCGGTCTTCGGCGGCCCCAGTTCCAGCCGGCCGGCGACCTCGTGCAGCGCCCCGCAGAGTGGATCGACCCTGATGAACGGCGCGACCCCGTGCGGCTGTCGCCCGCGACGAGAGGCCAGCACAAGGCTGCCGCGGTGCAGTCCGGCCAGTTCGCCCCACCTCATCCCCGTGTACGCCGCGGTCACCGTCATCAGCCCCGCGGCGCCCCGCATCCGCTCGGCCAGCATGCGCAGTTGCCAGGGCTCGGCCACAGCGCGCTCGTCCGGGCGGTCTGAGGCCGCGCGCAGCCGCAGCGCCGGATTGAACGGCATCAGCCCCTCGCGCACCGCCTCGGCAAGAATCCCGGAGAACAAAGCGAGAATCGAGCACACCGACGAGCCGTGCATCGACTCGGCCAGCACACCCGCCCACGACTTGATCTCCACCCTGCTCAGCTGCGAGAGCCGTACCCGCCCGAACCGCGGCAGGATGTGAAGCCGCACATGCGAGTCGTACTTCGCCGCGGTCGAGGGCCGCACGCACAGCCCGGCCCGCCACGCCACCACCCACCCCTCCACACTCGGATCCGAGCCCGGCCGGGGACGAACCGCGCCCTGCCACACCGCCAGCGAACGCACCAGCTCACGCCGCGCCCGCCTGGCCGCCGCATCGACCGGCACCCCCGGCACCGCCAACACGACCTCGCACGCCTCCTCCCACGTCCCGCACTTCGCGATCGACACCGTCCGCCCCTCGGACGTCCGGATCCGCACCCGGAATACCGCCCCATGCCGCTCCACCCACGCCACCACACACCTCCACACGCAACAACCGCCACAACCGCGCCGAGCCGCAGTCACGGCCCTCCAGCAGTCAGCCGCCCATCCGGGCCGGCGAGCAGGCATCTGCCCCCGCGCCAGGCGCGCAACTCGCCCGGACAGCCGGCAGCCGCATGAACACAACCCTGAACGGTGAATAAGCCCTGATAAAAGACTCACCCGTGCACTACAGGCCAATCGGCACCGGCCCCGGGCTCGCTCACGCCAGGGACCGCCGAGCCGCACGGCCACAGCGGAACCACCCGATGGGGTCGAACACGCCGACTTCTCAGTCACCCGGCGCCTACAAGCCAACACCCGACAGCCACAACCGCGCTCACAGCATCTCACCGAAATCGGCTGCTCATGCCGATGACCTGGGGCGATTCCATCTCCCCTATCTCGGGGGCAGCACCCGTGAACTCTTACGCACCGCTGCAGTACCCGAAATGATCGCAGGGCCTTGGGAGCAAGATACGTCGTCCGCCTTCTCCGCACGTACGTCCCACCCGCGCCAACCTGGGCAAAACGCATCCACGACACCTTCCGTGCCCGAGGAAGAGTTCGGCCGCCCCCACATTCTGGGAGCAGTCGCAACACGGTCGTCCGACACGCGCATACCTATGCCCCCGGCCACGACCCCCGCCGTTTCTTGCGGCGCCAACGCCGCGACGATCCGCGTCAGCACGTCATCAACCTCACCGCGCCGGAAAGATATCCGCAGCCGGCCCCCGGCGAACAGCTGACTCCCGTCCTGGTCAGCGACCGGCAGCCCGGTCCTTTGAGACATCCGCGCCGAACTCGCCGGCGACACCTCGTGGCCGCCGCCACGCCCGAGGCCCGGCCATCAGCGCCGCGCGAACGTGGGAGCACAGACGACCCGCGATGGGACCTGGCACACCATCAGATCAACGCCCTACAGCGTCGAACGCGACAACTCGCCGTGGACGCTATAATGGGAGCAGGATCCATGCAGGTGACAGCCACAATGTTGATATAAGGTGAACGCTTCTTTCACACGGAAGAGGTCACTGGTTCGATCCCAGTATCGCCCACCAGCATTCGTGCACGTCAAAAGGTCAAGTAGTTGATACCTATATCAACTACTTGACCTATTTTCGTGCCCGCTCCATCGTTTTTGGCGCAGCCGTGGAGCGGGCCAGGGAATAGGTCAGACGAAGACAACCCCAACGCCTACAGATAGTGGCCCACAGCGACCAACGCCGATGACCGCGGCGCCCATGCTGAGCTATTCCTTTCCGCGCGCTCCACGCCCGGTGGAGCAAGGGGTGCTCCGATGGCCTTGCTCGAGGCTCGCCGAAGCGTGAAGGGGACCGACTTTCAGCACCCTAAATGCCAAAGCATGAATGACTATGCATGGCATTTTGAACCGCGGTCTGCCCGGCGGTCGCGGCTTACGCCATTTGCCCGCGACTATTCTGCGGTGCCAGCGAAGCAACGTACCCGGTGTCACGATCCGAGCAGTGCCCGCGCCTGCGGACAAGGAACGGATCCCAGAGCTCGAGCACAGATAAGCGGCTACCGTCTCCCTGTAGTGGTCGAGAACTCGGCCTATTACTACAGTTGCAATTCTTGCCCTGAGTTGCATCGTCGCTGGTAGTGGCATCGGCGGGCGGTGGCTTGGTGGCGTCTTCGCCAGGCGGACCAGTGCAGTAGGTGTCGGTGTCGGTGGTGGCGTGGCG
>NZ_JAGSOG010000849.1 GCF_018139695.1 Actinospica durhamensis | reverse complement strand
CTACTGGAACACGCGCTAAGATCGTTAGAGAAGGGGATTGTTTTAAGTTTTATAAGAAGAAAAACAACAAACTTTTGTTTAAATTTGAGCTAGAACGCATTGATGAGCACTACTATCGACTCGTGGCGAAAGAGAGTTCAATTTCATATACAAAAGAAGGGAAATGCGCATGTGTTGAATTTAGATACATTCCTCAATTTAATTGGATTATTGTACATTTATTCGACTATATTCCACGAGCAATTTGGCCGATTGCATATATGATTCAAGTGACATTTTACCAAATGCTTATTCGTGGCTTTGATACGAAATGTCGTATCCAAACACTGCAACATAAACAAATCAATGGAGAGTTTATGAGTTACACCAAAGATGATAAAAAGTCGTAAATACCATTGAAT
>NZ_JAGSOG010000848.1 GCF_018139695.1 Actinospica durhamensis | reverse complement strand
GGCCTGCAGACCGCGATCAACGCCTTCCTGGTGCGCCAGGGCAACCACCTGACCCTGGTCGATACCGGCACCGCGCAGTGCTTCGGCCCCGGCCTGGGCCAGGTGCTGGGCAACCTGCGCGCCTCCGGCGTGGACCCGGCCGAGGTGGACGAGGTGCTGCTGACCCACGCCCACCCGGACCATCTGTGCGGCGTGCTCGACGCGCAGGGCAAGCCGGCCTACCCGAATGCCACGGTGTGGCTGTCCAAGGCCGATGCCGATTACTGGCTCAGCCCGGCCAGCGAGCCCACGGCGCCGAAGGGCGTGCGCTTCGCCTTCCCGCTGGCACGCAACGCGGTCGCGCCCTACCAGGCCAGCGGCCACCTGGGCACGTTCAGCCCCGGCGATGCCCTGCCCGGTGG
>NZ_JAGSOG010000847.1 GCF_018139695.1 Actinospica durhamensis | reverse complement strand
GCTGATGGCTGCCGGCGTGGCGGCCGAGCGTGTCTCCCTTGATCCGGGGTTTGGTTTTGGCAAGACGCCGGATCACAACCTCACCATGCTCAATCGCTTGGCGGAGTTTCAGCGCATCGGTTTGCCGCTGCTCGCCGGTTTGTCGCGCAAATCGACGCTGGGCGCGGTGTTGGGCGGCAAACCGCCAGCCGAACGTGTGACCGTCAGTGTGGCGGCAGCGCTACTGGCGGCGGAGCGGGGCGCGTTCATCGTGCGTGTGCACGACGTGCAGCCGACCTTGGAGGCAATTCAACTCTGGTGGGCCATGCGTCATGAACGCGTAAATCCGCCAATGGCCTGATAGCCGCCCAAGCCTCACGCGGCTGGGGGTCAAGCGAACAGAGGATTGCCCGGCGATGGCC
>NZ_JAGSOG010000846.1 GCF_018139695.1 Actinospica durhamensis | reverse complement strand
GTAGCTGCCCGGCGCCAGGCGCGAGAACAGGCGCTCGCCCGCCGGACCGACTTCAACCCAATCCGGGTCGTAGCCGGCCAGGCGGTAACGGTAGGTATTGGACGCCGAGTCGGCGAAGGACAGCAATCGCGCGACGATGCGCAGGTCGCGATCGCCATCGGCGATCTGCAACGGCGCATCGTGGGTCATGCCCAGCACCTGTTCGTTGCGGCGCACTTCCACCCGCTCGATCACCAGTGGCGCGCGACGTACCGAAGGCCGTACCTGCTCCGGGTCGAACACCACTGCGCCTGCCGCCGTTCCGGCCACCAGGTGGCCATCGGCCGCTGCGATCAGGGTGTGCTCGCGGAACTCCTGGCTTGGCAGGCCGTCGTGCACGCCGTACAGGCGCACGCTCTGCCC
>NZ_JAGSOG010000845.1 GCF_018139695.1 Actinospica durhamensis | reverse complement strand
ATGCGGGACTACCTGCTCGCCTCGCGGGCGGTGGACCCGGACAAGCTGGAGCAGTTCCGCATGGCGCACATGAGCGAGGGCTTCGAGTCGGACAACCGGCACTCGATGCTGCACTCGGTGGCCTACGTCGCCTTCCAGGAGCTGGCCACCCGCATCTCGCACCGCAACACCGGCCACCAGTCCGGCGACCCGGTCTGCGACCGCATGCTGGCGCGCATCGCGACCGACGAGAACCTGCACATGGTCTTCTACCGCAACCTCCTGAAGGCGGCCTTCGAGATCGCCCCCGACCTGACGATGCAGGCGGTGCGCGACGTCGTCGTGAACTTCCGGATGCCCGGCCACAGCATCCCCGGCTTCGAGCGGGCCGCCGCGCAGATGGCCATCGGCGAGGTCTACAAC
>NZ_JAGSOG010000844.1 GCF_018139695.1 Actinospica durhamensis | reverse complement strand
CTTTTGCATCTGTTTTCTTTCTCCCCATCGCTTTAGTATGTTGAACAACTACGTTTGTTCGTGTTTCATTCATAAGTTGATTCTTAGATTCAGCTTGTTCTTTCTCAACCTTTTGAATACTTGTTGATTGGGAGTCTTCAGCAACATTTTCAGAAGCTTCCGCCTGTCCTTGCATAGTAATATACATCGAAGCGATGGCAACAGAAACCAAAACGACTTTGTTTTTACGTAATTTGAATTTCTCTCTCATTCACAAACTCCTAAATGTTATTATTTATATTCAACATCGATACGATCGATTTGAGTTGCATCAATTACATTCCCCATACGATGTTCTTGTAACTTGTTATCTAAAACGAATGAATAATAATTATCTTCAATATTTTTGTCCTTCATATGGAC
>NZ_JAGSOG010000843.1 GCF_018139695.1 Actinospica durhamensis | reverse complement strand
ACCCTGGAGGAAGCCGGGCAGCTGGTCGGCGTATCGAAGGCGACGGTCAGCCGGTATGAGACTCAGGCGGGTCCGGTGAAGTGGATCGTCGTCGACGCGCTGTGCCGCGAGTACGGAGCAACGGACGCCGAGCGGGAGGCCGTCGTAAGGCTGGCCAAGGACGCCAAGCAGCAGGGCTGGTGGAGTTCGTTCGCCGACTCCATCCCGGAGAGCATGAACCTGCTGCTCACGCTGGAGGACGAGGCCGTACGCGAGGACCACTTCTCCTGTGTCTACGTCCCTGGTCTCCTCCAGACCCGCGCCTACAGCACCGCTCTGCAGAAGGCGAACGAGATCCCCCTGGAGCCGACCGAGATCGAACGGTTGGTGGACATCCGCATGAAGCGGCAGGAGATCCTCACC
>NZ_JAGSOG010000842.1 GCF_018139695.1 Actinospica durhamensis | reverse complement strand
GGCCTGGGAGGAGGGCTTCGCGCCGCCGGCCCCGCCGGAGCGGCTCTCCGGCCGGACGGTCGCGGTCATCGGCTCGGGGCCCACCGGACTGGCCGCGGCCCAGCAGTTGACCCGGGCCGGTCACACGGTCGCCGTGTACGAGCGGGACGACCGGATCGGCGGGCTGATGAGGTACGGCATCCCCGAGTTCAAGATGGAGAAGCACCATCTGGAACGGCGCATCGAGCAGATGCGGGCCGAGGGCACGAGGTTCCGCACGTCCACGACGGTCGGGCGCGATGTCGACGCCGCCGAGCTGCGGGCCCGTTACGACGCGCTGGTGATCGCCACGGGGGCGACCGCGTGGCGGGAGCTTCCCGTACCGGGGCGCGAACTCACCGGGATCCACCAGGCGATGGAGTAC
>NZ_JAGSOG010000841.1 GCF_018139695.1 Actinospica durhamensis | reverse complement strand
GCCGAAGACGGACCCGAGTTCGCGCCAGAAGCGCAGGTCGTAGCCGATCAGGACGGTCAGGTCCCCGGCGAGGGCGGCACGCTGCGCCTCCTCGCCGCGCCGCCGGACCCCCGCGAGGGCGGTGGCGACCGGGGGCTCGTCCGGCCGGAAACGCGCCGGGCCGCCGTCGGTCAGCGCGCGGAACATCCCGTCGGCCACCAGGGTGCGGGCCTCGATCATCCCGCGGAAGTCGTCGACGGAGTACTCGTGCACCCGGAACCCCCGGTGCTGGTCCGCGTCGAGCAGTCCCTGCGCGGACAGGTCGACCAGCGCCTCCCGGACCGGGGTCGCGGACACCCCGTACTGCTCGGCGATCTCCTTGACGGTGAATTCCTGCCCCGGCTGGAGCCGCCCGGCCAGCACCT
>NZ_JAGSOG010000840.1 GCF_018139695.1 Actinospica durhamensis | reverse complement strand
GCGAGCCGGTTGCGTGCCCGTGCCAGCGCGAGCCGACGGCTTCGGCCGCGTCTTCGATGACGGGAATGCCGTGGCGCTTGCCGATGTCCAGCAGGCGGTCCATCTCGCACAGGTTGCCGTAGAGGTGCGTGGCGATGATCGCCTTCGTGCGCGGCGTGATGGCCGCTTCCACGAGCGCCGGGTCAAGGCACCACGTATCGGGCAGGATGTCGACAAACACCGGCGTGGCGCCCACGTAGGTGATGGGCGACGCCGTGGCGATCCAGTTCGTGTCGGCCAGGATCACCTCATCGCCGGCGCCGATGCCGAGCGCGGCCAGCCCCATGTGCATGGCACCGGTGCAGCTTGAGGTGGCAATGGCGTACTGCGTGCCGACAAACGCGGCAAACTGCTTTTCGAAGCGG
>NZ_JAGSOG010000083.1 GCF_018139695.1 Actinospica durhamensis | reverse complement strand
CCCCGCCCCCGATCGGTCCCGCCGACGTCGCGGCCGCAGCCGAACGCATCGCCGGACGCGTCCGGCCGGTCGCCCTGGCCCCGGCCGACCCCGGTGCGGCGTGCGGCGACGCGCGGGTGACGTTCGCCCTCGAATACCTCCAGCACACCGGCAGCTTCAAGGCACGCGGCGCGGCCAACCTCGCCGCCGCGCACCAGCGCGCCGGGACCCTGCCGCCGGCCGGGGTGGTCATCGCCTCCGGCGGCAACGCCGGCCTGGCCTGCGCCTGGGCCGCCCGTGCCACCGGCACCCGCGCCACCGTCTTCCTCCCGGAGACCGCCCCCGCGTTCAAGGTGGCCAAACTGCGCGGCTACGGCGCGGACGTGCGCCAGGTCGGGACCGAGTACGCCGAGGCGTACGCCGCCTCGCGCGCCTACGCTGACGAATCAGGGGCCTTCCTGTCCCACGCCTATGACAATCCCCTGATCGCGGCCGGCGCGGGCACCCTGGCCACCGAGATCCTGGCCGGAGCGCCGGGGCCGGTGCACAGCATCGTCGTCGCGGTCGGGGGAGGGGGCCTGTTCGCCGGAGTGGCCGCGGCTCTGGCGGGCACCGGAATCCGCGCCGTCGCGGTCGAACCGGAGCACTGCCGCGCCCTCAACGCCGCGCTGGCCGCGGGCGGACCGGTGGACGTGCCGGTGGAATCAGTGGCCGCGGACGCTCTCGGCGCGCGCCGCGTGTCGCAGATGGCTTATGAACTCGCCCAGGGTGAGCACGTGCGCAGTGTCCTGGTGACGGACGCGGCGATCGTCGAGGCGCGCCGGAGCCTGTGGGAGGAGTGCCGCATCGCGGTGGAACACGGCGGCGCCGCGGCGTGGGCGGCGGTGAGATCGGGTGCGTACAAGCCCCGCGACGGTGAACACGTCGTGGTGGTGCTGTGCGGCGCGAACACCGACCCGGCGGATCTCGTCGCGCGATGACCACGACGAACACGATGAATGCACTGCTGGAAGCCTGGACCGCGCTGATCGGCAGCGAGGGCGGCCGCGCGGCCGGTGCCGACCTGCTCGCGCGGTATGCCGAGCCGCACCGGCGCTATCACGACGTGCGGCACCTCGAGGACGTGCTCGCGATCGTGGACGAGCTCGCGGGCGAGGCCGCCGATCCGGACGCGGTGCGCCTGGCCGCCTGGTTCCACGACGCGGTCTACGCGGTCGGGCACGACGCGGCGGCGAGTGACGCAGAGGTCTCCGACGCGGCGGCATCCGACGCGGGGATCTCGAACGAGGAGGCGAGCGCGCGGCTCGCGGAGCGGGTGCTCGGCGCGCTGGGCGTCGCCGAGGCGCGGATACGCGAGACAGCGCGGCTCGTGCGCCTGACGCAGACCCACGATCCCGATCCCGCCGACCGCAACGCGGCCGTCCTGTGCGACGCCGACCTGGCCATCCTCGGCGCCGCGCCCGAGCGCTACCGCGAGTACGCGCAGGCGGTCAGGGCCGAGTACGCCGCCGTGCCCGACGACGCGTTCCGCCGGGGCAGAGCCGAGATCCTGCGGTCCCTGCTGGCCGCGCGGACGCTGTTCCACACGGCCGCAGCCCGCACACGCTACGAGGCGCGGGCCCGGGCGAACCTCGCCGCGGAGATCGCCGCGCTCACCGCGTGAGTCCGGGCGCGCCCGGTGGGATCCGCCGGCGCGGCTCAGCCCGACTCGGTTCGGTGCGACGCGGCGCGGCGCTGCGGGGCGCGGTCAGCTCGACGAGCGGGCGACGCGCCGGCGCAGCAGGAACCACACGCCGCCGCCGGTCGCCACCATCGCCGCGCCCTCGGCCAGTCCGCCCGGCGTGGTCAGCGAGGCGCCGTCGCCGGTCTTCGCGCCGCCGCTCGGGTTCACCCCGTTGCTCGCGCCGTTGGCCACCACGAGCGTGCCGTAGAACGGGCCCTGCTTCTTGCCGATGCTCGAGGTGCAGATCAGGGTGACCTGGTAGGAGCCGGGCGCGATGTTCTTGGGCACCTGCCCGGTGCCGCCGATCATGCTCTTGAGCGGGCCGATGGTGATCGCCGGGATCCCCGGGACGCTGTTGGTCTGGAACGTGACGGTGCCGGTGGACGGGAAGTCGCAGTTGCCGCCGTCGAACACGGAGATGTTGCCGCCGGGGGCGACCGGGTTGGGCTGGATGATGATCGAGTTGTTCACCCCGCCGCTGCCGCCGCCTCCGGAGGCGAGGGCGGGACCCGCCGTGCACAGGGCCGCCAGGGCCGATCCGCCGAGGACTATCGCCGTCCGCTTGCCGTTCATACCAGCGCTACCGCCTTCGTTCGTGGATGAGGGGCGATCCGATGCGGATCCCTGACGCGCGCGTACGGCGCGCACTGTCCACGCTGCGGCACCCGGCGCGGCGGCACGAACCGGGATACTCCGTTGAGTCGATCGGCGAGCTTGCGCGGGCGGGGCCGTCCGGCTGGCGCCCGCCCACGGGGCGTCAGAGCGGCGGCGTGCCCTGCGGACGGGGGAATCGGCGCACGAACCAGCGCTGCCATGGCGTCTCCACGGCGTGCGGGTCGTAGTGCGCGCGCACGTACGCGACCGCCTCGCCGCGCGGCACGCCGTCGAGCACGGCCAGGCAGGCGAGCGCGGTTCCGGTGCGCCCGTGCCCGCCGGCGCACGCGACCTCGACGCGTTCGTGCTCGGCCCGCCGCCACACGTCGGTGAGCGCGGCGATCGCCTCGCCCCGGTCGCGCGGCAGCCGGAAGTCCGGCCAGGGCAGCCACCGGCTGGGCCAGTCGAACTCCCCGGGCGACTCGCCGAGCAGATAGAGCCCGAAATCAGGGTCCGCGCCGGCGGCGTCGGCCGCCACCGGCCGCCGCAGGCCCCGGCCGCGCACGAGGCGCCCGGAGGGCAGGGTCAGCACGCCGGGCGCGCCCGGCTCCCACGAGGTGTTGGCGTTCACCCGTTCAGCCTAGATGGCGACGGGCCCGGCGAGTCGAGGCGCGCCAAAGCAGGGGACTGATTCATTCGGCCGGAAGAGTCGGACCCTGATCACCACGCCTGATCAATACAGACGCCTGCGGGGGACGGCGCGTGCCAGACTGGCCGCATGACCGACGCCCGCCGTACTCGCGCCGTCGCGTCGCTACGCGGCCTGGCCGTGGGCGACGCGCTCGGATCCTGCTTCTTCATCCCGGACAACCTCCCGTCCCTGCACTCCCGGTCGCTGCCGCCGGACCCCTGGTGGTGGACCGACGACACCGAGATGGCCTGCTCGGTGTTCGCCGTGCTCGGCCGCGCCGGCGCGATCGACCAGGACGCGCTCGCCGCGTCCTTCGCCGCGCACCACGACTTCGACCGCGGCTACGGCCCGGGCGTGAATCGGATGCTGCGGCTGATCCGGCAGGAGGGCGGCGACTGGCGCGCGCTCGTGGCTGAGTCCTGGGACGGGCGCGGCTCGTGGGGGAACGGCGCGGCGATGCGGGTCGCTCCGCTCGGTGCCTACTTCGCGCACGACCCGCGGCACGTGGCCGCGCAGGCCGCGGCCTCCGCCGAGGTCACGCACACGCACCCCGAGGGCGTGGCGGGCGCCGTCGCCGTCGCGGTCGCCACCGCGCTGGCCTCGACCAGGCCGCGCGTCGAGGGCGCGGCGTGGCTGCGAGAGGTGGCCGACCACGTCGCGCCGGGACTCGTGCGCGACGGCATCGCCAACGCCATCGCCCTGCTGCCGCTCGAGGACGCGCGCAGCGCCGCCGCGTCGCTCGGCAACGGCCGCGAGATCTCGGCGCAGGACACCGTGCCGCTGTGTCTGTGGGTCGTGGCCAAGCATCCGGACGACTTCGCCGCGGCCTTCTGGGCCACCGCGAGTGCGGGCGGCGACATCGACACCACCTGCGCCATCGTCGGCGGCATCCTCGGCGCCCGGCTGGGCCTGGACGGCGTGCCGCCGGAGTGGCTGCGCCGCTGCGAGCCGCTGCCGGACTGGGCCGGCGTCGACGGGCCCTGATGGTCGATCGGCGCTGAGGTGCGCCGCGCGGCCCACCTCAGCGCCCTACTTCCCGGTCAGTTCCCTGCCGCCGGTGACGCGGTACAGGTCGCGCAGCAGCGCCACCTCGGCACCGTGGTGGATCACCTCGTCGGTGGCGTGCAGCACGAGCGCGTGCATCGAATCCTGCGCGTAAGGGCCGAAGGCCGGGCCGATCGGACGTTCGAGCGCCTCCTGGTCCAGCTTGCGCACGTGCCCGACGAAGCGGTCCCACTCGCTGTCGACCACGGCGGCGGCCGCGACCGGCGAGGTGGTCCAATCCAGGCCCGGGCCCGGTGTGGCCTGCGTCTCGAAGGCGCGGTCGGTGTAGCTGCGTAAGCAGTCGGCGATGTGCCACAGCCGCCAGGCGATCGTGGTCAGCGGCGGCGGTTCGGGCGCGTCGCGGTCGAGGTCCACCCGCGCGACCCCGTCCTGTCCGGTGCGCACGGACCAGCAGCCGGGGGCCGGCTCCCACAGGTATTCGTGGTCGGACATACCCGCGATCCGGTCGCGCAGCCGCTCGTGCGCGTAGTCGAGCAGGACGACGAGTTCTTGTGTGGTCGATGTGGCCATGGCGGGCCTCCGAGTCCCCGGATCGGGACAATCCCGATCATCGAGCACTCACGCTAACACCGGCCTCCGACAAAATCCCGGCGCGCGGCCGTACCCGCGCCCGCGGCCGACACCGCCCGCCCGCGTCACTGATCGGCGGCGTAGACCTGCGGCCCGGCCTCCTTGATCGCCTGCGCCGTGGCCGTCTTCTCCCACTTGTAGGCCACCGACGTGTCCTGTGTCATGTTCGTGTAGACCGCAGTCGCCTCGATCACGTAGCGGTACTCGGACTGCAGCGACCACCAGCTCGCCGCGCTGTAGTAGTTCTGGCTGTTGCACGGCGCGGCGCCCTGGCCGGTGGTGGGGCACCAGATGCTGAACTGCTTGGTGCTCACGTCCGCCAGCGCCCTCTCCACCTTGTCCGCCGTCGCGGTGTCGGAGAACGGCCAGATCTGCACCGAGACGAGGATGTCGTTGTTCGACGACACCTTCTCCACGCTCGCGTCCTCCAGGTAGCTGCCGGTCATGGCGTCCTTGCAGCCGTACTTGTTCAGCACGTCCTGGACGTCCTGAGCCATCGTCGACTGCACGCACTTCTTCTCGCCCGCCGCCTCCAGCGCGTACGTGATGTTCTGTGAGTCCACGAAGGACTGGGGCAGCAGCGCGTCCTGGGTGAACGGCGTCGGGTCCGTGCTGCCGTCGTTGAGCGCGTCCCAGTCGAACGCCTCGGCGCTGGGGGAGTCGAAGCCGGGTTCGCTGCTCGCGGGGGCCGGCTGCGAGGTCCCGCCGTCGGGGGAGGGCGAGAGCGTCACGAGCGGGTTCGCGGTGCCGGTCGGCAGCGGGAGGCCGGTGTTCTGGAACGCCACCGGAGACGAGTGGTTCTTCGTACCGGTCGAGTAGACCACCGCCGCCACCGCCGTGCCCAGCACCGCCAGCACACTGATGATCGCCACGGCCGTGCGTCCGCCGTTGCGCTGCGGCGGTTGGGCGGCGCCGTAGCCCGCGGGCCCGGGGTAGCCGCCGACAGCCGGGTAGCCGCCTGATCCCGCATAACCTCCGGCGGCGGGATGCTCCGGGTACCCCGGGTACGGCGCGCCGGCCTGCCCTGCGGCGCCGTATCCACCCGAAGCGGCGCCCGGGTCGGCCCCCGGCCACCAGCCCGCCTGGCCCACATCCGGGCTCGTGTCCGGGATCGGCGCGGTCGGCGGGAGCTCGGGCAGCGGCGCCGTCGGCTCCGGGCCCGCCGGGGGCCTGGCCCAGGCCGGGACGGTCGGCTGGTCTTCGTTCGGCTCCTCGCCCATGCAACTCGCCCCTCTTCGGTTCCGCGCCGGGGTGTCCGGTCCACCCGCTCGCCCGACGGCCACGCTGCGATAGCAGAATGATGATAGATCCGTTCGGGGACTGGTCCCTACGGCGCCGAAGCGTGCTGCTTCTCGCGCGCCCCCGCCGTACGCCGCCCGATGGTGAGGCTGGCCACGGTGGTCACGGTCAGGACGCCGCCGATGACCGCCAGCGAGAGGGGCGTGGAGATGTGCGGGGCGTGCACGCCCACCGAGGGCAGCGCCTCGAGGAAGAGCTTCACGCCGATGAAGCCGAGGATCGCGGCCAGGCCGTAGGTCAGGTACACCAGCCGGTCGAGCAGGCCGCCGATCAGGAAGTAGAGCTGGCGCAGCCCCATCAGCGCGAAGGCGTTCGCGGTGAACACCACGTACGGGTCCTTGGTCAGGCCGAAGATGGCCGGGATCGAGTCGAGCGCGAACAGCACGTCCGTGGTGCCGATCGCCACGATGACCACGAACAGCGGGGTGATCAGGCGGCGTCCGTTCTCGTGCACCCACAGCCGGGTGCCGCGGTAGGTGTCCGTGCTCGGCACGCTCCGGCGCACCCGGCGCAGCACGGCGTTCTCCTTGAACTCCTCCTCGGCCGCCCCGCCGCCGGTGATCAGCTTCCACGCGGTGAACACCAGCACCGCGCCGAACAGGAAGAACACCCAGGTGAACGAGGCCACCACGGCGGCGCCGAGGGCGATGAAGACCGTGCGCAGCGCCAGCGCCAGCAGCACGCCGATCAGCAGCACCCGCTGGCGCAGCTCACTCGGCACGGCGAAGCGCGTCATGATCAGCACGAAGACGAAGAGGTTGTCGACCGACAGGGATTTCTCGGTGACGTAGCCGGCGAAGAAGGCGCTGGAGGCCTCGCCGTCGCCGAGCCACCACAGCCCCGCGCCGAACAAAGCCGCGGCCGCCACCCAGAACACGCCCCACCAGGCGGCCTCGCGCAGGCTCACCTCGTGCGGGCGGCGCCCGACCAGGAAGTCGACGGCGATCAGGATGAGCAGCCCGACGATCGTCGCGGCCCAGATCCATACGGGAACGTGCACAGTTTGCTCCTCCGGCGGCATAGTCCATCGCCGGAGGTCTCTTCCACCCGCTTACGCGGGCCGACCGGCCGGGACGATGGCCATGGGGCCGGGTCCGTGATGACGACCTGGTCGTCGGGGGAATACTCCCCTCCTGTCACCATCATCGCGGACCCGGCCCGGAGCTGTCGAACCGTGCAGGTCACCGCTCACCCGTCAGGCTCAACGGGCGGACGCTCTGAGCGCGGTTCGGGTCAGTCGGAGCGTTCGGAGTCGGATGCGGGGGTGGACTCGGGCTCGGCGCCGTCGTCCCCGCGCCGCGGCGGGCGGCCGCGCCGGGGCAGGCCGCCGACCTCGCCGGGCAGCCGGCCGGCCCGGGCCAGGCCCTGGCGCAGCAGGAACTCGATCTGCGCGGTGGTGCTGCGCAGCTCGTCCGAGGCCCACCGGGCCAGCGCCTCGTGCACGGCCGGATCGAGCCGCAGCAGGATGCTCTTGCGCTCGCTCACGATCGGCTTCGGCTCACTGATAGAGCGTCCCGGTGTTGACCACCGGTTGGGCCGGCTGGTCACCGCACAGCACGACCAGCAGGTTGCTGACCATGACCGCCTTGCGCTCGTCGTCCAGATCGACCAGCCCCTCCTCGGCCAGCTGGTGCAGCGCCGTGCGCACCATGCCCACCGCGCCCTCCACCAGCCGCTCGCGCGCGGCCACGACCGCGTCGGCCTGCTGGCGGCGCAGCATCGCCTGGGCGATCTCGGAGGCGTAGGACAGCCGGGTGATGCGCGACTCGGTGATCGAGACCCCGGCCACCGCCACCCGCAGCGCGAGCTCCTCGGACAGTTGCGTGGTGATCTGCTCGGCGTTGTCGCGCAGCGAGATCCGCTCGGTGCCGCGCGCGTCGTACGGATAGTGCCCGGCGATGTGCCGCACCGCGGTCTCGGCCTGCGTCAGCACGAAGGCCCGCACGTCGTCGACCGCGTACGCGGCCTTCGCGGTGTCCGCGATCTGCCAGACGATCACCGCGGCCATCTCGATCGGGTTGCCGTCGGCGTCGTTGACCTTGAGCGTGGCCGTCTCGTGGTTGCGGATCCGGGTGGACATGCGCCGCCGCACGGTGAACGGGTTGACCCAGCGCAGCCCGGTCGTGCGCACCGTGCCCTGGTACCGGCCGAACAGCGACACCACCCTGGCCTGCCCGGGCGCGACCGCGTTCAGGCCGCCCAGGGTGAGCGCGGCCAGCACAAGCAGGCCGATCCCGACCCCGATCGTCACCGTCGTGTGCTGCTTGAACAGCGAGATCGCGCCGATCACCAGCGCCACCCCGAGCACCAGCAGCGGCACGCCCGGCGCGCTGGCGCTACGCCGTTCCCGGATCTGCGCGGGCGCCGTCTCGGCGGCCGCCCCCATCGCCCCTGTGCTCATCCCACTGCCCTCGATTCACCTGCTCCGGCGCGGCCCTCCCGCCCCGGATACGTCTAGCATAGTGATATCACTTTTTGGGACGGAGGCAACAGGGGCGTCGTCCTTGCGGGAGCGCAGCCGGCGCAGCATCCGGGCGTCGGTGAAGCCGACCGCGTGCGCGGCGGCCTGCGCGGTGGCGCCGTGGCTCATCAGGTGCTCGGCACGCTCGATCCGCAGCGTCTGCTGGTAGCGCAGCGGCGTGAGCCCGGTGCTCTCCACGAACTGGCGGGTGAGCGTGCGCGCGCTCACCCCCGAGGCCGCGGCCAGGTCCTCGAGCGGCAGCGGCTCGCAGAACCCCGAGTCGATCAGGTCCTGCGCCCGGTGCACCGCGTCGCGCAGGTGCCAGCGGTGCCGCAGCATCGCGCTGGTCTGCGAGGCCTCGCCGGTGCGCCGCGCGTAGACGACCATGTCCCTGGCCACCTTCGCCGCCGCGGCCGGGCCGTGCCGGGTGGCCACGAGGTGCAGCGCGAGGTCGATGCCGCTGGCGATCCCGGCCGAGGTGACCACCCGCGCGTCCAGGACGTACAGCACGTCGCGCTCCACCCGGGCCAGCGGGTAGCGGCGGGCCAGCTCGTCCCGCAGGTCGTGGTGGGTGGTGCAGCGGCGGTGGTCGAGCAGCCCGGCCTGCCCGAGTACGTCGGCCCCCGAACACACGCTGGCGACGGTGCCGCCCGCCGCGTGGTGCGCGGCGAGCAGGTCCAGCGTCGCGCGGGCCGGGCGAGGACCGGCCGCCAGTTCGGGCAGTCCGCAGCCGGGGACGAACACCAGGTCCTCGGCGGTGAGCTCGGGCCAGGTCGTCTCCGCCCCCAACCGCACGCCCTGCGCGCTGGGCACCTGCGCCTGCTCGCCCACGTAGGCCAGTTCGTACGCGTACCCGAAGTCGGCGGCGGTGGAGAAGACCTGGGCCGGACCGGCGAGGTCGAGCAGATGCAGGCCCGGCAGCAGCAGGAAGACGACCTTCACGATCCGGTCAGCCTACCCCGCCGCTCACCAGGCCCCGGCGTCCGCCGTCTCGGCGACCGCCGCACCCGTCCCGGCCGCCGCGTCTCCCGCGTCCGCGCCGGTCGGCCGGCCCACCACCTCGGCCACGGTGGCGATCCGGGCGAAGCGTCCGGCCAGCGCGTACTCCACCCGCTCGAGGATCTCCGCCGACCCGAGCGTGCGCGGATCGGCCAGGATCTGCTCGGGGGTGAGCTCGTCCGGGTCCTCCACCTCGGCCAGCAGGTCGCGGTGCGGGATCGGGTTGGTGGCGGTGGCGTCGATGACGAAGGTGACCGCGTAGCCGAGGTCGGAGGCCAGCCGCGCGGTGGTCTCGCAGCACTGCTCGGTCCGGATGCCGCACACCGCGACCTCGCGCACGCCCCGCTCGGTCAGGATCTGGCCCAGGTTGGTGGTGGTGAAAGCGTTGTGCGAGGTCTTGCGGATCTCCGGCTCGCCGGGCAGCGGCTCGAGCCCGTCCTGATAGCGCACCAGGCCGGACTCCGGATCGAACGGCCCGCCGCTGCCGGGCTCGGAGTGCAGCACCCAGACCACCAGGTCGCCCTGGGCCCGGGCGTGCCCGATCAGGGTGTTCACATCGGCCACGATGTCCGGGTTGGAGCTGTGGCGCCAGATGGGGCGGGAGACGAAGGACTCCTGGACGTCGATGACGATCAATGCTCGGCTCATGCCACGAGTCTGCGGCTCCGGGCCGGGCGCCGCCAGATCGCTTCAGGTCCGGAAGCGGAACGATCCGGTCACCGCCGGGGTGGCGCATCGGGGTCCGGCTCACTCGTTCGGAGGATCGGCGGCGCGACACGCCGAACGGACGGCGGCGTCGCCCCCGCGCCGGACGACGATGGCCCCGTGCCCAGCCCCGCCTCCGCGACCGAGACCCCGACCCGTGTCGGGGCCCGCCTGCTCGCCGGCCTGTGTCTGGCCTTCGCCGCCGCGGGCCTGACCGCCCCCTCCGCCGCGGCCGCCACCGCGCACCGCCCGGTGGTGAGCACCGTGTGGCCGGCCACCGCGTCCACGGCCGGGGCCACGGTCACCGTGACCGGGCGTGGCTTCACCGGTACGAGCTCCGTCAGCCTGCTGAGTTCCCCGTCCGCGAGCGTGACCGCCCGGCCGGCGTACGCGGCCTACACCGTGATCTCCGACAGCACCCTGCGTCTGTCGGTGCCCGCGCACGAAGCCGGGGCGGTCTGGGTCAAGGTCACCACCGAGGACGGTTCGAACCTCTACAGCGCCGCGGACCAGTTGCAGTACACGCAGACCGGCGCGTCCTCGCCGTCCTCGGCCGCGCCGGGCAAGGACGCGCTCGGCGCACTGCTGCTGGCCATGGTGATCGGCATGGTCGCCGGACGCAGCAAGAGCTGACCGGCCCCCGGGCCCGGCCGCCGTCTCAGAGCTCGATGACGCGTCCCTCGTCCGCCGAGCGCCGCGCCGCCTCGATCACCTCGAGCGTCCGGACGGCGTCGGCCGGATCGACCGGGACGGGACCCTGGCCCCGCACCGCCTCGGCCATCTGCGCGTAGTAGTCCGTGTACCGGCCGGGCAGCGTCGGGTACGGGCTCTCCTCGCCCACCGCGCCGAGCGTGCCGTAGCCGTCGGGCGCCGTCTCGCCGAAACCGGTGTCCGCCGGGGTACGCCCGGCGCGCAGCTCGTCCTCCTGGCCGTCGAGCCCGTAGCTCACGTAGGCGGCCTTGCTGCCGAGCACCCGGAAGCGCGGGCCGAGCAGCCCGGCGGTGGCGCTGGCCCACAGGTGCGAGCGCACTCCGTTCGCGTGGGTGAGCGCGACGAAGGTGTCGTCGTCGGCCTGGGCGTTCTCGCGGCGCACGTCCGCCTCGGCATACACGTGCACGGCCGGGCCGAACAGGGTCAGCGCCTGGTCCACGAGGTGGCTGCCGAGGTCGTAGAGCAGCCCGCCTGCCTCGGCCCGGTCGCCCTGCTCCCGCCAACCGCCCTTGAGCTGCGGGCGCCAGCGCTCGAAGCGGGACTCGAACCGCCGCACCTCGCCGAGCCGTCCGGCCCGCATGACGTGCGCGATGGTACGGAAGTCGCCGTCCCAGCGGCGGTTCTGGAACACGCTGAGCGGCAGGCCGAGGCGTTCGGCCGTCTCCACCAGGCCGCGGCCCTCGGCCGAGCTGACCGCGAGCGGCTTGTCCACCACCACCGCGGACCCGGCCTCGAGCGCCGCCTCGGCCAGCGACACGTGCGACTTGTTCGGCGAGGCCACCACGATCAGGTCGAGACCCAGCGGCCACAGCTGCTCCGGCGCGCCCACGACGGTCACGCCCGGATACGCGGACACCGCCTGCCCGGCGCGCTCCGGATTCGAGGTGACCACCGCGGTCAGCTCGACGCCGGGGGTGGTCGCGAGCAGCGGGGCGTGGAAGAAGCGGCCGGCCGTGCCGAAGCCGATGAGGCCGACGCGCAGGGCCGCGGAGGTGTTCGCCATGAGCCCCAGTCAATCATCCCGCCCGGGCCGTTGCGCGTCGGCCCCCGCGCGCCGGGTGGGCGCGCGGGGGCCGGGTGTGTGGTGCGGGTGGTGCGGGTGGTGCCTCGGTTCAGCTGAGGCGGGCCGGCTTAGACCGCGCCGGCCGGCAGCACCCACTGCTGGTTGGAGGTGTCCGCGCAGTCCCAGATCTGCAGCTGGGTACCGGATCCGCCGTAGCCGGTGTCGTCAAGACACTTATTCGACTGTGGATTGTAGAGTTCTCCGTTGGACTGGGGTTCCCAGACCTGTGCTCCCGTGCCGTTGCACGTATAGAGATCCACGGCTGTGCCGTCGGCGGTACCGCCTCCGTTGATGTCCAGGCAGTCGCCGAAGACCCGGATGGTGCTGCCCGCCTCGACCACCGTCCACTGCTGGGCGTTGGTGTTGTTGCAGGTGTAGACCTGGACCGGGTTGTAGAGCGCGGTGCTCGCGCTGCGGTCGTCCAGGCACAGGCCCTGGTAGCCGGTGATCGCGCCGGTCCACTGGCCGGAGGTGCCACCGCCGCCACCCCCGCCGCTGCTACCGCTGCTCGTGCTGTACGCGGCGACGTAGGCGACGCTCATGGTGCCGCCCGAGGTGGTGGCGGAGGTGGGGCTGGTGCAGCCGCACACGCCGTTGGGGTAGGCCCCGCCCATGGCCAGGTCGAGGATGATCGAGAGGTTGTGGTCGAACGCGGCCTGCCACACGCTGGTGCCGACCTGCGCCTCGGTGACGGTGAAGTACGCGTTGCCGTCGAGGTAGAAGGTGATGGACTCGGCCGAGGTGTTCGTCCGGTTCAGGATCATCGTGTACGTGTGGAACCCGGACTGGCACCCGCCGCAGCCGACCAGGCCGCTGCCGATGCCGTCGGGCTCGTTGCACGCACCTCCCGGGTCCACCCCGCAGTGCACGGTGCCCGAGAGCTCGGAGAGCGAGTTGACGTCCTCCATGATGTCGATCTCGCCGTTCTCCGGCCACTGGCCCGGCCCGAGCATCCAGAACGCCGGCCAGTACCCGAGCCCGCCCGAGGGCTGCTCGATCGACGCGGTCACCTCCAGCTCGCCGCCCGCCGGGGCGCCGACGTTCGCGCTGGTGGTCTGCACCCGCCCGGAGGTCCAGCTGCTGCCGCTGCCCAGGGCCGTGATGTCCAGGTGCCCGCTGCCGTCCTGGTGCACGTTCGAGGTCGAGTTCGTCATCGTCTCGATCTCACCGGTGCCGAAGCTCGAACCGGCCCCGGTGTCATACATCCACTGCGAGTCGATGCCGCTGCCGGACGCCCCGGAGAAGCCGTCGCTAAAGACCGTGGACCAGCCCGAGGGCGGCCCCGGCACGGTGGTGGCCGAGGCCGGGGTGGCCCCGACCGCGGCACTGAGCGCGATCGCCATCGCAGGCGCCGCGATCCACGCCGCGACGCGACGCCGCAGTGGTGTGCGGCCGCGTCCGGAAGTGGAGTGGGTTCTGTGGGTATTCATCGTCGTTCCGGCTTTCCACGCGGGGCCGCAGGTCCACGGCCCGGAAACGCTTACGGCGTATATTGGTCCAGACCACATCCCGCGTCAATGCTTCGTTTTCGATCAGTACACTGACCTGCGGTTCGGTCCTTTCGCGGCGGATCGCGCCGCCGGCGGGGCGCGTGCGCCGAAGTCATCCGACCATTCGTGTCCTGCGAGCGCGCAGCAGGCTGCCGTCCAGCGGCAGCGGCGCCCGGTCGATCAGCTCGAACCCGGTGTCGGCCAGCAGCCGCGCGTAGTGTCCGGCGCTGCGTTCGCGGCCGCCGACGTTGCACATCATGTGCAGGTCCCAGGCCGTGGCCAGGGACGGCGAGCCGTCGGTGGGCAGCACCCGCTCGAGGATGAGCAGGTCCGCGTCGGCCGGCATCGCGGCGGCGCAGTGCCGCAGGATCTCGCGGCAGCGCTCGTCGTCCCAGTCGTGCAGGACGCGTGACAGGATATAGACATCCCCGCCGGGTAGGACGTCCGCGAAGTCGCCCGCGCGGTACGTGCAACGGCTGGCGCAGCCGGCCGCGGCCATGGTCGCGCGAGCGGCCTCGACCGCGTGCGGGCGCTCGAGCAGAATCCCGTGCAGGTGCGGATGGGCGGTGAGGATGCGTCCCAGCAGGTCGCCGTTCCCGCCCGCCACGTCGACGACGGTGGCCGAGGCGCCGGTGGCCGTCGGCGCGAAGACCGGATGCGCCGGGACCGGGTCGAACATGCGCGCGCTCGCGGCCATCGAGCGGTCGAAGAGGTCTGCGAGCTCGGGACGCCGGGCGAAGTACTCGAAGTGGTTCACACCGAAGAGGTGGGCGAACGCCTCGCGCCCGGTCCGCACCGCGTATCCGAGTTGCGCGAAGGAGTGATAGAACGAGCCTCCGTACATCAGGGCCAGTGCACGCATCGAGTACGGCTCGTCCTCGCGCAGCAGAGCGCCGACGGCGGTGAGCCGGAAGCCTGCCTTGTCCCGGGTCACCGCGCCGAGCATCGTCAGGTAGCGCAGCAGCGTGGCGAGGCTCTCAGGATGCGCGCCGGCCCTTCGCGCCAGCGTCTCGACATCGATCCCTGACTCCGTGTCCATGGCCTCCGGCAGCCGCAGGTCGGCGAAGGTCGCGAGAGCCTGGGTGGTCCACGCTCCGGTCAGCAGGCGCAGCAGCGTCTCGGCCGGCGCGTGCGTGCGCAGCTCGTCGAGGTGCGGCGCGAGGACGTCGCGGTGATCGCCCGGGGCGTAGAGCTCGACGCGCCGGTAGCCGGCCTTCGAGTCCGGCGGCGCGGCGAAGTAGAACACGGTGCCGTTCTCGTGCGGGTTGTAGCCGCCGCCCTCGGGCAGCGCACCGTGCCGGGCGAAGATCGCGCGCAGGCCGTGCAGCACGAGCGGGTCGGGGTGTTCGATCTCGAAGGCGACGTGGGCCTCGTTCTCCCGTACCCGTTCGTCGGCCGCGATGTCCGCCAGGTCCGAGCCCGGCGGCACGGTCAGCGCGAACACCTCCACCGCGCGTCGCTCGCCGCACCGGCCGTGCGCCACCGGACGCAGGATCCGTACATCGAGGTCGGTAGCGGCGCGCCGGTAGCGCGCGGCCACGCGGGCCCGCACGACGGTGCTCGGCCGCGGCGGCGCGTCCGTCGCCAGGCCGCACTCGGCGAGGTCGGTCCGCAGTGACTCGAGGTCCGGCGGGAACACGGCCAGCGCCGCGTGGGCGAAGCGGCAGCGGTCGGCCAGGGCCCTGAGTTCGGGGCCGTCGAGGCCCGGCAGAAGCAGCGGCAGCAGCGTGGCGGTGTCCTGGTCCCTGACGAAGTCGGCGGTCACGCGCAGGCGTGCGGCATCGCCGAGGATCGTCCCCGTCATCAGCAAAGTTTCCTCATTCCGACCGATCGGTGGTCTTCTGAAGTGGAGGTGGTCATGAAGGTGAATCAGTACTCAGACGCCGACGTAGTTCTCCGCGAACCAGTTCTGGCGGCTGCGCGAGGTACGCAGCGACGCGAGGCGGGAGCGGCGCAGCGCGTGCTGGAACGAACTGTCCGGGCCCGGGACGTCGTGCAGCAGCCGGATCATCCAGTGCGAGAACTCCTGGGCGCGCCAGATGACGGAAAGGCACTGGTCCGAATAGCGTTCCAGGCCTGCGGAATCGCCCCGCAGCAGGTCGGCGATCAGCGCCTGCCCCAGGATCTCGGCCTCAAGCACGGCCAGGTTCGCGCCCTTCGCGGCGGAGGGGCTGAGCAGGCTCGCCGCGTCGCCGGCGAGGAAGAGGGAGCCGTGGCGCAGCGGTTCGAGGACATCGGATTCGAGATCGACGATGCCGCGCTGGATGACGCGGCCCTGATTCAGCGGGCCGTAGTCGGCCGTACGCATCCGCAGTGCCAGTTCGTCCCAGATGCGGTCCTCGGACCAGGATTCGGCCGAGGTGCCGCGTTCGCACTGCACGTAGTAGCGCGTGACCTCGGCGGTACGGGCCATGTGCCCGGCGAATCCGCGGCCGTGCACCGCGTACGCCACCGCCGGCATGCTCGGCGGCGCCTCGGCCAGCAGCCCGAGCCAGGACAGGCCGTGGTCGCTGTGGTGACGCCGTACCGCGCCGGGCGGCAGCGAATTGCGGGCCGCACCGTGGCGTCCGTCGCAGCCCGCGACGTACCGGGCCCGCCAGCGGTCCGGGCGCCCGTCCCGGTCCCGTACCAGGACGCGGGGCCGGTCGGTGTCCGCGTCGAGCACGGCGCTCGCCTCGGTCTCGAAGCGGATCCGGCCGCCGGCGGCCAGGAAACACGCCAGCAGATCGGAGACGAGTTCCTGTTGCGGATACACCGTGTGCCGCTCGCCTCGGCCGAGGCCGGCGTAGTCGAGGGCGAACCGGCCGTCCTCGGTGCGGAACTCGCACCGGCTGTGCTCACGGCCGCGGCGGCGCAGCCCGTCGGCCAGGCCGTGGCGCTCCAGGATCCGGACCGTGTTCTCGGCCAGGAATCCGGCCCTGGTCCTGGTCTGCACCTGCCGACGGCTGGTGCGTTCCAGGATGACGCAGTCGATCCCCGCGTCGATCAGGACATTGCCGAGCGTCAGCCCGGCCGGCCCCGCGCCGAGTACGACCACATCGACGCTCTCGCATGCCCCGTCACCCCTGCCTTCTGCCACGAAGCGGGATCATATCGGCGCGAATCACCCAGACAACTATCTACTAGGCTGAAAGGGTGCGTCGCACCGCCACGTGTATGAATGCACGAATGACAGTCATCTGTTCGACTGCGCCAGCGCGAGGTCGAGCAGCGTCTCGGCGGTGGACCGGGAGACCGTGTAGGCGGAGGGGTCGTGGTCCATCCGGGCCGAGAGGCTGCCGCCGTCGTAGAGCAGGTGCATCCGGCGGCCAAGGGCCACCGGATCGGCCACGCCGGTCTGCGCGGCGAGGTCGGTGAACAGCGCGCGGACCCAGGCCCGGTAGTCGGAGGAGGCCTGCTCGACCTGGTCCCCGGCATGGGCCTCGGCACTGGCCCGGACGAACGCGCAGCCCCGGAAGCCCTGCTCCTCGGCCAGTTCGCGCTGCGCCTCGAAGACCGCGAGCAGGCGCTCGCGCGGGGTGTCGTAGCGGGCGATGTGCCCGGCGACGCGGGCGGTGATCCGCTCGTGCCGCCGATCGAGGTAGGCGCGGATGAGCGCCTCCTTGCTGCCGAAGGTGTTGTAGAGCGACGCCTTCGCCACACCCGCGTGCTCGATCACCCGGTCGATGCCGACGGTGCGCACGCCTTCCTCGTAGAAGAGCTCGTCGGCCGCGGCCAACAGACGCTCCCGCGCCGAGCCCCTGACCTCGCTCCGGACAGCCATCGGGAACACCTCCTGATAGGACGGAACACTGAACAGACTGACCTGTCTAGTCACCTCTAGTGTAGTTCCGCCGACGGCCGGCCGCGCAGCAGTCCGGCCAGGGCCGCGGCCGCCAGCACGATCACGGCCGCGCCGTACTCGTAGGACGTGGTGACCAGGCCGCCGCCGTGCACGACCAGGAAGCCGGCGATCACCGCGGGCAGGCCCATGCCCAGGTAGGAGATGGTGTAGAGCAGGGACAGCACGCCCGAGCGCTCGTGCGGCCGAGCCTGCGGGACCACCGTGCGGATGCCGCCCTGGAAGCCGCTGCCGAAGCCGACCCCGCTCACCACCGTGCCGACGAAGAACAGCGCGAGCGAACGGATGTCGAGGGCGAGCAGCGTCACCGCCACACCGCCGACCAGGGCGAGGATGCCGGTCAGCATGACGGTCCTGGCCTGCGCGCGGCGCAGCGCGATGACCGCGACGACCGCCGTACCGGCCAGTGCGGTCAGGCTCGCCGAGCCCAGCACGGTGTCGGGCGAGCCGGTCAGCGTGTTCACCAGGGCCGGGCCGAGCGCGCCGTACAGGCCCGCCACCGCCCACACCGCGAACAGCACCGGAGCCGCGACCAGCATCGATCCGCGCAGCTCACGCGGGAGCCGGATCTCGGGGACGAGCGTGGCCAGCGCACCGGGCTTGCGCGTCACGGTCTCGCGCATCAGCACGACTCCGAGAGCCTGGAGTGCGAGGACGCCGAGCAGGGCGAAGTAGATCAGGTGCGTCGGAGCCGGCAGGTAGCGCACGAACAGGGCCGAGATCAGCGCGCCGCTGCCGGTGCCCATCCCGGGCGAGACGGCGTTGGCGAAGGTACCGCGCTCCCGGTCGATGTCGAGCATGCCGGCGCCGATCGCGCCGAGGGCCGCGCCGGTGGACAGGCCCTGGATCACCCGGGCCGCCAGCAGCTCGGGCACGCCGTCCGCGGTGGTGAACAACACCAGCGAGGCGGCCTGCACCACGAGCGCGGCCAGCAGCACCGGCCGGCGGCCGAGGTGGTCGGAGAGCTTGCCGAGCGTCAGCAGCGAGACCAGCACGGCCAGCGCGTAGACGCCGAAGACGACGGTGGTGGTGATCGGGCTGAAGCCCCAGCGCGCCTGGTAGATCGCGTAGAGCGGGGTGGGCGCGGCGGAGGAGGCCAGCGCCGTGACCACCAGCGAGGCGAGCAGGAAGATCGCGGGCCGCCCGGACAGCCGCGGGAACCGCGAGGCCCGCGCGGTGTCGGTGACGTCGGCGGTGGTGACCGTGTCGGCGACGGTGGTGGCCGAGCCGGGGACGGCTTCGGCGGTGCGCAGCGGGAGGGGTCGCACCCGGCCGTCGACCCAGGGGTGCCCGCGCTCGGCGGGCGGGGAGCTGACTCTGGGGACGGAGGCGGTGTCGGTCACGGTAGGCTCCTCGAGGGATTGAAAAGACAGGTCTGTCTACCTCTGCCGGTACTTTATACAGACAGGTCTGTCTAGTCAACTGCCACGGGGCCTGGCCGAGCCCGCCCAGCTCAGAACTCTGAAATCAGTCCGCTGCGGCAGCGGCGGCGGCGACCTTCTCCACCAGGCGCAACGGCGCGATCACCTGGGCCGGCACGCCGTACTGCGCCGCCCACGCGTCGATCGAGCGGTACAGCAGCTCGACCTGATCCTCGTGCTGCCGGACGAGCAGCCTCAGCGGCAGCTCGTAGGCCAGGTCCGGGCTCGCGTTCATCACCGGCGTGCCGCCGCGCGCCGCGCCGAAGACCAGCACCGTCGTCGGCGGCATGTGCAGGCCGGCCTCGCGCGCGTTCGCGGCGTGGTCGAAGCGCGCGAAGACCGTCGCACCGCGCGCGGCGATCTGCTGTTCGACCCGCGTCACCGTCTCGGCGAATCCGTGGGCGCTGGGGATGGACGTCAGCTCTGACAACTTCTGCTCCCGATCTCGTGGGCACACAACGCTCATCCTCTGCCCCCGCCGGCGCCCGCGCCCGCACGGACGGCCGAACGGCCCAATCGCCGGACGGCCGAACGCCGAACGGGGCGTCAGGCCCCGCGTCCCCGATGCTAACGCGGCGTCAGCCATCCCCGAGCGGCGGCGATGAAGCCGTCCGGCTCGACCAGGCTCACGATCAGCGCCTTCACCTCCATCCGGGCGAAGAAGCTGGACAGGCAGCGTTCGGTGCGGCAGGGAGGGTCGATGGTGATCTCCACCAGACCGTGCGCGGAACCGTTCGCCAGCCACGAGCCGCGGCGGCTGTGCACGCCGATCGTGCCCCGGGTGCGCAAGGACGACGCAGCCACCGCGCGCACCGACGCGCGCGGTACGTCGACGGCGAAGTCGGCCATCCGGAGCCTGAGTTCGTCGGCGTGGATCTCGACGCGGCCACCGTCCGGACCGCCGCCGAGCGCGGTGTCGGCCCACCGGGAGAACCGGCCCATCCCGTCGTAGCTGATCGCGAACCGCTGCGGCGCTCCGGTCGGCGCCGGTGGGGTCGTCTCGGGTCGGGTCGGCGGCTGCCCGGGCGGCGTGCCGTTCCCGCCGCCTTCTTCGCCCCCGGCCCCCGCGGCCCGGTACTGCGCCAGGACGTGGCGCCGTGCGGCGGCATACGACTCACCCGTCGCCGCCATCCGCCGACGCGCCGCTTCCTTGATCTTGTCGTGCGACATCGCGCCCTCGATCCGGCAGCCTCGGCCCGGCGCCCTGGCCACCGCTGGTCACGATGGAGTGGGGGAAGGTCAACACCACACGAGGGCTGCGCCGCTCTTGTCCTCGAGCGCTACCGCCGACGCCGGGTCGGAGCAACTCGGATCAGGCAGGTGTGACTGCCACCACGACTGTATCGCGCCCGAATTGCGCTCGCCAGACCGGGAACCGCCGTTCCCGGCACGGCGGGCGCGCGCCTGCTGACCATCCTTCAGGCATCGCGTCTAACACCCCGTCACGGGGTCGGCAACACGGGGCCTGGTCCATCTACACCTTGGTGTGATTATCGGAGTATCTCGATCGGGCCAAGGGGAGAACCCGCCCGGCGGAACTCCGCCACCCTCACCTCGAAAGGAAGCCCCCAGCCATGCGCATCTCCCGCCCTCTCGCCGCGGTCGGCCTCGCCGGCGCCTTCGCCCTCGCGGCCCCGGCCGGCCTCGCCTACGCCGAATCGAAGCCGCAGCCCCGCGCGACGGGCCAGTTCCTGTACTGGAACCACAACGACGGCCAGCAGGCGCTGGTGAACCCGCCCAACGACCGTTGCCTCGCGATCAACGCGCAGAACGTCGCCGGCCCGATCTCCAACCTCACCGACCGCGACGCCTACGTCTTCACCCTCCCGGGCTGCAACGGCGCGGCCTTCAAGGTGTTTGCCCACTCGACCACGTACATCCCGTTCCCGGACTCCAGGTCGGTGCTCTTCCCGGTCGACTGATCCCGAGGCCGGCGGCCGGCGGGCGGCTGGTCGGGCTACTCAGCCCGACGCCGCCCACGGTGCCGACCGCGGATCGGCGGCGGTGCGACGGCCGCGGCGCGAGGACGGCATGGTCGTCGACCGCGACCGACGGGTCGAACCTCTGCGGACTGAACCGACCCACGAGCAGCGGATGAACACCGTCGAGCGGCCCGGGACCAGCATGCACATCCGGCTGCGGCCAGGCACTTCGGCGGCGTATTCCGCTCGGCCGGTCCGGCCCGCGACAGCCCCACGGCTGCCCCACGACCTCCCCGCGACAGCCCCGCGACCTCCCCGGGTCGCGCATCGTTACTCAGACCACTGCGTCATCGACAGCCCGTACCGGGTCCGCTACAGTGGCGGGCGCGGCGGGTCTCCCACACGGAACTCGTATGGTAGATAAGTACTCCCGGGAGTGCCTATCTGCCATTCCGCGTTTTCACAGCCTTCTTTTCCGGGCTTTCTCATCAGGGATTTCCTGTCGCAGAGGTCGAATGTGGCGAACAAGAGAACCGCCGGTTTCGCAGTAGTCACCAGCATCGCCGCGAACGCGGTGAACGGGTTCCTGGCCGCCGCGACGGCCGCTGTCACCATGCCCTCGTTCACCGTCCCGAACCTGGTGACGGTGGACGGCACCCAGGTCGGCCTGTCCGGCTCGGTCGCGCTGGCCGCGCCGCGGGTGAGCTTCACCGCGAACGCGGGCAACCTGATCGACCTCGCCCTGTCCGCGACCGGCACGATCCAGCTCACCGCGGACGGGGCCGACCTGCTCGAGGTCCAGGTGACGCTGTCCACGAGCCTGAGCGTCCCGCCGGTCGTCGACCTCACGCCGCTTTCCCTGTCGATCGGGCTGGACCCGGCCGGGACGTCGGCGAGCTTCCTGGAAGTGTCCGTGCTCTACGGACCGCCGCTGCCCTCCGTCTACCAGAAGGCGTTGGCCGACAGTAAGGTGCTCGCCAAGTTCAACGCGGCGCTGCACGCCATCCCGGCGAGCGCGCTCACCTTCACCGTCCCGGGCGCGGCGGGCACGTTCACGGTCGACTTCAACGGCTTCAAGGTCGGCGTCGACGTATCAGACGTCGTGGTCGTACCGCTCGACGGCGTGCTCGACGTGGCGAGCGACGTGTCTCCGTACACCTCCGGCGTCGCCGCCGAACTGGTGAACCTCATCACCGCCCCCTCCCCCTCGCCGCTGTACTTCGAGTACGGCAACGACGGCTACGTCACCGGGCCCGACGGCTACACCTTCGGGGGCCACGGCGGCGACGGTGTGAACCTCGCCGCCGCGATCGACTCCGACTTCCTGTGCGCCGTGGTCAACGGCCCGGCCTCGCAGCAGCTGTCCGGCTCGCTGCTGGCCATCGACCCGGACGACCTGCCCATCGTCTACACCGTCGTCGCCGGGGACACCCCGGACAAGATCGCCGAACAGCTCTACAAGACGCTGACCACGTACAACGTGCAGCAGTGGCTGCAGTACGGCTCGATCACCGTCAGCCGCTCCGGCGCGAAGATCACGATGACCGGCCCGATCTCGATGCTCTCGCCCACGATCACCGCGCAGGTCACGCCCCCGTTCGGCAGCCCGCCGCACACCGCCGTGTCCGAAACCGCGCAGATCACCGGGGACGGCCCGCCGTGGGTCCTGGAGATCGGCGGCACCGCCACGCCCGGCGACCAGATCACCCTGGTCATCCCGATCGGTGGCGTCGCGATCAGCAACGTGTCCCTGGCGGCGCAGGGCGCGGTCGCGCAGCCCGGCACCGCCGCGCCGAATCTACCCTCGAACATATACCCCTGCCTGACGCTCACCCTCGAGGGCAACCTGCTCTACTTCGGCCCAGAGCCCTCGACCGGCACTCCCCCGCCGCCGGACCACATCACGCTCAACGAGAGCAGCATCTCGTTCACCTTCTCCATCTCCCTGTGCCCGATCATGATCTACGGGCAGGGCTCGCCGTACTGCGACATCGTCATGGTGAGCTGGTCGCTCTCGGTGCCGGACCTGACCGCGATCGGCGACCTGTTCCCGCTCGGCCCGTTCCTGTTCAAGGGCGCCATCAACGGCGCCGTGGACACGTACATCGGGGGCCAGCTGTTCCCGGACAGCTCGACCACGATGGGGCTGAGCGGATCGACGCCCGTCCCCGGCTCGCCGCAGTGGACCACCGCGTTCAACGTCCTCGGCGTCGTCGTCTTCCCGCCGCAGAACGACCCGGCGGCCCCCGGCGGCGAACTCGCCACCTACATCGCGGTCAGCACCACCGGCCCCGCCCCCGCCGCCGGCGCCTTCAAGGCCCCGGCCTTCGCACTGTCCGCCGACGACAGCCACTCGCTGACCAGCCTCGCCCCGATCCCGGTGCAGCTGTCGGTCAGCAACGTCACCTCACTGCTCGACCCGGCCCTCGGCATCCGAATAGCCTGGAACGCCAAGCGCAACGACACCTCGGCCCACGTACTCCACCGGGACACCCCGTTCACCGCCGCCGCCACCACGATCGCCGTCCAGCGCGCCGACGGCCCGACCGGCGACCTCGTCTACAACGACACCTGGACCGTCACCTGCAAGGTCTACCGCCCGGCCGACGCCCTGATGCCCGAATTCGTGTACTACGAAGGCTCCCTGCGCGTCGGCCTGACCGACGTCGTCGACCGCCACCACCCCTACGTCTTCTGGGCGCCGCGCGAGATATTCCTCGACCCCGGCTTCCCCACCATGCACTACCCCGACGGCAAAATCCGCAAGGTCCCCGCCTGGCGCCGCCAGCGCCGCACCCGCATCCACCGCACCGACCTGCTGATCCGCTGCATCGAAGTCCCCGTCATCTCCGCCCACAACCACGCCCCCGAGTACCTCGACAGCCTCGAGCACAACCTCAAGCCGCTCGGCTACAAGGCCGGCGGCGGCAGCGAGGACACCGCCGAACGCTGGCGCCACGGCGTCCTGTGCGACTACTGCTTCTACGGCGGCCCCACCCGAACCATCCTGAAAACCCCCACTGCGCCGACGCCGAAGTGGGTATAGCAGGGCGGGGAGGGCGCGATGACTTGGGGCGAGGACGAGGCACGACTGCGGATACGCCGGGCGATCCGGCGAGGGAAGACCTCGCTGTGGCTCAAAGACCTCCAGCTGACGCAGGTGCCGGAGGAACTGCGCGAGATTGAAGGCCTGCGCAAGCTGTACCTGCAGCAGAACCAGTTGGAGCAACTGCCCTCGTGGATGGCCGAGCGCTCTTCGCTGGAGGTTCTCCATCTCGACGACAACGATCTGACCGAGCTTCCGGACTGGATCGGCGGACTGACCGAGCTCAGAAGCCTGCGACTGCACCGCAACTTCCTGACAGGCCTTCCCGATTCGGTGACCGGGCTACGTCAGCTGGCGGTCCTGGGCATCACGGGCACCGACATCGCGCGGTTGCCGGATTGGATCGCCGGTCTGCACGCGCTCGGCGCGCTGTACATCGGTGATCTCCAGCTGGGCGAGCTGCCCGATTGGCTGCCTTCACTCCCACGGTTGACCGCGCTCGACGTGTCACGCAACTGGCTGACGGACCTGCCGCCGTGGTTCGGCGATATGCGGCGGCTCGAGCGCGTCGAGGCCTCGGCCAACCACTTCGACCGCGTTCCTGCCGTGCTGCGGCACCTCGGCCGGCTGACCGCCCTGGACCTGAGTGGCAATCAGCTTCGAGGACTTCCGGACTGGATCGGCGAGCTGACATCGCTCCGATCCCTGAACGTGCAAGCTAACGACCTTCGCGCGCTGCCCGAGGTCGTGGGGAACCTCACGGCACTGCGCTCGCTCAACGTTCAGGCCAACGCACTGAAGGAACTGCCCAATACCATCCCGCACCTGCACAGACTCACCGCACTGGCCATCGGCGGCAACGAACTGAAAGCTGTCCCTGCCTGGACCGCACAGCTGGCGAGGCTGCGGAGCTTGAAGATCGACGGTTGCTCCCTGGCCGAACTCCCCGAATCGCTGCGGGCGCTCAAGAGGCTCAACCTCCTTCACGCCCAGGGAAACCAGCTCGCCACCGTGCCGGCCTGGCTGGGCGAGTTCAGTCGTCTACGCGACCTCGCGCTTGGCAGCAATCAGCTGGCCGAGTTTCCATCCTGTATCACGCGGTGCCGGGATCTGCGCCGGTTGATCCTCGACGACAACGTGCTGACTGAAATACCGGGCTCCATCTCGTCACTCGACAAACTGATCACATTGTCCTGCGCCGGCTCCAGGCTCGAGTCGCTGCCTGCGGCGATGGCACGGCTGCGTCGGCTGGAGCAGTTGTGGCTCCAGAGCGTCGGGCTGACCACGGTGCCTGACTGGGTGGCAGAGTTACCTCGGCTGCAGCTGCTCGCTCTGTCAGCGAACCCGATCACTGAGGTTCCTGCCACGCTCCGCGGCCACGCCCGGATACGCGCCCTGTACTTCGAAAACTCCTCGCTCGCCGAAATGCCTGCCTGGATCGGCGATCTCCCGAGCCTGACCGGACTGGGCGTCGGCAGCGGGCTGGCCGAGGTTCCCGCGTGGGTCCGGTCCCTCAGGGGGCTGCAGGTACTGTGGCTCAACAAACTCGACCTGGACGAACTGCCCGACTGGATCGGTGAACTCACCCAGCTTCGTACACTGTCGTTCTACTCGTCCCCCATCGACACGCTCCCGGATTCGATAGCCAACCTGCGCAAGCTCATGCACTTCAACGCGTACGAAACGGGGCTCAGAGAGCTCCCCCAATGGATCGGTGGACTGACGAGATTGCAGAGTCTCTTCGCCGGGGGAAGCGAGCTCGCCCGGCTTCCCGCATCGATCCGGTCCCTTCGCAGATTGGAGAACCTGGAACTCGCGAGCAACAAGCTCGAGGTTCTGCCGGACGAGGTCGATTCACTGCGTTCACTGCGGAATCTCAGGGTGGATGACAACCTCATCTCCGAAGTTCCCCCAGGGCTGAGCCGCCTGTATCTCCTGAAGTCGCTCAGTCTCTCCGGGAATCAACTCACCGCAGTACCACCCGCAGTGCTTGATCTGCGCCTGCACAAGCTCGGCCTCGACCGGAACGCGATCCGCACGCTCGACGACCGGCTCCTGGACATGCCGTACCTCAAGGAGCTCGACGTCCACTCGAATCCGCTGATCAGCCCGCCTCCGGAGATCGCCGCCGACGGTATCTCGGCGGTCCTCGAGTTCCTGGCGGAGTGCCGGCGCGGCTCGTCGCATCAGTGGGAGTCGAAGATGCTGGTCGTCGGACAGGGCGGCGTCGGGAAGACCTCCACCATCAAGAGCCTGATCGATGAGCCCTTCGACCCGAAGGAGTCCACGACCCATGGGATGCGCACCTTCGACTACCGCGTTCCGCATCCCGAACGGCCGGGGACTCGGATGTACCTGCGTACCTGGGACTTCGGCGGCCAGGAGATCTATCACGCCACCCACCAGTTCTTCCTGACCGACCGCTCGCTCTTCCTGCTGCTGTGGAACAACCGCCTCGGCTGGGACCAGGGGCGGCTGAGGTACTGGCTGGACATCATCGCGGCGCGGGCGCCGAAGTCGCCCGTGGTGCTCGTCGCGACGAATGCGCCGCCCGAGGGAAGGCCCGTGGATCTGCCCTACGACGACCTCCGGGGCGAATACCCGCAGATCGTCGCGAGCGTCGCGATCGACAACGAGACCGGGGACGGAATCGACAAGCTGCGCGGCAGCATCGCCGACACCGCGGCGAATCTGCCCCTGATGGGGATCGAGTGGCCGACCACCTGGCTGAACGCCGCGAACGCCGTACAGGCACTGCCGGACAAACACGTCACGCCTGCCCGGCTGTGGCTCACGATGCGCGAGAGCGGACTCGCCAACACGCAGCACCAGCGGTTCATCGCGAGCGCGCTGCACGCCCTCGGCGCGATCCTGTTCCACATGGACGTGCGCGAGCTGCGCGACACGGTCATCCTGCGGCCCGAGTGGGTCAACTCCTACATCAGCCGCGTCCTGGACAGCCCCGAGGTCGAGCACTGTCACGGCCTGCTCAGCCGCGGCCACCTCGACGCGCTCTGGGAGGACCTGGATCGCGGGATGCGCGACCACTTTCTCGGCATGATGGAGGAGTACGACCTGTCGTACAAGACCGACGGCGAACACGGCGACGATCTGAGCCTCGTGGTCGAACGGCTGCCGTGGAGCGCGCCGGCCGCGTACCAGGAGCAGTGGGACCGGGTGGCACCGGGAGCCGAGGAGCACGAGGTCCGGGTGCACTACCAGCTCAACACGACGCCGCCGGGCATCCCGACCTGGTTCATCGCGCGGTCGCACCGCTTCACCACCGACACGCACTGGCGCACCGGCGCGGTGCTGGCGCACCCGGACGGGCGTCATCGAGCCCTGATCCGCGCGGACCAGCACCGCAACACCGTCGAGCTCGCCGTGCGCGGACCGTCGCCCGCCACGTTTTTCGCAGTGCTCGATGACGGGCTGAACCTGACGCTCGGCCGCTACCCCGGTCTGCACGTCAAACGCCTCGTGCCCTGCCAGTGCAGCCCGGGCTGCACCGAGCTGTTCGCCTACGAGGACCTGCAACGCCGCCTCGAACGGACCCCGCCGCGGCTGGACATCGAGTGCCACCGGACCGGCGAATCCGTCCACGTACCGCTGCTGCTGCTCGGCCTGCCGCCCTCGGAGCGAGAGGAGATCCGCGGTGCCCTGGCCCGGCTGGAGAAACAGGGTACGAATGTACTGGAGCGGCTCGAGGAGCACGCCGGCGACGGGCAGCGGATGTTCCTCAAACTGCAGCAGCAGGTCCAGGAGGGACTCGAGACCAGGTGCCCGAGCGTCTTCACCGTCGCCGAGCTGCATGGCGGGCGGGTCCGCGGGGCACGGTTCGAGCTCTCCCTCTACTGCGAGGAGCCGGGCAGCTGGCACCCGCTGCCGGGCGGCGCGGGCGTCTACCAGTTCAGCGAGTCGCCACTCTGGTTGCGCCGCATCGGCCCCTATCTGCGCGAGCTGCTCCTCGTGCTCAAGCACGTGGCCCCCTTGGCCGGACCGATCCTCGGCGTCACCGTCGAGCACCTCAACGACCGGCGGAAGGCGGACATCGAGCTGTTCTCGGCGTTGGTCGAGGACTTGCCCGAGCAGTTCGTCATCACGGCCGGGGACGGTCCGAACGTGGGAGACGCGCCGATGGAACGGGCCTCGAGCGAGGCGGACTTCCGGGAGCTGGAGGCCAAACTCGTCGAGCTGGATCCGACACGGAGGTGGGGTGGGCTCAGTCGCATCGCCACGCCCGAGGGTCTGACCCTCTACCTCTGTCCCGAGCATGCCGCGCCATACCTCAATCACCGGCGCCGGGTGGCGGGGAGATCCCTACTCCCGCCGCCGCGATAGACGGCATTCGCCCGGCCGAGTTCCCTCGGCCGGGCGAACTGTGTGCTGATACGGCTTTCGATGTTCGACTACTGCCTGCCGCCTACTGCACGACGGACCAGACGAACGTCGCCGTGCCGGTGACTCCTGCCGTGTCCTTCGCCGTCACTGTGACCGTGTAGGTGCCGAGGGTGGTGCCGGTGCCGGAGACCGTGCCGTTGGAGGCGATGGTGATGCCCGGGGGTAGGCCGGTCGCGGTGAGGGTGAGGGTTTGCGCCGTGTTGGAGTCCACGGCCTGGATCGGGAACGAGACCGCGGCGCCCTTCGGGCTGCTGTAGCCGAAGGGGTTGACCACGCCGACGGTCTCGGCGCCCGGCACGCCGCTGTTGGCGGTGACGTTCGCGCTGACGGCGGTGTTGGCCAGGGAGACGCCGGCTCCGGAGGCGCCGGCGGCGATCTGGCCGGTGAGCTTCTGGGCCAGGCTGGTCGTGCCAGAGAGCGGCAGGTTGTTCGACGCGTCTCCGACCTTGATCGAGTACGTGCCGGCCTGCGCCTCCCACTGGTTGTCCGCCGAGGACCAGGAGGCCAGGTCGTGGATGTCGATCGGGAAGGAGACCGTGGCGCTCTGGCCCGGGGTGAGCGAGACGCGTTGGAAGCCCTTGAGCTGCTCCGGCGGATCCGCGCTGGCGGCCGGGTCGCCCACGTACAGCTGCGCCACGTCGGCGCCGGCCACCGAGCCGGTGTTGGTCACCGTCGCGGTCACGGTCGCGTTGCCGTCGGAGTTGAAGGCCCCGACGCTGAGGTTGGAGAAGGAGAAGTCGGTGTAGGACAGGCCGTAACCGAAGGGGAAGGCCGGAGTGATGTTCTGGGACTGGTACCAGCGGTAGCCGATGTCCACGCCCTCGCTGTAGGTCGTGCCGGTCGCGGTGCCGGGCCACTGCGCGGTGGTCTGCGCCGGGACCTGGCTGAGGCTGGACGGGAAGGTGACCGGCAGCTTGCCGGACGGATCGACGGTGCCGAAGATCAGCGCCGCGGTCGCCGCGCCCGTCTCCTGGCCGCCGTACCAGTTCTCGAACACGCCCGCGACGTTGCCCAGCCACGGCATCACCACGGGTCCGCCGCTGTTGATCACCACGATCGTGTGCGGGTTGACCGCCGCGACGTCGTCGATCATCGTCTCGTCCGTGCTGGAGAGGTCGATCGAGGTCAGGTCGCTCTCCTCGCCCTCGGGCAGGCTGACGTAGACGATCGCGTCTGTCGCGGCCTGCGCGGCGGCCACCGCCTGCGGGATGTCGGTGGTGCCGTTGTCGTCGCCCGCGGTGTAGGTGACCTTCACGTTGGGCCCGACCGCGTCCTGGATGCCGGTGAGCGGCCAGACCGCGTTGTTGCTGTCCACCCCGCCGCTGCCGCCGCCGGCGATCTCCACCGCGGCGCCGCCGTCGGTGCCGATGACCGCGATCGACTCGCTGCCGCTCGGGTTCAGCGGCAGAAGGCCGTTGTTCTTGAGCATGACCGTGCCCTCCTCACCCATCTGCAGCGCGGTCTGCTGGTGCGCGGCGGTGGTGACGGTGGCGGAGAGGGATCCGGTCTGCGGGTTGTCGAACAGGCCGAACGCGAACATCTGCGTCAGGATCCTGGCGACGCCCGCGTTCAGCGTGGACTGGTTCAGCGTCCCGGCGGCCAGGGCGGCGGAGACTGAGCTGGAGTCGGTGAAGGGCATGGCCACGTCCATCCCGCCCTCGGCGTCCGCGACCGCGTTGCCGGCCGCGCCCCAGTCGGAGATGATGAAGCCGCCGAAGTCGGCCTGGCTGTCGAGCCCGTTGTCCAGCATGTCGGCGTTGGCACACGAGGGGGCGCCGTTGACCACGGCGTAGGAGCACATGAACGACGCCGGCGCGGCCTGCTCCACGGCGCTCTGGAAGGGCGCGAGGTAGAGCTCTTCCAAGGCCTGCTGACCGACGATCTCGTTGTCGCCGCCGTTCGGGTACTGCTCCTGGTCGTATGCCGCCACGTGCTTGACGTCGGCCATCACGCCCTGGCTCTGCAGGCCGTCCACCTCGGCCGAGGTGACCTGGCCGGCCAGGTACGGGTCCTCGCCGTAGGTCTCGTACGTCCGGCCCCAGCGCGGGTCGCGCACCAGGTTCGCGGTCGGGCCGAGCGAGACGTTCGCGCCCTTGCCCGCGAACTCGGCGCCCTTCGCCGCGCCCTCCTGCTCGATCAGCGTCGGGTCCCAGGTCGCGGCGGCGTTCTCGCCGTCCGGGAACGCGGTCACGCCGCCGTTGCCGTCACCGACTCCGGACGGGCCGTCCTCGATGTTCAGGTTCGGCATGCACAGGTTCGGGATGCCGCCGACCTGTCCGATGTACGTGGTGGCGCCGTCGCCCGAAGCCAGGGTGACCTCCTCGGCCTGGTCCATGGTGTTGAGCACCTGCTGCACCCGCTGGGCCACCGGCGCGGTGGACCCGACCCACGGGCAGACCCCGTTGCCGCCGGTGCCGTTGCCGCCGGTCACCGGTGCGGTCGTGGTCAGGCCGTAGACGTCGAACTCGTAGATCGAGTCGCCCCACTGCGTGGCCCGGGCGGTGGCGTACATGCGCACGTAGCGGGCGTTCACGGAGATGCTGAAGGTCTGCGTCCCGCCGGTCCCGGCCGTGGTGGAGTACTCCGTCGTCCAGGTCGCGTTGTCGTTGGAGACCTGGATCTGGAACGCCGAGGCGTACGCGGCCTCCCAGAGGAGCTCGATGCCGCAGATCTGCTGCACCGAACCGAGGTCCACCTCCAGCCACTGCGGGTCGCTGTACGCGCTCTCCCACCGGGTGCCCGGGTCACCGTCGGTCGCGGCGGACGGCGGGTTGCCGGTGGTGGAGTAGACCGAGGAGGCCGTGGTCGGCTCGTCCAGCGCGAGGTCCTGCGTGCCGCAGTACTCGGTCGGGCCGGTGCCGCCGGTGCCACCGCCGCCCCCGCTCGTCGAACCCTGCGTGAAGGCGAAGTAGTGGAAGTTCCAGCCGTTCGAGTCCTGATCCACGGTCAGGGTCTGCGCGCCGGCCGCCAGAGTCACGCTGGCCGTCACCGTCGCCCACGTCTCGTAGCCGCCGGTGTTCGGGACCGCGACCGAGCCGGAGAGGTTGGTACCGGCCGAGTTCGCGATGTGCAGCGCGTCGGTGATCCCGTACGGCGAGGCCACCCGGAAGCTCACGGTGTAGGTCCCGGCGGTCGCGACTTCAACTGTGTATTTGAACCACTGGCCCGCATTCGTCCAGCCCATGTCGTACGTGCCGCCAGCCGCGGTCGTGTCCTGGGTGTCGGCCGTGGTCTCCAGGTCGACGCCGTCCGACCGGTAGCCGTTGGCGCTTCCGTTGGCCGAGGCGACGCTGTACGCGACGCCCGAGCCGCCCGTGTCGTAGTTCGCGACCTGGACGGTGCCCGGCACGGCCGCGGGCGTCCCGCCGAACGGCGCGTCACCGCTCGTGCCGGTGCCGCCGGACCCGCCGCCGCTCGAGGTCTGCGTGAAGGTCATGTAGTGGAAGTTGAAGCCGTTCGAGTCCTGATCCAGGGTGAGCGTCTGCTGTCCGGCCGGCAGCGTGACGCTGACGGCCACCGTGGCCCAGGTCTCGTAGCCGCCGGTGTTCGGGACGGCGACCGGGCCGGAGAGGCTGGTGCCGGCCGAGTTCGCGATGTGCAGCGCGTCCGTGATCCCGTACGGCGAGGACAGGCGCAGGGCGATGCTGTAGGTGCCCGCGGTGGCCACGTCGACCGTGTAGTCGAACCACTGACCGGGGTTCGTCCAGCCCATGTCGTAGGCGCCGCCGGCCACGGTCGTGTCCTGGGTGTCGGCCGTGGTCTCCAGGTCGATCCCGTCCGACCGGTAGCTGTCGGCCGACCCGTTCGCCGTGGCGTTGTAGGCCACGCCCTGGCCGCCGGTGTCGTAGTTGGCCGCCTGGACCGTGCCCGGCACGGCCGCTGCCGTGCCGCCGAACGGCGCGCTGCCTGCGGCGTGGGCCGCGGTGGGCGCGGCCGTGAGCGAGAGCGCGGAGAGCGCCGCCGCCGCGAGCACCGCGCGCAGCGGGGAGCGCCGCCGGCCCCGCGCCCTCGCCGGCGCGCGTGTCGGGGTGGACGGCCGCTTCGGTGGCGCGGTGGGGCGCCCCGGCGGTCGCCGGAGAAGGAGAAGCCTCATTGCAGTCCCTTCGGATCCGCGGTGGGTGGGCAGCGGGACACGGCGCGCCCGCCGCCGCGAAACGGCAGCTCAGCCCGCCGTATCTGGCCTCTGAGAATTCGGAGAGCGCTCTCCAACCAGTGGTGTATGGCCAGAAGCCGACTGTGTCAAGCCTCTGCAACAGGTTCCGGGACGGGGGCGGGGGGATCGACTAGCC
>NZ_JAGSOG010000839.1 GCF_018139695.1 Actinospica durhamensis | reverse complement strand
CAGCTTCAGGTGGTACCCCAGGTGCCGGTTGCCGATCACCCACAGCTCGCCGCCGGGGCGCAGGGCGCGCCGGGCGCCGGTGAACATGCGCCAGGCCGTGGCGTCGGTGGTCGCCTGGTGGGAGTGGAAGGGCGGGTTGTTGAGCACGAGGTCGACGCTGCCGGCCGGTACGCCCGCCAGGCCGTCGCCGACCCGGAACTCGGCGTGCCCGGGGACGTCGTTGGCCCGGTAGGTGGCCCGGGCGGACGCCACCGCCTGGAAGGATTCGTCCACGAACAGCACCTCGGCCCGCGGATCGGCCAGCGCCGCCGACGTACCGACCACGCCGTTGCCGCAGCCCAGGTCCACCACCCGGCCGCCGTTCCGGCCGGCGGGCAGGTGCCGCAGGAAGAACCGGGTGCCGA
>NZ_JAGSOG010000838.1 GCF_018139695.1 Actinospica durhamensis | reverse complement strand
GCGCAGGTCATGGCGGACGGACTGTCGGTGGTCCTCTCCGACCCGGCGGTGCGGTCGGTCCTCGTCAACGTCTTCGGCGGCATCACCGCCTGCGACGCGGTCGCCGACGGCATCGTCCGCGCCCTGGACGCCGTCCGGCCGACCAAGCCGCTCGTCGTCCGCCTCGACGGCAACAACGCGGCCCGGGGCCGGGCCGTCCTCGAGGCACGCGCGCACCCGCTCGTCGAGCAGGCCACCACGATGGACGGCGCCGCCGGCCGGGCCGCCCGACTCGCCACCACCACCTGAGGAGACGGGACGACATGGCGATCCACCTCACCAAGGAGAGCAGGGTCCTCGTCCAGGGCATGACCGGCGGCGAGGGCATGAAGCACACCCGGCGCATGATCGCGGCCGGCACGAACG
>NZ_JAGSOG010000837.1 GCF_018139695.1 Actinospica durhamensis | reverse complement strand
GTCCCGCAGCGTCCGCACCGGCACGCCGGCCCACACCTGTGCGTCGCCGAGCACCGCGAGCTGGGTGGCCACCCGGCCGTACGCCTGCGCGAAACCGCGGGCGGCCTCCGAGGCCGCCTTGTCCGTCGGCACGGCGACGACGTAGCTGGTGGCCGTGTACACCGGGGGCGTGAGCAGCCCGTACGCGCCTCCGCACAGACCGCCGGCGAGAAGGCCCGCCGCGAGCGCGGACCAGGCCGGCAGTCTCCTGACCCGGGCCAGGGAAGAAGCCAGGGACGGACGGCGCCGACGGATCGGTGTGTCGGTCATGAAGGATGTGCTTCCTGTCGAGGTGCGGGGGACGGCGACGTGCCGGAGACGGCTGCGGCGTACACGTCCATGAGACGGGCTGTGCTGCGGGTGATGC
>NZ_JAGSOG010000836.1 GCF_018139695.1 Actinospica durhamensis | reverse complement strand
GGTCTGATCCTGATGATGTATCCGCCGCTGGCCAAGGTGAAGTACGAGGAACTGCCGCGGGTCTTCGCCGACAAACGGGTACTGATGCTCTCGCTGCTGCAGAACTGGATCGTCGGTCCGTTCCTGATGTTCGGCCTGGCCGTGCTGTTCCTGCGCGATTACCCCGAGTACATGACCGGCCTGGTCCTGATCGGGCTGGCACGGTGCATCGCCATGGTGCTGGTCTGGAATCAGCTTGCCCGCGGTGACGGCCAGTACGTCGCCGGGCTGGTGGCATTCAACTCGATCTTCCAGATTGCGCTGTTCAGCGTCTATGCGTGGTTCTTCCTGTCCTGGTTGCCGCCGGCGTTCGGTCTGCAGGGCAGCGTCATCGATGTCAGTTTCTGGACCATCGCCGAGGCTGTTC
>NZ_JAGSOG010000835.1 GCF_018139695.1 Actinospica durhamensis | reverse complement strand
GACGAGCAGAGACCTGGCCTGCTGCAATCGGATCCGCTTCTGGAACTGCAGGGGGCTCATGGCCGTCACGGCACGGAAGTGGCGGTGGAACACCGAGGTGCTCATGCCCGCCATCCGCGCGAGGTCCTCGTTCCGCACGGGGCTCGCATAGTTGTCCCGCATCCAGGTGATCGCGCGGTTGATGTAGGTCAGGGCGCTGTCGGCGAGCGCGATCTGGCGCACTGTGTCGCCGTGCGGCCCGGTGAGCAGACGCCATAGGATTTCCTGCTCGACCAGTGGCGCGAGCACCGGTGCGTCATCCGGACGGTCGAGCAGCCGCAGCAGTCGCGCTGCGGCATCGAGCATCTCGGCGTCGGCGTTCCCGACGGCGATCGCGGACCCGGCCGAACCGGTGCGCAGTGCGGGGC
>NZ_JAGSOG010000834.1 GCF_018139695.1 Actinospica durhamensis | reverse complement strand
CGGTGCCGCGAGAATAGAAAGGTCTGGACCACGGGTCAATAGGTCTGGACCACTACACCGTCTTCGGCTCAGATCCCCAGTTCCTGCGCCAGCACGGCCGCTTGCACCCGGCTGCGCAGCCCCAACTTGCCCAGCAGGCGGCTGACGTGCGTCTTCACCGTGGCCTCCGCCATGTCGAGGCGGTCCGCGATGCCGGCGTTGGACAGCCCCTCACCGAGGCAGGAGAGCACCTCGCGTTCGCGCCGGGTGAGGGACTCCAGCACCGCCGGGTCGGCCTCCGTCCGCCGGGCCGGCTTCGCGGCGAACTCGGCGATCAGCCGCCGGGTGACGGCCGGGGCGACGATCCCCTCCCCGCGCGCCACCGTGCGCACCGCCGCGACGAGGTCCCTCGCCTCCGTGTTCTTCAGC
>NZ_JAGSOG010000833.1 GCF_018139695.1 Actinospica durhamensis | reverse complement strand
CTACTGTCTCGGCTGTTGCTGCGGTCTTGATCGCACTCATACTGGCTGGTCCGCTTGGGCAGTCCAAGAGTGAAGGCGAGTGCGCTTCATCCTTTCACCTGAGCCTGGACCGCGCGCCCTCGCTGGTGAGCAATACGTCCTGTGAAGGAGGGAAGCATGGCCGGGACGGCAATTGATCAGTATATTCAGACTAACAATGGCAGCGTGTTTCAGACGATCATTAACAATGAGTCGATCGACGAGGTGACCAAGCAAAACGTACGAAAACTGGCGGTTGCCTCCCCTCAGATGCTGGCCAAGATCGATGAAATGTTGAAGGAATCTGGTGACGCGAAGGCGGCTGCCGCGCTTGTGCGGGATGCGAGTGACATCCTGTCCGGGAAGGGAGACTTGGCGACCCAGTTCACA
>NZ_JAGSOG010000832.1 GCF_018139695.1 Actinospica durhamensis | reverse complement strand
CGGCGGTCCAGCGGGCCGTCCGGCGCGGTGAGCGCGGTGAGCGGGCCGAGCAGGACGGCGCCGAACAGCACGGTCGCCAGGACGCGCACCCCGAAAACGGTCGCCACTGCGAACGCCGCGCCCCGGTGGCCGCCGCCGAAGGAGCCCGCGGCGATCGCCGCCTGGAGGGCGAGGAGGACCAGCACGAAGAGGGCGAGGACATCGCCGACCCCGCCCACGAGTTGCGCGCTCCACAGTCGTTTCAGCTGGGGTCGGCGCAGCAGGGCGCGGACGGCGCGCTCACGGGAGTCCGCGATCAGGGCGTCGTCCGGATCCGGTCGGTGGGCCGTTGGCCGCTCGGCTCGCGTCATGCGTTCAGCCTATCGGCCCGCGCGGACAGCACGGGGCGACGCGCCTGACATGCACACAC
>NZ_JAGSOG010000831.1 GCF_018139695.1 Actinospica durhamensis | reverse complement strand
CAGCAACAACTGGTACATCGAACACTTCGAGCGCACCGGCTCGGCCATCGGCTACCGCATCACCGGCAAGCTGGACGAGGTGCAGTCGCCGTTCCAGAAGATCGAGATCTTCCAGACCACCGACTGGGGCAACCTGATGACCATCGACGGGGCCATCATGCTGACCAGCAAGGACAACTTCTTCTACCACGAGATGATCAGCCACCCGGTGCTGTTCACCCATGCCGCACCCAAGCGCGTGGTGATCATCGGTGGCGGCGACTGCGGCACCCTGCGCGAAGTGCTCAAGCACAAGGGCGTGGAGAGCGTGACCCAGTGCGACATCGACGAGCAAGTCACCGTGATGGCGCGCAAGCACTTCCCGGAACTGTGCGACTCCAACGACGACGCCCGCGCCGAGCTGCTGTTC
>NZ_JAGSOG010000830.1 GCF_018139695.1 Actinospica durhamensis | reverse complement strand
CCAAGCAGAATCGCCACGCCGAACCCGGTCGAGGCGATGACCATCGAACGTATCCCGGTGCGCCCCCGCGCCGCCGTCACCAGCCCGCCGAGCACCGCCCCGACCCCCATCGCGGCGGTCATGAACCCGTAGGCCTCCGAGCCGCCGTGGAACGTGTGCTGGACGAACACCGGCAGCGACACCTGGAACTCGAAGGCCAGCAGCCCGACGAGCCCCATCATGCAGAGCGGCACGGCGATATGCCGCGTACTGGCCGCGTACCGCAACCCCTCCCGCAACTGCCCCCGCGCCCGCGGCATCGGCAAACTCGGCCGCAGCTTGCTGCGATCGATCAGCAGCAGCGACGTCACGACGGCGACGAAACTCGCCGCGTTGAACAGGAAACACGCCCCGACCCCCACCGTCGCGA
>NZ_JAGSOG010000082.1 GCF_018139695.1 Actinospica durhamensis | reverse complement strand
GCGGGCGGCCTCGCGCACGGCGATGGCCAGTGCTTCGAGGTCGTCGGTGGACGGGGCGCGGCGCCCGTTCTCCGGCGGGGAGAGTCTGACGATCTGCCAGCCGCGGGGCGCGGTCAGGCGCTCGGAGTGCTCGGCGCACAGGTCGTAGCAGTGCGGCTCGGCGAAGGTGGCGAGCGGCCCGAGGACCGCGGTCGAGTCCGCGTAGACGTAGGTCAGCGTGGCCACTGCCTGGCGACCACAGGCGGTGCGCGAACAGCGACGGACAAGACTCACGTGCGCGAGTGTATTGCGATAGGGGGCCGGGCGGCCATACGCCGCGCCCGTCGTTCTCGATGCACGGGCCCGTCCGCGCGCCCGGTGGCCCGGGGCCGGACCGCGTCCGGGGTAATGGCGCACGCCCAGCTGCGTCCGGTGTATTACTGTCGGTGGCGTGCACAGTAAGTCGGGATCGGCCACGCCGCCGCCGGGTCAGCCGGGCCAGCCGCGGCGGCGCAAGACGCGCGACCGCCGGGGGCGCGGCCTGCGCGGACCGCTGGCTCCGGCCGACCTTCCGCTCAGCCTGACCCGGGCGGAGAAGTTCGACGACCTGGTCCTGGACGCGGTGGAGCGGCTCGAGCAGCGCTGGCCGCAGCTGGCCGCGGTCGAGTTCGCGGTGGAGCAGGTGCCGCCGCCGGGGGCGGAGTACTGGTCGGCCGACCCGGTGCCGCTGGGCCGGGCGATCCGCGCGGCGCGCGGGGAGCCGGACCGGATCGTGGTCTACCGCCGCCCCACGGAGGTGCGGGCGGCGACGCAGGCCGAACTGGTGCCGCTGGTGTACGAGGTCGTGGTGGAGCAGGTGGCCGAGCTGCTCGGGCTGGACCCGGACGTGATCGACCCGGAGACGGACGAGGACTGAGCCGCGGGGGCGCACGCGCGGCCGTACGCCTCAGCCGGCGTGCCAGCCGTACGCTGACGGCCGGTCAGCCCGACGGCCCGTCAGCGCGGTGCTGACGGGCCGTCGGGGGCCCGGGGGCGCCGTATGGGCGCCGGGAGGGCCGGGGGTTGCCTGGTTCCTGCCTAGTTCTGCGGCACCAGTCCGGAGACGTCCTGGTCGACCGCCGGGATCGTCACCGTCTCGGCCGCGGTGCTCATCGACTGGATGGTCAGCTGGTGGCCGGTTCCGGCGATCCGGGCCGCGTACACGCTGCCGCTGACCGGGGTGACCGTGAGCGCGTAGTCCGAGGCGCCCTTGGGCGTGGTCAGCGGCTGGGCCACGGTGGTGCCGGCCGGGACCGTGACCGTGCTGGTGACGGGGGTGGGCGACTTGCCGTTGGGGGTCAGCGTGACCTTCACCGTCGCCGTGCTCGTGCCGGTGTTGGTGAGCGTGAGCACCGAGGCCAGCGGGTTGTCGGCCACGATGCCGTCGCCGGTCAGGGCCGAGACCGGGGTGATGTAGGCGGTGTCCTGGCCCGAGTTGTCGGACTGGGTGATCTCGACCTCGCCGACGACGTCGGTGGGGCCGTTGTCCCCGGTGACCGGCAGGCACTGGTTGGCCCCGCTGGAGGAGCCGCACACCTCGAGCGCGGCGTACTCCCCGGCGTTGGCGACCGTGCTCAGGTCCACCGTGGTGACCTTGCCCTCGTCGAGTTCGCCGGAGAACGAGCCGGTGGCCGGGGTGATGGTGGACTTGCCGACCCAGCGCAGCGACACCGAGGCGGGGCCGTCCGGGGCGAGCAGGCTCAGCTCGACCTTCTCGTTGTCCTCGGCCTGCGGGATGCCGGGCATCACCAGGGTGCTCGCGGCCTTCTGCGCGCCGATGAAGTCGCGGCCGCGGCCGGTGTTGTCGCCGTCGTAGTCGAGCACCGCCGCCGAGACGCGTCCGACCGTGGCCACCACGTGCACCGCGTAGGGCGCGTTCTGGTTGCCGGCCAGGGTGGAGATGAGCTCGTAGCTCTCGGAGCCGGCCGTGAGCGTCACGCCCTGCAGGGCGGTGGCGCTGTTGCCGGTCAGCGCGCCGTTGGTGGTGTAGACCGTGATGTTCACGCTGGCCGGGATGGAGTCCGCGTTCACCAGGTTGAGCAGGGCGAACGGGTCCTTGTCGGTGCCGAGGCCGGTGAACCAGAAGTCGGTGTCCGGGCTGCCGCAGTTCTCCGAGGCCACACCGGCCTCGGCGCCGGAGCCGCCGGCCAGCGACTCGGTGACGGTGAAGCCGGGGGCGTCGGGGCCGCTCACCTTGGCCACGACCGGGTCGGACGGGTCGTTGATGGAGAGCGAGGAGCCGCTGACGCCCTGGGCCGAGGCGAGCGTGCCCGGCGCGCCCGCGGTCAGGATGGTCTTGGACTGGCCGGAACTGCTCGACTGGGAGAGCTGGGTGACCGTCTCGACCGCGGTGCCGGTGCCGGCGACGGTGGTGGGGGTGAACGTGGTGATGTTCGTGTTCTTGAGGTCCTTGACCACCGGGCAGACGACTTCGGCGCTGTCCACCGGGCTGGTGGTGGCGCTCAGCGCGCTGTGCGCGGTGGACGCGGACGCGGCCGGGCGGGCGTAGCCGTAGCCGAGGCCCACCAGGATGGCGATGATGACGACGCCCGCCACCTGGATCCGCCGGCCGACGCCGGCGACCGGGCCGAGCCGGCTCTGCTTGGGCTGGTTCTCGCTCACCGGCCCCACCCTTCCTGACCGTGCTGCTGCTCAGACGGGCCGTATCCCGCCGGATACTGCTCGAACTCCGGGTACTGCTCGGCCTGCTCGGGCTGGGGTGCCTGCGGTGCCGGTGGTTCGCCGTACTGCTCGGAGTACTGCTGTTGCGGGTAGGGCTCGGCGTACGGGTCGTAGCCGCCCTGGTCGTAGCCCTGCTGCGGGTAGCCCTGCTGCTGCGGCTGGTCGTAACCGGTCTGCTGGTCGTAACCGGGCTGCTGCTCGTAGCCCTGCTGGTCGTAACCCTGCTGCTCGTAGCCGGACTGCTGCTGCGGGGCCGCGTCGTAGCCGTAGCCCTCGGCATATCCCTGCTGGCCGTAGCCCGGCTGCTGCGCGTAGGGCTCGTACGTGTCGTACTGCTGCTGCGGCTGCTCGTACGCGCCCGACTGCTCGTACGCGCCCGACTGCTCGTAGGCACCCGGCTGCTCGTAAGGCGCCTGCTGGTACTGCTGCCCGGGCTGCTCGTAGCCGTATCCGGCGGCAGTCTCCTGCTGTTCGTAGCCGTATTCGCCGCTCGGGTACGCGCCGCTGTCGTACTGCTCGGGCTCGATGAACGCCTCGGCCGTCTCGTACACAGGGGCCTGGTACGACCCGCTCTCGGTGAGCTGGCGCTCGTCGCCGTACTGCTGCGCCTCGGCGTACTGCCGCTCGCCGCCGTACTGCTGCGTCTCGTCCGCGTACGCGTCGTCGGTGTCGTAACCGGGCGCCTGGTACGCGCCGTATCCGGCCTCGTACGCCGGCGCCTGGTAGCTCTCCGCGGCCGGGGCCTGCGCCTGGGCGGGCATCACCACGGCGGGCTCGGGCTCGCGCGCGGGCCTGGGCTCCTCGAACTGCGGCTCGGGCTCCTCGGCTTCGCGGGTCCGGCTGCGCCGGCCGAGCCGGGCCTGCTCGGCCTCGTTCTCCTCGGCCGCCTCGGCGTACACGTCCTCCTCGTCCGGCTCGTCCTCGGGACGGCGGCCGAAGGGCAGCGCCATGATCAGCGCCGCGGCGAACAGCACGGCCTCGCCGATCAGCCAGATCGAGTGGGTGTAGGACTGGTAGCCGATCGTGATCGTGCCCGGGTCGCCCGAGATCGACCAGGCCTGCAGGCCGTCGGACCGGCTGACCGGGGTCAGCGTCTGACCGTCCTCCTTGGCGGTCCAGCCGCCGTCGGCCTGCTCGGCCAGCACCAGTACCCGGCCGCTCGCGCCGCCGGCCACCTGCACCGAGGCGGCCACGTCCTGCGAGCAGGCGGTGTTCGGGCCGGTCGGCGCGGTGCCGTTGCACGCGTACGCCAGGGTGACCGCGTCACCCTTGGCGTCCTGCAGCATGACCCGGCCGACGCCGCCGTTGACCTGCCAGTACTCGGAGCCGCCGGCGTTGCTCGAGGTGCCGAGGGCCTGCTCGGTCAGCCCCGAGGTGGCGTTGAGCGCGCGCTCGATGCCGACCGGCACGGACGAGGACGCCCAGACGTAGCCGATGTCGAGGTCGGCCAGGCCCTGCGCCGCGTCGCCCCCGCTACCCGAGAGCAGCTTGCCGACGAGCGTGTCGAGCTGGGTGTTCTCGGACGAGGTGAGGCGGATGTCGGCCAAGCCGAGGGAGGCGCCGGAGCCGCGGGCGATGGAGTAGGCGACGGTGCCGTTCGCACCGCCGGTCAGAGTCAGCGTGCGCAGCTGGCCGGGGCCGAGGTCCTCGGCCGCGAGGTACTGCGGCAGGCCCGCGTTGACCCGGCCGATCGGGCCGGCCGCGCCGTGCAGCAGCCACCAGCCGCCGGCGGCCGCGGGGAAGAGCACCGCGGCGCCGGTCACCAGCACGGTCAGCGGCTGGCGCCAGCCGAACTCGGCGCCCGCGATCCGCTCCCGCGCGCCCTCGGCGCCGACCACGGTCGCGGTGATCAGGCCGAAGCCGAGCAGCGCGACCGACACTCCGGGCCACGGCACCACGGCCAGGGCCGAGCCGGACGGGGTGACCGTCATGCGGGTGAGCACGAGAGCCGAGAAGTAGCCGAGCAGGGTGACCATCCACGCGGAGACCACCACCCGGCGGCGGGTGCCGCGCAGCAGCGCGGCCAGCGCGGTCAGCAGCAGTCCGGCGCCGAACCAGTACGGGTAGGTGCCCGGGCCGCCCGGGTCGCCGAGCAGCAGGCCGAGCGAGGTCGGGGCGGGCGAGGACAGGCCGTAGCCGGAGGCGCCGATCTCGACCAGGAAGTCGCCCGGGTGCTTGATCAGGGTGAGCGACCAGGGGGAGAGCACCACCATCGGGGTGGCCAGGATGACGCCCATCCGGATCGCCACCACGAGCACGTTCGACCGGGCCCGCCAGCCCACGGTCACCAGCGAGATCAGGCCGACGAAGGCGGCGAGCAGCCACACCACCGGCGCGAACGCGGTGGCCAGCAGCAGCAGGAAGCCGCAGGTCCAGGCGGAGCGGGTGGACCCGACCCGGCCCGGGCCGCCGACCGCGTTGGCCGCGCTGGTGACGATCAGCGGCAGCACCGCCACCGCCACCGCTGAGCCGAGCCGGCCGGTGGCGATCGCGCCGAGGGAGACGGCGAGCAGGCCGTAGGCGTAGCCGCCCCACAGCCGCAGCACGTGCGAGTCGGTGATCCGGCGGAAGGCGTAGGAAGCGCTCAGGCCGGCCAGCGGGACCGAGCCGAGCAGCAGGACCAGCACGGCCAGGCTGGCCTTGCCGAACAGGATCGTGCTCAGCAGCGCGACCAGGCCGACGTACGCGGGGGCGGTGGCGTTGGTGCCCAGGCCCACCCCGTGCCAGCCGGCCAGGTACTCGTGCCACAGGTCCGAGGCGCCGCCCGGGGTGGGCAGCAGCGCGCCGCCGGCCAGGCTGCCGCCGAACAGCAGGCTGTGTCCGGCGATCAGCGCGACGGCGCTCAGACCGAGGCCGACCGCGACGATCGGCTGGCGCAGCAGCTTCTTGATGACGGCCAGCGAGTCGGTCTCGAGGGACTCGGACTCCTCGGAGACCGGGCCCGTCTCGGCCGAGCCGTGCCGGGAGGCGGTGACCCCGCCGTCGAGGGCGGCGTCGCCCCGGATCTGGGTCCAGATGGAGTCGATCGCGGCCCGGCTCAGCGCCCAGCGCGGGGGCATCAGCTGGGCGACCTCGAGCGGGTCGGCCTCGCGGGTCTTGCGTCGGGCCGCGCGGCCCCGCAGTATCCGGTCCGGCCGGGCGGCGAAGCCGAGCATGGCGAACAGCTCGTCCGAGGCCTTGCCCGGACTCTTGGCGATCAGGTGGCCGAGCACCCGGAAGAAGGTGCCCACCAGCAGGCGCAGGTACAGCCCCGGCCAGAACAGGCTGGGCCGGTTGACCGCGACGGTGTAGAGCGCGTGGGCCCGGTCGAGCAGGTGCGGCCGGTTGGGTCCGGCGTCCACCCGGCGCCGCTCGCGCGCGGCGGCCTCGGCGTGCCGGATGACCGCCTCGGGGGCGACGAGCACCTTGTAGCCGGCGTTGTTGGCCCGCCAGCAGAAGTCGAGGTCGTCGCGGAAGAGCGAGACGGCGCGGTCGAAGCCCTTGAGCGTGTCCCACACGTCCCGGCGCACCAGCATGCCGGCCGAGCCGACCGAGAGCACCGGGCGTACTTCGTCGTACTGGCCCTGGTCGTGCTCACCGCGCTCGAGTCCGGTCCAGCGCCGGCCGTTGCTGGCCACGGTGACGCCGACCTCGAGCAGCTGGCGCTTGTCATACCAGCCGTGCACCTTGGGGCCGACGACGGCGACCTGCTCCTGCGGGTGCGCCTCGGCGTATTCCTCGGCGGTCAGCAGCAGCTGGCCGAGGCAGTCGGCGGAGGGGGCGGAGTCGTCGTGCAGCAGCCAGACCCACTCCACCGGGGCGGGCGCGTCGTAGCCGAACTCGTCGTAGCCGACCGGCGCGGAGTTCTTCAGACCGAAGGCCACGGCGGAGCCGTAGCCGGTGGAGCGCTTGCGCTCGAGCACGGCGTCCGGCCCGAGCGCGGAGCGCAGCAGGTCGGCGGAGCGGTCGCGGGAACCGGTGTCCACGGCGACGACGCGCTGGACCGGCCGCTGCTGGCCGAGTAGCGCGTCGAGCACGGCGGGCAGCCAGCGCTCGCCGTCGTGGCTGACCAAGACGGCCGTGACGACGTGGCGGCGCAGCGCCTCGTGCGGGTTTGCTGCGGACGCGCGGATGCGCGGCGGCGGTGCGAACTGTGACATACGAGGCCCGGGTCTCGACGGCGGTTGACACCCCAGCTTCCGCGCGATCCGCGCGGAGCGGCGGTTGCCTCACCCTAGTAGAAGAACCCGGAAACCGGGGCTGGGCCGGGCATATTGTCCTCATTCATCGGCATATCCGACGTCTGGCCGTGACCAAACCAGGACATGCGCGTCGGGACCGGCGCCGCTCCGGCCGACCCGGCGCCGGCCGGGCCGTCCGGCCGGCCCGCCGAAGCGGGCCTAGGCGGCCTTCTTCTTGAGCCGTCGGCGTTCACGTTCGGAAAGCCCGCCCCAGATGCCGAACCGCTCGTCGTGCGCGAGCGCGTACTCCAGGCACTCGGCCTTGACCTCGCAGGCCAGGCACACGCGCTTGGCCTCACGGGTGGAGCCGCCCTTCTCCGGAAAGAAGGACTCAGGGTCGGTCTGCGCGCACAGCGCACGCTCCTGCCAGCTGATCTCCTCGTCGAAACCGCCGAACAGCGGGAAGACCTCGGTCATCGTCCTCGCCTCCCGTCCTCGTCCGTTCTCGTCGTGCTCCGGGCCGATGCGCGCCATAACGCCACCGCTCGCCACCCGCCCTCGAAGACCACTCTTGGTGACGGGTCGTCACATTCCGGTGGTCTGAGGGAAATTACACGCGCGTCGTTCCCAGGGCGTCAAGCCGCGATCTGATAGCGGAGGCCTGATTCACTCGGAGGGAGCAGCGGGGAGCGGGCCGCCGGGCCCGGCGAAGGCGCGGCGCCACCTGCGGCGCCGTGACGGGCGCGGAAACCCGGGTCCAAAGCAGTTGCCGGAATCAATTGCACCCATACGAGTGAACAACCATTTGTCGACTCGCCGTTCGGCACCGAGTGGATCCGCGCATCCGCATCCGCCGCGGCGGCGTTGCGTGCTAGCCTCTACGCATCATGAGCGAGCGGTATGCCCTTTTCGCCGGACGCGCGGCCGATCGGCCGACGCGCGGCGCGAGCATGCCCGCCGTGAGTTTCGCCAGCTTCCCCAGCTGTTGTCGTCGCTGTAGCTGACCCGTCCGGGCGCAGGCGCGTGGACGGGATCCTCCCCCGCGATCAGCCGGCCACTCCAGACGGGAACTCCGCGCATGTCCGCGTTCACCTTCGCGAACACCTCCGCTCTCGCCCCCACCATCACGCCCGACCTCGCCGCGGTGCTGCACGACGCGCAGCCGCACCCGCAGCTCGGCCCGGTGCGGGCGCCCGCGGCGAGCTCGGCCCGGCTCGGCAAGGCGGCCGCGGCGATCGCGGCGTCCCTGGCCGCGGAGTCCGCCGCCGGGGCTGGAGCCGACGAGGCCGAGCTGATCATGCTGCGCGCCGCGTACCTGCTGCCCCCCGGCACCCGCGCCCGGGTGCACCGGGCCGGCCCCGAGGGCGTGCTGGTCCTCGCCCCCTCGGCCCGGCCCCGGGCGGTCGCGGCGGTCGGGCCCGGCCTGTACGTGGTGGTGGAGGCCACGGCCGAGGGCTGACCCGAGATCCGACCCGAGATCCGGCCCGAGATCTGACGCGGCATAAGGTGGCCTAAGCTCGAAGCGTGAACACCAGCGGAATGAAGATCACGGTGCTGGCCGGCGGGGTCGGCGGAGCGCGTTTCCTCGAGGGTCTGCTCGCGGCCGCGCCGGAGGCCGAGGTGACGGTGGTCGGGAACGTCGGGGACGACATCACCCTGCACGGCCTGCGCGTGTGCGCGGACCTGGACACGGTGATGTACACGCTCGGCGGCGGCATCCACCCGGAGCAGCGCTGGGGGCGCGAGGACGAGAGCTTCGGGGTGGCCAGGGAGCTGGCCGAGTACGGCGTGGGCCCGGACTGGTTCACCCTCGGGGACAAGGACATCGCCACCCACCTGGTGCGCACGCAGATGCTCGAGGCCGGCTACCCGCTCTCCGCGGTGACCGAGGCGCTGTGCGCTCGCTGGAAGCCGGGGGTGCGGCTGCTGCCGGCTACCGACGACCGCGCCGAGACGCACGTCGTGCTCGAGGACGCCGAGGGGCGCCGGGCCGTGCACTTCCAGGAGTACTGGGTGCGCCTGCACGCCCCGGCCGCCCGGGAGATCGTGTTCGTGGGCGCCGACGAGGCCAAGCCGGCCCCCGGGGTGCTCGAGGCGATCGCCGCCGCGGACGTGGTGCTGCTGCCGCCGTCCAACCCGGTCGTCTCGATCGGCTCGATCCTGGCCGTGGGCTCCGGCCTGCCCGGCGGCGGGATCCGCGGCGCCCTCACCGCGGCCTCGGCCCCGGTGGTGGGGCTTTCCCCGATCATCGGCGACGCTCCGGTGCGCGGCATGGCGGACAAGGTGCTGGCCGCGGTGGGCGTGCGGACCAGCCCGTCCGCGGTGGCGGCGTACCACGGGGCCGACCTGCTCGACGGCTGGCTGGTGCACGAGACCGACGCCGCGCACGTCGAGGCGGTCGAGCAGGGCGGCATCGCCTGCCGCGCCATCCCGCTGCTGATGACGGATCGGGAGACGACCGCGGCGATGGCCCGCACGGCCCTGGAGTTCGCGGCGGAGCTGGCCCGATGAGCGGCGCCGCGATCACCGTCCTGCCGGTCGCCGGGCTGCCCGAGGTGCGCCCGGGCGAGGACCTCGCCGCGCTGATCGGCGAGGCGTGCGAGCTGGCCGAGGGCGACATCCTGGTGGTCACCTCGAAGATCGTCTCGAAGGCGGAGAACCGGCTGCGCCGGGCCGCGGACCGGGAGGCGGCGATCGACGAGGAGAGCGTGCGCCTGGTCGCCCGCCGGGAGAACCTGCGGATCGTGGAGAACCGGCTCGGCCTGGTCATGGCCGCGGCCGGGGTGGACGCCTCGAACACCGAGCCCGGCACGGTGCTGCTGCTGCCCGAGGACCCGGACCGCAGCGCCCGGGAGCTCTCGGACGCCCTCGCCCGCGCGTACGGCGTGCGGGTCGGGGTGATCGTCTCCGACACCTTCGGCCGGGTATGGCGGGCCGGGCTGGTCGACCAGGCCATCGGCGCGGCGTATCTGATGCCGGTTCAGGACCTGCGCGGCGCCCGCGACTCGCACGGCAACGAACTCGCGGTGACCGTGACGGCCTGGGCGGACGAGCTGGCCTCGGCCGGCGAACTGGTCAAGGGCAAGCTCGGCGGCGTGCCGGTGGCGGTGGTGCGTGGGCTGTCCGCGCTGGTGACCGCGGACCCGGGCCCCGGCGCGAAGGCGTTGCTGCGGCCGAGCGAGCAGGACCTGTTCTCCTTGGGCACGGCCGAGGCGCGTGCGCTGGGCCGGTCCGAGGCGGTGGCCGCCCGACGCACCATCAGATCCTTCACCGACGAGCCGGTGTCCGTGGACGCGGTCGAGCGCGCCGTCGCCGCGGCCGTCACCGCGCCCGCACCGCACCACACCACGCCGTGGAGCTTCGTCGAGGTACGCACCCCGGAGGTGCAGAAGCGGCTGCTGGACGCGATGCTCGAGAACTGGATCGCCGACCTGCGAGCGGACGGCTTCAGCGAGACTGCGATCGTGCGCCGCACCCGCCGCGGCGACGTCCTGCGCGGCGCCCCCGTGCTGCTCGTGCCCTGCCTGACGATGGAGGGCTCGCACACCTACCCGGACGCCCGGCGCAACGGCTTCGAGCGGGAGATGTTCCTGGTCTCCACCGGCGCCGCGATCGAGAACCTGCTGGTGACGCTGGCCGTGGAGGGACTGGGCGCGGCCTGGATCTCCTCGTCCATGTTCTGCCGCCCGACCGTGCGCGCGGTACTCGACCTGCCCGAGCACTGGGATCCGATGGGCTGCGTCGCGGTGGGCCATCCGGCCGCCCCCGCGCCGGACCGGACGCCGCGCGACGTGCAGGGCTTCCTGCTGCGGCGCTGAAGGCGCCTGCGGCTAAGGCGGCTGCGATTAACGCTTCTGCAGCAGCAGTCTGACGGCCCGTTGGCGATGCGGGCCGAAGGGTTCGAGCAGCGCCAGCATCTTCGCGTCGTCGTACGACCGGTCCGCCGGGTCGCCCAGCAGCCCGCAGATCAGCCGGGGCAGGTGCAGGTCGCCGACGCTGACCAGGTCGGGCGCGCCGTGGCTGCGCTGGAGCGTCTCGGCGGCGGTCCACGGGCCGATGCCCTGGATCGTCTGGAGCTTGGCGGCCGCCTCGTCCACCGGCAGCGCGGCCAGCCGCTCGATCGCGGCCGCGCGCTGGCAGGCGCGGATGACGGTCTCGGCGCGCTTGCCGTCCACCTCGGCCCGACGCCACTCCCAGGACGGGATCATCATCCAGGCCCGCGGCGTCGGGGGGACCCGCAGGCCGCGCGGCAACTCCTGCGGACCGGGGGCCGCGGTGCCGTAGCGGTAGACCAGCTGCCGCCACGCGTCGTGCGCGGAGGTGGTGGTGACCTTCTGCTCCAGGATCGAGGGGATCAGCGACTGGAGCACCTGGCCGCAGCGGGAGAGTCGGAACTGCGGGCGGCGCCGGTGCGCGTCGGCGAGCAGCGGGTGCCGGGCCGCCACCTCGGCGAAGCCGGTCAGGTCGTCGTGCGCGCCGAGCAGCGCGGGGCCCTGCTCGAGCAGCCAGTGCGCACCCGGACCCCAGGCCGTGAGCTCCACCTCGTCGTTCTCGCGCGGCCGCACCCGCAGCGTGCCAGGGCCCTGCACCGTCAACGCGGTGCGCCAGACCGCGCGCACCGGACCGTCGTCGGGGCCGTACTCGACCCGGTGTGTCGGGTCGGCGGCGCCGTGCCGCTGCATCCGCAGCGTCCGGGCGATCTGGGCGGGTACGCCCGTCACGACGACCGAGGCGGCGTCCGCCTCGCCCGTCGTGACGATCGGGGCCTGCGGCGCGGCGGTGCGCTGCGCCGGAAGCAGGGTCCTGGAGTGGATCGGGGAGCCCGCCGCTCAGCTCGGGTCGTGGCTGAAGCGCACGGAGGAGTCCGGGATGACGGCGTCGCAGGACACGCGCACACCCTGGAGCAGTTCGTTGCCTGCGCCGACGCTCGCGCCGTCGCCCACGACGACGCCCTCGAGCACCGTGCCGGCACCGATCCGGGCACCGCGCCCGACGATCGAGTCGCGCAGCACCGCGCCCTCGCCGACGGACGAGCCGGCGCCGAGCACCGAGCCGTACACGGCGGCGTCGGCCGCGACCCGCGCGCCCTGTCCGACCGTGCTGCCCGCGCCCAGCTTCACCGACTCGGCCACCTCGGCGCCGTCCAGCACCAGGGCCTCCGGATAGCGCGGGCAGGTGGACTCGGGCACCGCGGGCGAGGTGATCGCGCCGAGCACCAGGTCCGCCGAGCCGCGCACGAACGCGCCAGGGGTGCCGAGGTCGAGCCAGTAGCTCTGCTCCACCACGCCGAGCACCTTCGATCCCGCGGCCAGCAGGCCGGGGAAGGTCTCGCGCTCGACCGAGACCCGGCGGCCGGTCGGGATGCCGTCGATGATCTCGCGGCGGAAGACGTAGCAGCCCGCGTTGATCTGGTCGGTGACGATGTCCTCGGGGCGCTGCGGCTTCTCCCGGAACGCGGTGACCCAGCCGTCACGGTCGGTCGGCACGAGCCCGAAGGCGCGCGGGTCGGCCACCTTGGTCAGGTGCAGCGTCACGTCGGCGCCGCGGGTCTCGTGCTCGGCGAGCAGGGCGGCGAGATCCATACCGGAGAGGATGTCCGAGTTGAAGATCATCACCGGGTCGCCGGGTGCGCTCTGCAGCCGGTCGGCCACGTTCCGGATGGCGCCGCCGGTGTCGAGCGGCTCGACCTCCTGGACGTACTCCATCTCGAGCCCGAAGCGCGAGCCGTCGCCGTAGTACTCCTCGAACACCTCCGGCTTGTAGGCGGTGGCGAAGACGATGCGTGTGATCCCGGCGGCTTTCGCCCGCGTCAGCATGTGGCTGAGGAACGGTACACCGGCGACCTCGAGCATCGGCTTCGGCGTGTTGACAGTGAGCGGGCGCAGTCGGGTTCCCTTGCCCCCGACCAGCATGATCGCTTCAGCCACGGTACGAAGTCTTCCTAGTCGGGGCGTTACTTCGGCCCATGCTTACGGATGATGGTAAACAAATACCTGGTTGGAACTGAACACTAGCTGATAGCCGTCGGCCTCCAACCAGTGTGCCCGAGCCAGTTCGACGGCCGGGCCGCTGAACGGGTACGAAACTGTAGCGGTCTGAAGCACCACCCACGGACAGCCGCGCGGAACGGCGTCGAGCAGCAGCACTTCGGTCCGGCTGCTGAGGTGGGGGGCGATGTCGTTGTCCGCCTCCACACACCCGGCGTCGGACGGTACCTGGTTAATTGCCCGGTTCGCGGCCACGGTGAACGCGTTCGCCCGCCACGCGTTCGGAAACAGGACGGAACCGAGTGGCATGGGGCTCTGAAAGACCATCAGCACCGCGCACACCAGGACCGCTCCGGACCAGCCAAGGACCCAGCGCCCGGCGGTGCGCGCCGCCGGTTCGGCCGCCGGCGCCCGGCGCTCGCGCAGCCGGGCGACCAGCGCCCACAGCCGCACCACGCCGTCCACCGCGGCCGTGGTCAGGATGACCGCGAGGAAGGCGTTGTAGTGCTGGTCGGTGCGCCAGTGTTCGGGTTTGCTGGAGAAGGCCCGCTCGAGCAGGAGCGGCAGGGCCAGCACGCTCAGCGGCGAGAGCAGGCAGCAGAACAGCAGCGGCCAGAGCAGGAAAAGCAGCGTGTGCACCTTGTCGGCGGGCCGGCTCGCGATGTCGAAGGCGTAGACCGGGTCCGAGATGATCTTCCACACGGCCGAGGGCAGGTTCGGGCCGAGCTGATCGTAATACCAGTAGTAGCCGGGCCTTGCGCCGAACGCGGGCAGCCACCACCGTTCGATCGCCACCGCCGCGACCACCCCGACGAGCGCGAGCACGGCCCCGGTCACCCGCCGGCGCCGGTCCCGGTCCCGGTTGCACATCAGCAGCAGTCCGAACGCCGCGACGACGTAGCCGCAGTCCTCCTTGACCAGCAGCAGCCCGAGCGCGCAGGCGATCGCCACGCGCAGGTGGCCGGCCTGGTAGCGCTCGATCATGATCGCGCTGAGCAGCACGAAGAACCCGACCTCGTGGAACCCGGCCTGACTGGCCATCTGCAACGGCCAGCTGATCCCGAACGAGACCGCGACCAGGTAGGCCACCCGCACCGCGTACCGGTCCGGCGCGATCCCGCGCACGGCGCGGCGGGTGAAGGCCCACACGCTCGGCACCGCCGCGCCGAACAGCAGCGCCTGGGCGATCAGCAGCACCATCGGGCTGTTCCAGATCCAGTACAGCGGCGCGGCCAGGGCCAGGATCGGGGAGAAGTGGTCGCCCAGGATCGAGAAGGTGTGTCCGTACCCGGGAATCACCTGGGCCGCGTCGTGCACGTCCTTGAGCACGGAGACCGGCATGTGCCCGTGCGCGTAGTTGCGGATCGCCTGGTCGAAGATGACCAGGTCGTACGCGCCCATGTAGTACTGCTTGAACTGCTGGATCCCGAGCGCGCCCTGCAGTACGGCCGTCATCAGCGCCACCGCGCCCACGCCCCACAGGTGCCGCCGGCCCCGAAGCGCGCGCGGCCACGGCCGACGCGGCAGCCGCCCGACGACGGCCTCGCCGGTCTCGGCCGGCGCGTCCGTCCCCGGGTGGCTCGCCTCGCCGTCGACCTTCAGATTGGCCTCAGTCACGCGCCACAGCCTAAGGGTTCGTTCAGCCTGGCGAGCCGGGCGGGAGGCCGGGTTCGCCCGCCGGGAGATCAGGGCCGGTCGCGGCGGGGTCTCGGTAGGCTTGGCCCATGGCTATGGCTTCCGCGGTACCCGGCGATCTGGCGGCACTCTGGCGTTCCCGGGTGGCCGCCAACGGTCCGCGCCCGTTCCTGACCTTCCACGACTTCGGCACCGGCGAACGGGTCGAGCTGTCCTACGCGACGATGGACAACTGGCTCTCGAAGACCGGCAACCTGATCCAGGACGAGCTCATGGCCGACCCGGGCAGCCGGTTCCTGCTGGCCGCGCCGCCGCACTGGATGACGGCCGTGTGGGGGCTGGCGCCGCTGCTGTGCTCCGCGGTCCTCGCACCCTGGGGCGACGCGGCCCGCGCCCGGTTCGCAGTGGCCGGACCCGCCGACGCAGAGCTCGACTACGCTCGTGCCTGCCGCGGCGAACGCTACGCCCTTTCGCTGCTCCCGCTCGGCCGCCCGTTCCCCGACGTGCCCGCGGGCTTCCTGGACTACGTGGCCGAGGTGCGCGCGCACGGCGACCGGTTCTCCCCGCTGGACCCGCCGAACGCCGACGTCCCGGCCCTGGCCACCGCCGACGGGGCCGCCCTGACGCATCGTGAGCTGCTCGAGACCGCCGCCGAGGCCGCGGCGAAGTACCCCGAGGGCGCCCGCCTGCTGATCTCGACCGAGCACACCTCCGCCGACGCCGAGGGCCTGATCTCCTGGCTGTACGCGCCGCTCGTCTCCGGCGGCTCCGTCGTGCTGGCCCGCGGCGGGGACGAGGCCCGGCTCGAGCGCCTCGCCGAGGTCGAGCGGGCCGAGCGCGTACGGTAGCGGGTTTCCGCTGTCGAGACGTCGGGCGCCGGACGGCTACAGCGTCGAGCGGTAGAGCGCCTTGGGCGAGGTCAGAAAGCCCCAGCCCCAGGCGAAGTGCATCGTCGCCAGCACCAGCGGCAGGCGCCAGCGCACTGCCGCGTCCTGCCCCCGGCTCTCCCGCAGCGACCCGAGCCCGATCCCGAGCAGGTAGCCGACCGGCGGCAGGAATCCGACGGCCAGCCAGGGCACGGTGGCGAAGGAGATCAGTCCGAGCACCGTCCCGAGCACGACCGCGAGCACCGCGATCGGCGGCGCCAGGTAGCGCAGGCTGGCCGTGCCGGCGTGGGTGCGCATCACCACGCGGCGCCAGCGGCCGTAGTCGAAGTACTGCCTGGCCAGGGTTCGTACGCTCGGCCGCGGCCGGTAGGTGACGTGCAGTTCGGGCGAGAAGTAGACCAGGCCCCCGTCCTCGCGGATGCGGTGGTTCAGCTCCCAGTCCTGCGCCCGGATGAAGGCCTCGTTGTAGCCGCGCTGCTTCTCCAGCACCTCGCGCCGGAACACGCCCAGGTACACCGTCTCGGCCGGACCCGCTTCGCCGCCGGTGTGGAACTTCGCGTTGCCCACGCCCAGCTTCGAGGTCATCGCCACCGCGACGGAGCGTTCGAACACGCTCTGGCCCTCGGCGTGCATCACCCCGCCCACGTTCGCCGCACCGGTCTCGGCCAGCAGCCGCACCGCCGTGCGCAGGTAGCCGGGGGCCAGCAGGCCGTGCCCGTCCACCCGCACGACCAGTTCGTACCGGCTCGCCGCGATCGCGGCGTTGAGCCCGGCCGGGGTCTTGCCGGTCGGGTTCGGCACCGTGCGCACCCGTGCGTCCGCGGCGCACAGTCCGGCCGCGATCTCGTCGGTGCGGTCCTTCGAGGGGCCGAGAGCGATGACGAGTTCGATCTCGCCCGGGTAGTCCTGGCTCAGGATGTGCCGAACCGCCTCGGCCAGGTGCCGCTCCTCGTCGAGTACCGGCATGATCACGGAGATCGAGGGCTGCGGAGTCAGATGCGCGTTGTCGTCCATGGCGAGACGGACAATAGCGGGCCGAGGCGGCCGCGGGCCATCCCTCGTCCGGGCAGCGCCCCGCCGAGGCCGGCGCTCAGACGCCCGGTTCTCCCTTGCGCGACTGGGCGATCGCGGTCCGTCGGGCCAGCCGGTGCTCGCGCCGGATCGTCGCCTCGTGGAAGCGGCGCTCGTCCTCGGCGGACTCCAGCCGCAGCGGCGGCACCGAACGCGGCTTGCCCTCCGCGTCGATCGCGACGAAGGCCAGGAACGCGGTGGCCACGTGCACCGGAGTACGGTCCGGCACGTTCCAGGGCTCTGCCTCCACCCGCACCCCGACCTCCATCGAGGTGCGTCCGGTCCAGTTCACCTGCGCGTAGGTGTGCACCAGGTCCCCGACGTGCACCGGGAAGCGGAAGAGCATCTCGTCCATGGCCGCGGTGACGGCCGGCCCGAGGCTGTGCCGGGTGGCGACGAGTCCGGCGACGTCGTCGACCAGCTTCATCATCACCCCGCCGTGCACCGTGCCGAGGAGGTTCACGTCGGCCTGCGTCATGATGCGGCTGAGCGCGATGCGGGAGACCGCCGGGGATACCGGGTCGAGACTGCTCATGCCCCCCATGATCGCACCTCACCGTCGGATCTCCCCGGCGGCCCTCCCGGCGTCCTATGCTGCCCGCAGGGCTCCGCCGGGCCGCCGGCGGAACCGCGGCAACAGAGGGGACGGGCCCATGCCGGCAAGCGTGTTCCTGGCCATCGGCGCCACCGCAGTCTGGGCCGCGGCCGTGGTCGCGTTCCGGCTGCGCGGACGGAGCCGGCGCGACCGCCGCGCGCTCGGCCCGACTCCCCCGGCCGTGCTGCTCACGCTGGAGTCCGACGGCCGGTTCGAGGACCCGCGCCTGCTCAACACGGTGATCCTGGAACTCGCCGAACGCGGCGTCGTCGAACTTGTGCCCGCCAGTTCCCAGAACCCTGCGATGATCCGGCCGGCCGCGGTCCCGGCCGAACGGCTGCTGCCGGAGTACCTCGACGTGGTGCTGGACCTGCTGCTGCAGCGCTGCGGCCCGAGCCGCGCCCCGATCCCGCTCACCGCGATGCGCGCCGACGAGGATCGCAGGGCACTGGCGTGGCCGCGCGAACTCGACCGGGCGGTGCGCCGAGAGGCGGTCGCCCGCGGCCTGCTGCAACCGAGCGTGCGCGGACTCCGGCGGTGGTCGCTGCTGCTCGCCGGCCTGGCGCCGAGCGCGTTGATCGCCGCCGCCCTCGCGTCCTACTGGAGCGTGAAGACGTTCCTGCCGCTCATCGCCTTCCTGCTGGCGGCAATGCTCGCCACGGCCGCGGCCTCATCGGTCCTGCGCGCCCGCGTGACCCCGCTCGGCGCGGCCGAACTGCGCACGGCCGGCCGACAGCCCGGCCACCTCGTCGCCGCGTCGGCCCGGTTCCCCTCCGGCCAGTCCGCTTCAGCTCAGTCCCCTGATCCTCGAGCCGCGCCGCCGAGCCAACTCAGCCCCCTGCCGTCGCACCAGATCTGGTCGGACCACGGCGGTTCCTGGCACCCGCTCAACCTCGACTCCCGCGAGGTCTACAGCGAGACCGTCTCGCGCTCCCCGTTCCTGGGCGTGATGTTCCTGGCCGCGCTGTGCGCCGCGAGCTCCGTCAAGGAGGCCGCGAACCTGCACCGCCTGTCCCTGCCGACCACGGTGGTCTTCCTCGGCCTGCCCGCGGTCGTCCTCATCGCCCTCGCCGCCCGCGCGCTCTACCGCCGCCGCCTGCCCAAATACGTGGTCCTGCAGGGCAAAGTCGCCCACCTCAGGGCCGTCCAGCGCGCCGACCCCCGCGCCGTCTCGCGTCCCGCCAACTCCCCCGCCTGGCAGTACTCCTGCACCCTCGACGTCGGCCGCGCCCCCGCGAGCGTGCGGCTCAACCTCGGCCAACGCAGGTACGAGACACTCCAGGTCGGCGATCTCGTCGAGGTGGCCGTGCGGCCGCGCCGGGGCGTAATCAGTGGACTGCGAAACCTCGGCGGGGACTTCTGAGAAACCGCCGCGCACATCCGCCGCGCGTGCGATGATCACGCTGTGAGCGCTGCCGCCTATCCGCTGCGCCGGATGCTGGTCGAGTCCTTGACGATGCTGGCCGCCGACGCCCCGGACCAGCGTGCCTGGTCCGAGGAACACCGCATGCCGACCGACGCTCTGGCCCTGGAGTTCAACGACGCGTTCGCGATGGTGGACGTCTTCGTCGAAGAAGGGCTCTTCGATCTCGGCCCCGCCGTCCTGGCCGACCTCAAGGTGATCCACGGCCTGTTCACGACCATGCGCGGCCGGGCCAACGCCGAGCGCTGGACGCTCGACGCGCTCGCGCACGACCCGGGCTGGACCGCGATCCGGGAGACGGCCCGCCGGGTCCTCGGCCGCATCGACGGCGAACGGTCGGCGCAGGCGTGGAAGGACCCCCGGCCGCACTCCGGGGATCGCCTCGTCTAGGCCTCGAGCGCCTGCTCCCGAGTCCTCGGTCCTCGGTCCTCAGTCCTTGAGCAGCTGGCGCGCCATCACGACGCGCTGGACCTGGTTCGTGCCCTCGTAGATCTGGGTGATCTTGGCGTCGCGCATCATCCGCTCGAGCGGATAGTCCTGCGTGTAGCCGTAGCCGCCGAGCAGCTGCACCGCGTCGGTGGTGATCTCCATGGCCGCGTCGGAGGCGAAGCACTTGGCCGCGGCGCCGAAGTAGGTCAGGTCCGCGTCGTTGCGCTCGGACTTGGCCGCGGCCGCGTACGTGAGCTGACGCGCCGCGGTGAGCTTCATGCCCATGTCCGCCAGCATGAACTGCACGCCCTGCAGCTGCGCGATCGGCTTGCCGAACTGCTTGCGCTCCTTGACGTACCGGGTCGCGTAGTCGAGGGCGCCCTGCGCCACGCCGACGGCCTGGGCGGCGATCGTCACGCGGGTGTGGTCGAGCGTGCGCATGGCGGTCCGGAAGCCGGTGCCCGGCTCGCCGATGATGCGGTCGCCGGGAATCCAGACGTTGTCGAGGTAGACCTCGCGGGTGGGCGAGCCCTTGATGCCCAGCTTCCGCTCGGGCGCGCCGAAGGAGACGCCCTCGTCCGACTTCTCCACCACGAAGGCCGAGATGCCCTTGGTGCCGATGCCGGCCTCGGTCACGGCCATGAGCGTGTAGTACTCGGACACGCCCGCGTTGGTGATCCAGCGCTTGACGCCGTTCAGGCGCCAGCCGTCCCCGTCCGGCACGGCGCGGGTGGTCATGCCGCCCGCGTCGGACCCGGCGTCCGGCTCGGACAGCGCGTAGGAGAACATCGCCTCGCCGCGCGCGACCGGACGCAGGTAGCGCTGCTTGAGCTCCTCGGAGCCGGCCAGGATCACCGGCATGGTGCCGAGCTTGTTCACCGCGGGGATGAGCGAGGAGGACACACACGCGCGCGCCACCTCCTCGATCACGATGCACGTGGCCAGGGCGTCCGCCCCGGCGCCGCCGTACTCCTCGGGGATGTGGATGGCCGCCATGTCCGCCGCGTGCAGGGCGTCGTGGGCCTCCTGCGGGTAGCGGGCCTCGTGGTCGACGGCGGCGGCGTACGGCGCGATCTTGCTCTCCACGAGCGCGCGCACGGATTCGCGCAGCAGCTCGTGCTCTTCGCGGACGGCGTAGAGATCGAATTCCTGGGTCACAAGGCCCATGTTACCCATCAGTAGGGAATTTGCCAGGCCTGGCGGCCGATCGAAGCCGGTCCCCCGCAGACATCCATCAGGAAGGCTCGTTACCCTGGGGTGCCTGAACAGGTCGAGCGGCCATGGCTGCGACGGCGGTGAGCGCCGTGCGAGAAGGAGTGAACACGTGAAGCGGATCACCGTCATCGGGACGGGCTATCTCGGCGCGGTCCATGCCGCGAGCATGGCCTCCCTGGGCTACGAGGTCCTGGGCATGGACGTCGACGCCGAGAAGATCGCCGCCCTGGCGGCGGGTCGCGCGCCCTTCTTCGAGCCCGGCTTCGACGAACTGCTGGCCGAGCAGGTCGCCACCGGCCGCCTGCGCTTCACCACCTCGTACGCCGACGTGGCCAAGTTCGGCGGCGACGAGCGGGCCGAGACGATCCACTTCGTGTGCGTGAACACCCCGCAGCGCAAGGGCGAGTACGCGGCCGACACCACGTACATCGAGTCGGTCTTCGAGAACCTGGCCCCGCTGCTCGACGTCGGCGCCCTGTTCGTGGGCAAGTCCACCGTCCCGGCCGGCACCGCGAGCCGGATGACCGCCAAGCTCAAGGCCCTGTCCCCGGCCGGCGAGGACATGCGCCTGGCCTGGAACCCCGAGTTCCTGCGCGAGGGCTTCGCGGTCGAGGACACGCTGCGCCCGGACCGCCTGGTCATCGGCGTGGCCGACGAGGTGGCCGAGCAGGCCCTGCGCGAGTTCTACGCCCCGATCACCGACGCCGGCATCCCGCTGCTGGTCACCGACCTGGCCACGTCCGAGCTGGTCAAGACCGCCGCGAACGCGTTCCTCTCCACCAAGATCTCCTTCATCAACGCGATGGCCGAGGTGTGCGAGGCGGCCGGCGCCGATGTGATGAAGCTCTCACAGGCGCTCTCCCTCGACCCGCGCATCGGCGGCCGCTTCCTGGTCCCCGGCCTCGGCTTCGGCGGCGGCTGCCTGCCCAAGGACATCCGCGCGTTCATGGCCCGGGCCGGCGAGCTCGGCGTGGACCAGGCGCTGGCCTTCCTCAAGGAGGTCGACGCGATCAACATGCGCCGCCGCGCGCGCACGGTGGAGCTGGCCCGCCAGGAGTGCGACGGGTCGTTCCTGGGCAAGCGCATCGCCGTCTGGGGCGCCGCGTTCAAGCCCAACACCGACGACGTGCGCGACTCCCCGGCGCTGAACGTCGCGGCGTCCATCCTGCTGCAGGGCGCGCAGGTGACGGTGTACGACCCCAAGGCCAACGAGACCGCGGCCAAGCACTTCCCCACGCTGCACTACGCCGACTCGGCGCTGGCCGCGGCCCAGGGCGCGGACCTGATCCTGCACCTGACCGAGTGGACCGAGTTCCGCGAGCTCGACCCGGCCGTGGTGGCCGAGGTCGTCTCCGAGCGCCGCGTCCTGGACGGGCGCAACGCCCTCGACCAGGACCGCTGGCGCGCCGCCGTTTCGCCGTCTGCGCCGGCGTCGGTCAGGCCCGGGCCGCCGAGGCCCGCAGCGCCGCGCCCTTGGCCTTCGCCTGGGCGCCGAGCTGGACCTGGAACTCGCGCATGGCCGCCATCAGGTCCGCGTCCTGGGTGGCCAGGATGCGCGCGGCGAGCAGGCCCGCGTTGCGCGCGCCGCCCACCGAGACCGTGGCCACCGGCACGCCGGCCGGCATCTGCACGATGGAGAGCAGCGAGTCCATCCCGTCCAGGTACTTCAGCGGCACCGGCACGCCGATGACCGGGAGCGGGGTGACGGAGGCGAGCATGCCGGGCAGGTGGGCCGCGCCGCCGGCGCCGGCGATGATCACCTTCAGGCCGCGCCCGGCCGCCTGCTCGCCGTACTCGATCATCTCCTTCGGCATGCGGTGCGCCGAGACCACGTCCGCCTCGTAGCCGACGCCGAACTCCTCGAGCGCCTCGGCGGCGGCGCGCATGGTCGGCCAGTCCGAATCCGATCCCATGACGATGCCCACCACCGGACGGCCGCCCGTCAGCTCACTCATCGATCTCGCCTCTCAGATAGGCCGCCGCGTGGCGGGCGCGCTCGAGGCAGTCGTCGAGCTCGGCGCCGAGCACGGTCACGTGCCCGATCTTCCGGCCCGCCTTGACCGCCTTGCCGTACGTGTGGATCTTCAGGCCCGGGTCGCGGGCCAGGCAGTGCAGGTACGCCGGGTAGAGGTCGGGCAGGTCAAGCCCGATCACGTTGGCCATCACGGCCAGCGGGGCGTGCGGGTCCGGGGCGCCGAGCGGCAGGTCGAGCACGGCCCGCAGGTGGTTCTCGAACTGGCTGGTCAGCGCGCCGTCGATGCTCCAGTGGCCGGAGTTGTGCGGCCGCATGGCCAGCTCGTTGATCCACAGGGCGCCGTCCGCGGTCTGGAACAGCTCGACCGCGAGCATGCCGGTGACCTCGAGCTCCTTGGCGATCGTCAGCGCGATCCGCTGGGCCTCGAGCGCGGCGGCCTCGTCCACCCCGGGCGCCGGGGCGTAGACCTCGCGGCAGATGCCCTCGCGCTGCACCGTCTCGACCACCGGGTAGGCCACGGCCTGGCCGTGCGGCGAGCGGGCGACCTGCGCGGACAGCTCCCGCACGAACGGCACCGCGGCCTCGGCGAGCAGCGCGACCCCGCGCTCGGCGGCCTCGGCCGCGACACGCGCGGCGGCGGCCTCGTCCGAGACGACCCACACGCCGCGGCCGTCGTAGCCGCCGCGGGTGGCCTTGAGCACGATCGGCCAGCCCGTCTGCGCGGCGAACTCGGCGGCCTCGGCCCCGTCGGACACCAGCCGCCACGCCGGGCAGGGCAGGCCAAGGGCGCTCAGCCGCGCCCGCATCTCGCCCTTGTCCTGGGCGTAGAGCAGGGCCTGCGGCCCGGGCCTGACCGGGATACCGCTCTGCACCAGGCGCTCGAGCACCTCGGCGGGCACGTGCTCGTGCTCGAAGGTGATCACGTCGCAGCCGCGGGCGAAGCCCAGCACGGCCTCGACGTCATCCACCTGGCCGATCACGACGTCCGGGATCACCTGATTCGCGCAATCCTGCCGGCTCGCGCTCAATACGCGCAGGTGCACGCCGAGCGCGATCGCGGCCGGCTGCATCATCCGGGCGAGCTGGCCGCCGCCGATGACGCCCACGGTCGGACCTGCGGGGGGAGGGGGGCTGACGAGGTCGTTCACAACGCCCAAGCCTAGCGAACCCGGCCGAGTGCCCGGACGTCCGATATGATCTAATTTGTCCTTGGAGACACCCGGCCGGAGCGGTCGGAGACCCCCAAGGAGAGAATGCTTCTCGAGCGCAAAAGATCCGTCACAGGTCTGCTACGACCGGCTGAGCTACGGCATCCCTGTCAGGCGAAGCCGCTAGTCTCGTAGAACGTACTGCTCCCGGAATGTCAGGCAGGTACCCACGGTGGCATTGGTAAGTGCTGTGTACAGCCGCGTTGAGCACCTCATTCACGAGGTCGCTAAATTCGGCATCGTCGGAGGCCTCGCCTATGTAGTCACCATCGCCGTGAACTACGCCTACCTCGCCGTCCAGAAGAACGACGAGCTGACCGCGTACATCATCGCGAACGTGGTGGCCACCGGCGTCGCCTATCTCGGTAACCGCTACTGGACCTACAAGGATCGCGAGTCGGGCGGGACCCGCGAGGTCGTGCTGTTCCTCGCGATCAACGGCATCGCCATCGCGATCCAGACCGGCATCACTGCACTGACTTACTATGTGATGCACCTGGACAGTCACCTCGAGATCTTCTTCAGCAAGTTCGTTCTCGGTATCGGCATCGGTATGGCCTTCCGGTTCTGGAGCTACCGCACCTTCATCTTCCCGGAGGCGGAGCCCGCACTGGCCGGGGACCAGTTCCCGTACAGCGAGCAGCCGCTGCCGACCTCGCAGCTGGACTCCGAGGCGCCCCGCTCAGGCTCAGGCGCCCTGCTGTCGAAGGCCTCCCGCTAGAGAGAGCTCGGGCCGCCGCCGACGCCGGCCCGACCCCCAGACTCCGAAGCCCCCGCCGCACTCAGCGGCGGGGGCCTTCTCATGTCCCGGCCGGCTCCGCCTGCTCCCCTACCCGGCCGCACTCACCCGGTCAGCCGAATCTCGGCAGGAACAGCGCGAAGACCGGAGGGCGCTGCTGGAGCAGTTCGAGCCGGCCGCCGTCGGCCTCGGCGAGCTCGCGGGCGACGAACAGGCCGAGGCCGGTCGAGGCCCGGCCGGAGACGGCCCGCTCGAAGACGCGGGCGCCGAGCTCGGCCGGGACGCCCGGGCCCTCGTCGGAGACCTCTACGACCACCGAGCCCCCGGCCGTCCGAGTCCGTATGGTCACCGGTCCCGCGCCGTGCATGAGGGAGTTCTCCAGCAGCGTGGCCAGCACCTGGGCGAAGGATCCGGGGGTGGCGGCGGCGAGCAGGCCGCGGCCGCCGTCGACCCGGATGGGGCGCCGGGCGCTGCGGAAGGCGGGGCGCCACTCGAAGATCTGCTGCCGGATGATCAGGTCCATGTCCGTGGGCGTGCCCACCGTGTCGGCCCGGCGCGTGTCGCCCGAGTCGGTCAGCAGCCGCTGCACCACGTCGGTCAGCCGCTCCACCTGCGTCAGCGCGATCGCCGCCTCCTCCTTGACCGTCTCCATGTCGGCCGCCTCGATGATCTCCTCGAGCCGCATCGAGAGCGCGGTGAGCGGGGTGCGCAGCTGGTGCGAGGCGTCGGCGGCGAGCCTGCGCTCCTTCGCCATCACCCGCGAGACCCGGTCCGCGGAACGGTCGATGACCTCGGCGATCCGGTCGAGCTCGGCGATGCCGTAGCGCCGGTGCCTGGGCCGCTGGTCACCCGCGCCGAGGCGCTCGGCGGTGCCCGCGAGCTCGTAGAACGGGCGCGATATCCGCCGCGCCTGCAGGTAGGAGACGCCCGCCGCGGCGGCGAACGCGGCTAGCGCGGCCGCCACCAGGAGCAGCAGCTGCAGCCGGATGCGCTGCTGGATCGGCTGCCAGGACTCGCTGACCACGACGGTCTCGCCCTCGCGGCCCTGGTAGACCTCGCTCTGGTGCGGCTCGTCGGTGATCACCGGCCCGATGCTCACCGGCGCGCGGCCCGAGCTCGCCGAGAAGGTGATCCGGGCGCCGCGGCCGGGCGAGAGGTCCGAGCGCAGCGCGTTCGTGTCGAACTGGTCCGCGGGCAGCTGCACGTCGGTGAGTATGCCGATCCGCTGAACCTCCTGGTTCAGCGAGTCCTGCTCGGACCGGGTGATGAACTTGTCGTCGAGGATCGCGAACGGCACCCCGAGCAGCAAGGTCACCAGAAAGACGGCCGAGACCATCGACCGCATCAACCTGCCCCGCATGGCTGTACGCGCCCCTCCCCGCCGGCCCGGCCTCAGCTGCGTTCGAAGCGGAAGCCGACCCCGCGCACGGTGGAGATGAACCGCGGGTTGCCCGCGTCGTCGCCCAGCTTCTTGCGCAGCCAGGAGATGTGCATGTCCAGGGTCTTCGTGGAGGACCACCAGGTGGTGTCCCACACCTCGCGCATGAGCTGTTCCCGGGTGATCACCCGGCCCGCGTCGCGCACCAGGACGCGCAGCAGGTCGAACTCCTTGGCGGTGAGGTTGAGCTCCTCCTCGCCCAGGTAGGCGCGGTGCGACTCGACGTCGATGCGTACGCCGCGGGCCGTGCTCGCCGTCTCCGGGGCGCCGCGCCGCAGCAGGGCCCGGACCCGCGCGAGCAGCTCGGCCAGCCGGAACGGCTTGGTCACGTAGTCGTCCGCGCCCGCGTCGAGCCCGACGACCGTGTCCACCTCGTCCGCGCGCGCCGTGAGCACTAGGACCGGAAAGCCCAGGCCCTCCGAGCGCAGCCGGCGGCACACCTCGAGCCCGTCCATCCCGGGCAGGCCGAGGTCGAGCACGAGCAGGTCCACCGCGCCGGACATCGCGTGCTCCAGGGCGGTCGGGCCGTCGCCGCGCACCTGGACCTCGTAGCCCTCCCGCCGCAACGCCCGCGCCAGCGGATCGGCGATCGCGGTGTCGTCCTCAGCCAGCAAAACCCGGGTCATGGGCAGATCGTAGGACTTCGCGAAGCAATCCGACATCTCCCGCCCGAATCCTGCCCATTTGGCCACCGCATTGGTACCGGTTGCCCGCACTGCGCCACCTTCTGACTCATTCAGGCCGACAGATGTCGGCTTGTCGCACTATGCGGGCAGCCCGCACACATGAGTGCCCTGCAACACGACGGCGCGTCGCGGGCCGCCCTTTCGCCGGAACTCACCGCGTGGATCAATGCACTGACGGGAAACGGCAGAGCCCGCCGGGCCCGGATCCGGTCCGGGCCCGACGGGCTCCCTGCACATGCCTCCGGCGCCGCCGCGTCCTCAGACCAGCGACTCGCGCCAGGCCTCGTGCAGCGCGGCGAACCGGGACGGGGCGTCGCCGGTCGCGACCTCGGCCGAGATCAGCGCCTCCGGCTCGCCGTCCTCGACGATCCGGCCGGACTCCATCACCAGCACCCGGTCGGCGATCTCCACGGTGGACAGCCGGTGCGCGATGATGAGCGCCGTGCGGTCGGCCAGGATCGTGCGCAGCGCCCGCTGCACCAGCCGCTCGCTCGGCACGTCCAGCGAGGAGGTGGCCTCGTCCAGGATCAGCACCGCCGGATCGGCCAGGAACGCCCGGGCGAAGGCCACCAGCTGCCGCTGCCCGGCGGACAGGCGTCCGCCGCGCTTCTTGACGTCGGTCTGGTAGCCCTCGGGCAGGCGCGCGATGAACTCGTGCGCGCCGATGGCCCGCGCGGCCTGCTCCACCTGCTCGTCCGTGGCCTCGGGCCGGCCGAACCGGATGTTGTCCGCCACGGAGCCGCTGAACAGGAAGTTCTCCTGGGTCACCATGATCACGCCCTTGCGCAGGTCACGGTCGCGCAGCTCGCGCAGATCGATCCCGTCGAGCCGCACCGCGCCCTGGATCGGGTCGTAGAAGCGGCACATCAGCCGGGCCAGGGTGGACTTGCCGGCACCGGTGGCCCCGACCAGCGCGACCGTCTGCCCGGCCGGGATCTCGAGCTCGAGGCCCGGCAGGATGACCCGTTCGGCCTCGTCCTTGTCCCGCTTCGGGTAGGAGAAGCGCACGCCCTCGAACGTGATCTGCCCGCGCACCGGCTCGGGCAGCTCCCGCGGCTCGGTCGGCTCCGGCACCTCGGGCCGCTCCTCGAGCACGCCGGAGAGCTTCTCCAGCGCCGCCGCGGCCGACTGGTAGGAGGTGTAGAAGACCGCGAGGTCCTGCATCGGGTCGAAGAACTTGCGCATGTAGAGGATGTAGGCGGTCAGCAGGCCGACCTGGAGGCTGCCGTCCATCACCTGGAAGCCGCCGAAGACCAGTACCGAGGCGGTGGCGATGGCGCCCACCGCGACGATGCCCGGGATGAACCAGCCGAACATCATCATGCTCTTGGCGTTGGCGTCGACGTAGTCCTGGTTGAGCTTGCTGAAGATGTCGCGGTTGCGCACCTCGCGCCGGAAGGACTGCACGGCCCTGATGCCGTTGAGCGTCTCCACGAACTGGACGATGCACGCGGCCACCGCGGCCCGCTGCTGGCGGTAGGCGACCCGGGAACCCTTGGTGTACCAGACCAGCAGCCCGCCGAGGGCGGGCAGGCAGACCAGCACGATGACCGAGAGCATCGGGTCGATCACCGCGAGCAGGGTGCCGATGACCACGATGTTCAGCAGAGCACTGATCAGTCCGTCCAGGCTGGAGTTGATCAGGTCGTTGAGTGCGTCGAGGTCGTTGGTCAGCCGGGAGATGACGCGGCCGGAGGTGTACTTCTCGTGGAACGCGATCGGCAGCGCCTGGAACTGCTGGAACACCCGCCGGCGCAGTGCGAGCAGCATGTCCTGGCCGATCCGTCCGGCCAGGGTGAGGAACTTCAGCCGCAGCAGCGAGCCGAGCAGTGCGGAGCCGCCGATGCCCGCGGCGGCCAGCACGATCGGGGTCCAGTCGCCGTGCTTGACCGCGGGCATGCCGTCGTCGATGCCCACGGACACCAGGTAGGGCGCGCACATCTCGAAGCCGGTGACCACGATGATGAGCACGGTGGCGAACAGCATGGCCCGGCGGTGCGGCCGGATCAGCGCGCCGAGCAGCCGGCGCGAGCGGGCGCGCAGGAACACCCCGCCCTTGGCCGAGACCTCCTCGGTGTCCTCGGCGGCGACCCCGCGCCAGTCTTCGGCGGCGGGAACGGGGGATGCGGCGGCCTGTTCGGCCGCGTCGGGATTCTCGGTGTCGACGGCGGTGGTCAACGCACAGCCTCCTCAGCCAGATCGGTCAGGTCGGCGAGCTCTGCGAGCTCGGAGCTCTGCGAGAGCAGATCGCGGTAGACCGCGTTGGTCTCGAGCAGTTCGTGGTGGGTGCCCTCGGCCACCACGGTGGTGCCGCCGCCGGGCGCCGGGCCGAGCACCGCGACGCGGTCGGCCAGCAGCACGGTGGACGGCCGGTGCGCCACGACCAGTCCGGTGGTCTCGGACAGCACCGAGCGCAGCGCCTGCTCGACCAGACCCTCGGTGTGGATGTCGAGCGCGGACAACGGATCGTCGAGCACCAGCATGGTGGGACGGCCGAGCACCGCACGCGCCAGGGCGAGCCGCTGGCGCTGACCGCCGGAGAGCGACATGCCCTGTTCGCCCACCCGCGTGTCGAGCCCCCACGGCAGATCATGCACGTACTGTGCCTGCGCCACCCGCAGGGCCTCGGCGACCTGCTCCTCGTCCGCGTCGGGGCGGCCGAGCGCCAGGTTCTCGCGCACGCTGGCGGAGAACAGGGTCGGGTCCTCGAACGCGCAGGCCACCCGGGTCCGCAGGTCGGCGAGGGAGAGTTCGCGCACGTCCACCCCGTCGAGCAGCACCCGTCCCTCGGTCACGTCGTACAGCCGCGGCACCAGTGAGGTCAGGGTGGTCTTGCCGCAGCCGGTCGGGCCGACCACGGCGAGCGTCTCACCCGGCTCGATGACCAGGTTGATCCCGGTCAGCAGCAGCTCGTCCGAGCCCGGGTAGGAGAAGCCGACGTTCTCGAACTCCAGCCGGCCCGCTCCGGTGGAGGGCCGCACGGCGTCCGGCTCGACGATGGTCGGCTGTGTGTCGAGCACCTCGAAGATGCGCTCGGCGGCGGTGTTGGCCTCCTGTGAGGCGGCCAGCAGCCAGCCGGAGGACTCGATCGGCCAGATCAGCATCTGGTAGAGCGCGACGAAGGCGACGAGCGTGCCGAGACTGAGCTTGCCGGACGCGGTCGCGGCCACCCCGAAGAGGGTGAGCAGCGCGAGCACGGTCTGCGGCTGGGCGATGATCCAGGCCCAGATCTGGGCCAGGGTCCGGATCTGGCGCAGCTGGAGCGTGCGCAGGTGCACGGCCTTGTCGTCGTAGCGGCTGAAGAAAAGGTCGCGCCGCCCGAAGGACTTGATCGCGCGGATGCCGAGGGCGGACTCCTCGACGTCGGTGGCGACCTCGCCCTGCTGGTCCTGCACGGCGCGGATGTTGCGCCGGTAGACCTTCTCGTAGCGGAAGACGACGATGCTCAGCGGCACGCCGAAGAGCACAACGATCCCGCCCAGCAGCGGGTCGATGGCGATCAGCAGCACGCCCACGGAGACGAAGGTGATCGAGTTGACCACGAGGAAGATCAGCGCGAAGCCGAAGAAGCGCCGGATCGAGGAGATGTCACTGGTCATCCGGCTCACCAGCTGCCCGGACTGCCAGGAGTCGTGGAAGCCGACGTCGAGGTGCTGCAGATGCTCGTAGAGGTCGTCGCGTATATCGCGTTCGATCCCGAGCACGCTGCTGGCCAGGGTCAGCCGCCGGGTCAGGATCAAGACGGCCTCGGCCAGCCCGAAAAGCAGGGCGTAGAGGCCGAGCAGCCACAGCGCGTCGCGGTCCCCGGTGCGCAGCGGACCGTTGATGACGGTACTGGTCAGCAGCGGAACCGCGACCCCGATCAGGGTCGAGGCCAGCGCGACCGCGAACATCACCACCAGCTTGCCCCGGTAGGGCTGGGCGTAGCGGCGAAGTCTCCACAGCGAGGCGAATTGTCCGGTCGGTTTGGGTGGCGAGGGGACGGGTGAGCTGCCTGGCGGCAAGGGGGAGGGCATAATAACGACCGTAGGACGTCTGCGCCCCTGATTTCCACAGGTTTTCTCCGCCGCGGATCGGTGGCGGAATCACTCGTGCGAGTGACCCTGCGAACGGGCCTGAGCGTGCTAGGGTTGCCCTTGGTTGCAGCTGCAGTTCCCTGAATGCTTCGTTGAATGCCCGCGGGAGTACGGCCGCGGGCCTTTGTGTTTGCGGCGCCACCCTCCGCGGTAGCCAGCGGGCGGGACGGTCACGAAACGGCAACCCGAGACGCACACGGTGTGCGTTTCGTTCGTCGTCCCCCTGTTTTCACCAAGGAGAAAAATGGCTTCCGGTACGGTCAAGTGGTTCAACTCGGAGAAGGGCTACGGCTTCATCTCCCAGGACGACGGTGGCGCCGACGTCTTCGTGCACTTCTCGGCGATCGACTCTTCGGGTTACCGCACCCTGGAGGAGAACCAGCGAGTCGAGTTCACCGTGACCCAGGGTCCGAAGGGCCCGCAGGCCGAGCACGTCCGCCCGCTGTAAAACCGCCTACGCCGCCACGAGCAGCCCGACCGCTGCTGCGTTGGTAGACGGCTGTGGGCATGGCCCGCGCCGCAGGCCCTGTGCCGGTGGACGTCGGATCGGGCGAAGAACCAGCTGTGAGAACAGCCCTCGAAGCACGCTCTGACCGAACGCCCGCAGTGGCCGCGCGCACCGGCACATCCGCAGCCCGCGAAGGCTCAGTGTGACGAAGCGTCAAGAGCACAACCTAAGCTCTAGCCGTCCCTACCGCCCGTCTCACGGGCGTGCCCAGGACGACAGTGCTTGAGCTCGAGGCCCCCGGCTCCCCCGATAGGAGCCGGGGGCCTTGTGCATGACGTCCGCTCCGCATTCACTCCACCGGCCGCGACCGAGCGCCATGGTGCGCGCACCGCAATCTGTTCTTGCCTCGCGCCACGCCCTTTCCGCAGGCTGTCGGCGGAAACAGGGCCTAGTCTGGAGCGTATGGCCAAGGTGAATGCGCGGACGAGCGTGCTGCGGCTGGACGGCGCGGGCGCGGTCGGCGCGCGCGACAGTCTGGCCGCCGAGGAACCCCTGGAGATCAGGGTGGGCGGGCGGCAGGTCGCGGTCACGATGCGCACGCCGGGGGACGACTTCGACCTCGTCGCCGGATTCCTGCTGAGCGAGGGCGCGGTCAACGGCCGCGACCAACTCGCCCGCATGCGCTACTGCACGGACAACCGTCGGGCCGAGGACGGGCACGAACACGACCCGTACAACATCGTCGAGGTCGACCTGTCCGCCGACGCGCCCGAGCCGTCCTGGTCGCTGCACCGCACCACTTTCACCAGCAGTGCCTGCGGAATATGCGGCAAGAGCTCGATCGAATCCGTCCGTGCGAACGCCTGCTGGTCGGTGGCCGAGGACCCGGTGACGATCGCCCCGGAGGTGCTCTACTCGCTGCCGGACCGCTTGCGCGAGCGGCAGAAGCTGTTCGACTCCACCGGCGGCCTGCACGGCGCCGGCCTGTTCACCGCGGACGGCACGGTGCTGGCCACCCGCGAGGACGTGGGCCGGCACAACGCCGTCGACAAGGTCGTCGGCTGGGCACTGCGCGAAGGCAGGCTGCCGTTGCGCGGCATGCTGCTCGCGGTCAGCGGACGGGCCTCCTTCGAACTCGTCCAGAAGGCCGCGGCGGCCGGAATCCCGGTGCTGGCCGCGGTTTCCGCTCCCTCCTCGCTCGCGGTGGAACTGGCCGAGACCGCAGGTGTCACCCTCGCCGGATTCGTCCGCGGCCGGCGCGCCAACGTCTACACCCGCCCGGACCGCATCACGCTGCCCTGACGGCAACGCGTCCCTAGGCCGTGTCTTCGAACCGGCGTCGGGCCAGGCCGCGGCGTCTGACGCGTGCGCTCGCAAGGCGCCGGGCCGTGCGCATACTCGGTCGTCTGTAAGCGGTCCGGCAACGCCGCGAGCGTGCGTGGCAGGCGTCGCGGCCCCGGCGATGGTGTGGAAGACACGGCCTAGAAGTCCGATGAAGATCTTCGTGGTCTGATGTGGCGGGTCGGCGTAGCCGGCCCGCCACTGGCCTGTTCATGCTGGTGTCGGCAGGTTCCAGCGTCCGTTGGTGCGGGTGAGGCCGAGGTTGAT
>NZ_JAGSOG010000829.1 GCF_018139695.1 Actinospica durhamensis | reverse complement strand
GTTGATGCGGGTGCCATGCGCGATCAGGCTCTTGATGGGCGGCTGCTTCTTGCGGGAAAACATGGCGGGAATCTCCTTGCGGCATGGCCGGAGGGATCGCCGGGACGGCAGGCGCGCGCCAGGACTCACCTCACTCCACCGGGAAGTGCTGGACGGCGCGCACCGCGCTCCCCTCCAGAACCCGCGCGGTCACGGTTTTTACCACGGCATTCGCCGGGATCTCCGACACGCCCTCGACGCGGCGGTAGTGCTCGAACTGCAGCGCCTGCCCGCCGCCGGGCAGCGGCTGCGTCCACGGCCGTCCGTCCCGGGTCCCTTCGACCAGCAGTTCCAGCCGGCCCTTGAATTCGGGGGCATTGCGCACGGGCTGGATCACCAGCACCTGCCAGCGCAGCTGTCCGGCGCCGATG
>NZ_JAGSOG010000828.1 GCF_018139695.1 Actinospica durhamensis | reverse complement strand
TCCCCCAGCAAAGCACCCCCCGCCCGGGAGCACTACCCGCGGACCGCTTCCGCGGCGACGGCGTCGCGAAGCGCCCGGCGCGATGGTGCGGGAAGGTGGAAACAGACCGCAGGAGCGGCGGAAAATCGTCCCCGCGCGCGGTAGAACAAGGGGAGCCGGCACGCCGAGGGCGTGCCGGGAGAATCGGCGAAGGCGGGGCCTGGGATGAGTGCAGCGGGGTCACTTCCGGGCGACGGCGACGACGGGCCGGTGCGTCCCAGCGGACTGCTCGACGTGCTGCGCGTGGCCTCGGTGGTCCTGGACGCCCAAGGGCGGATCACGCTGTGGAGCCCCCAGGCCGAGGAGCTGTTCGGGTACGGCGCCCAGGAGGCGCTGGGCCAGTACGCCGCCCGGATCATGGTGCACGAGGA
>NZ_JAGSOG010000827.1 GCF_018139695.1 Actinospica durhamensis | reverse complement strand
CCACGAACCCCTGCTGCTGCGGTGACGCCTGGTTCGGCAGGGTGATCCCGAGTTCCAGGGCGATCTTGCGGCAGCTGGCGTCGAGCCGGCCGTGTCCGACGACCAGGTGCACGCCCGCCTCCTTCATCTCCGGCGTCGTCCCCCGCTCCATCGCCAGCAGACCCAGGGGGTGCTCCCAGAGTCCGGCCGCGCGCACCTTGACCACGAAGTCGCGGTCCGCCTCGGTCAGCGGACCGTAGTTCGTGTTGGCGACCACCCGGTCCTGCTGGGTCGAGGTGTTCTGCACGCCCAGCATGGTGGGGTAGGCGAGCGCGGTGAGGGTGAGGATCATTGCTCCGCCCACGAACGCGGTTCCTGCCGTGCTGCGCGAGATGCGCATCGTGCCTCCTGGGATATGAACGGCCCAACAG
>NZ_JAGSOG010000826.1 GCF_018139695.1 Actinospica durhamensis | reverse complement strand
GTCAAGACGCGGTTCGGATTCCACGTTGTGCGCATCGAGCATCGCGTGGCGGGCGACACCGTGCCGTTCGATGCGGTCGAGGCCGAGATTGCTCAATACCTTGAAGCGCGCGTCAGACACAAGGCCACGCAGCAATACGTGTCGATACTGGCTTCGCAGGCGCAAGTCGAAGGTGTGGATCTTGGGGCCGCCAACGGACCCCTGGTTCAATAGGTCGGCAACGCACAGAGGAAGGGGAGCCAGCATGCGAGCACCAGGCGCAACGAACAATCAGGCCGGCGCCCCGGCCATTTCGGCCCAAGCGTGGTCAGTGCTGCTGGCAAGCACGCTCGCGTTCATGGTCTGCTTTGTGGTGTGGATGATGTTTGGCGTGATCGGCGTCCAGTTGCGCGAAGATCTGAAGCTGAACGG
>NZ_JAGSOG010000825.1 GCF_018139695.1 Actinospica durhamensis | reverse complement strand
CTCCAGGGCGATGCGGACCGCCTCGTCCAGTTGCACGTCCCGGCCCGCCGCGTGGTCCTGCGGCCGCTGCACCACCTCCACGTCGGGGTCGACGCCGTGGTTCTCCACGCCCCAGCCGTACCCCTCCAGCCAGAAGGCGTACTTGGGCTGGGTGACGAGGGTGCCGTCGACCAGGCGATAGCGGCTGTCGATGCCGATCACACCGCCCCAGGTGCGGGTGCCGACCACCGGGCCGATGCCGAGCGCCCGGATCGCCGCGTTGACGATGTCGCCGTCGGAGCCGGAGAACTCGTTGGCGACGGCGACCACCGGACCGCGGGGCGCGTCCCGGGGGTAGCTCTCCGCCCGCATGCCGCGCGGCAGGTCCCAGCCGACGATCCGCCGGGCCAGCTTCTCCACGACGAGCTGGGA
>NZ_JAGSOG010000824.1 GCF_018139695.1 Actinospica durhamensis | reverse complement strand
GCATCGGCTGAGCATGCCATTGCGATGAGTGCGCGGGAAACCCTGGAGCTGGCATGCGACAGACGGTCGCAGACGGCGCCGCAGGGGGCTGCCTAGAATGGCGCTTGAATCCGCAGGAGATGCAATGATGAAGGCTTGGAGGGTGGCAGTGGGACTGGGTGCGCTGATGCTGGCGCCGTCGGCGATGGCGCGGGTGTGTGCGGTGAGCATCGACAGCACCGACCAGATGAGCTTCAGCAGCCGCGAGATCAAGGTTGCCGCTGATTGCACCGCCGTGGACCTGACTCTGCGCCATACCGGCAAGCTGGCGGTCACCGCGATGGGCCACAACTGGGTGCTCACCCGCAGCGCTGATTACCAGCCGGTGGCGATGGCGGGCATGCGCATGACCCTGGCTGACAGCTACCTGCC
>NZ_JAGSOG010000823.1 GCF_018139695.1 Actinospica durhamensis | reverse complement strand
GGATGTGGGGGAAGTGGGTGGCGCGACGGGGGGCAGCACGGCAGCGGAGTCGGTCGCTGTCGGGGTGGCGAGGGTCAGCGAGGCGGAGGTGGTGGACGCGGACGTCAGCGTGGATGAGTTGGCGGACGAGGGCGTCAGCATGGGCGAGTTGGCGGGCGCGAACGTCACCATGGGCGAGCTGGCGGACGAGGGCGTCAAGGTAGACGAGCTGGCGGACGCGGGTGCCACGGAGGTCGCCGACGCGTGTGTGGACGAAGCTGCGGACGTCTGCGGGGCTGCCGAGGCGGTTGGGGCAGACGTGAGGGTGGTGAATGAGGTGACTGACGCGGGGGCGGTCGTGTGCGCAGGCATCGGCGGGGATGCGGCGGCAGTTGCGAGCGTCGGCGGGGATGCGGTGGCAGGTGCGGGCGG
>NZ_JAGSOG010000822.1 GCF_018139695.1 Actinospica durhamensis | reverse complement strand
GGCGTGATTTTTTCGAAGCTCGCCGGGTCGATCACCGCATCGATCACCAGGTTCGCCAGGCGGCCGATGGCGTGGTTGTTCTCGCGGTACAGGTCGATATGGCGCCGCTGCACCAGCTCTGCCGCAAACACCAGCGGGATCAACGCGAACGTGTGGTAGTGCAGCGCGCGATCGCCGCGCTTGACCTCGCGTGCCAGCGCGCCGTCGGGGCCGATATCGCGAATGCCCTCGCGAACGCGCAGGAGTCCGGAGTCGATCAGGTCGCTGTTGTCCGTCGCAGTGCCGATGGCAATCAGATTGAGGCCGGCCCAGTACACCAGGTTGTTATGCAGATGGTTGATCGCCTCGGCGTTGCGGGTGGCGATCGCAATGCGTTCGAGCCACGGTGCAATCGCATCGAGCTGCGCCTGGT
>NZ_JAGSOG010000821.1 GCF_018139695.1 Actinospica durhamensis | reverse complement strand
GATCTCCCTGGTGGTCATGGTGTACCACGGAGAGTTCAACTCGTTCTCTTCGAAGTCGCCGTCGGTACCCGACTTCTTGGCCAGCTCGGCCCGCCAGCGCGTCTTGTGCTGTCCGTACCGCTTCTTGCCGTAGTTCCTGGGCTGGGTGAACAGGAAGTAGGGATGTCCCTCGGGCTTGCCTGCCGGGTAGTACAGGTCGCTGGAAGTTTTGATCATCTTCTGCTCGCCGTTCTTCTGCGTCTCGGTGACGTAGGCCAGCCGAGGCATCTCGGCCTGGAAGCAGTTCAGGCGGATGATGCTGACCGGTTGGGTGCCCAGACCCTGCGTCGGGAGCCACAGGCGGTCGTCGTGCGTGTTCTCGGTGGCACCCTGCTTGTTGTTGTGCAGGCCCGGCCACGCGCGGCGACAGGCG
>NZ_JAGSOG010000820.1 GCF_018139695.1 Actinospica durhamensis | reverse complement strand
ACCTTACCAAGGCTTGACATACGCCGGAAACACCCAGAGATGGGTGCCCCCTTGTGGTCGGTGTACAGGTGGTGCATGGCTGTCGTCAGCTCGTGTCGTGAGATGTTGGGTTAAGTCCCGCAACGAGCGCAACCCTTGTCCCGTGTTGCCAGCAGGCCCCTCCGGGGGTGCTGGGGACTCACGGGAGACCGCCGGGGTCAACTCGGAGGAAGGTGGGGACGACGTCAAGTCATCATGCCCCTTATGTCTTGGGCTGCACACGTGCTACAATGGCCGGTACAATGAGCTGCGATACCGCGAGGTGGAGCGAATCTCAAAAAGCCGGTCTCAGTTCGGATTGGGGTCTGCAACTCGACCCCATGAAGTCGGAGTCGCTAGTAATCGCAGATCAGCACTGCTGCGGTGAATACGTT
>NZ_JAGSOG010000081.1 GCF_018139695.1 Actinospica durhamensis | reverse complement strand
GGATGCCTTCTCGAACTGAACGGATAAGGGCCTAGAGAACCTCTATTCTTCCAGGTCAGAAGGCATCTCGTGTCACCGGGGTCACCCCAGGGCGGGCATCGAAGCATTACCCATCAGTGGATTCAGGTTGAGCCGCCGCATGGTGAGGCGGTCGTCTTCGGTGAAGCCTCATGGGGCACGCCGATGTATGACGACATCGTGGATGTCCGGGAGGCACGCCGTGAGATCGAGAGGATCGATGCCGTGGCGCTCTCGGAAGATGAAACACGCGCACTACTGGATAAGCGAATCGAAGAGACGAGGGAAGAATGAAGCGCGACTGGGGTAAGTCGTCGTTCTCGAACGGCGCTCAGAACTGCGTTGAGGCCCGGGAGTTGCCGAACGGCTGCGTGCAGGTGCGGCACTCGAAGGACCCGGACGTCGTTCTGATGGAGTTCACGCCGGGTGAGTGGACGGCGTTCACGGCAGGTGTCCGCAATGGTGAGTTCGACCTGGAGCCGTCCGAGTGAGGTGAGCTGAACGTGAGCCATCGGAGTGAGGTGAGCTGATACGCGTGGATCTAAGAGCGCTAGTCTTCCCTGCGCGGCGACCCCGGGCCCTTGGCCCGGGGTTTTCTGCTGTTCTGGACTAGTGAGGGCTGGTCCGATGGGTGATCGGGGGCCGCGTGCCGGCCGAACCGCGGCGCCCCGAGCCCAGGTCAACGCCACCATGGGGCGCCGCTGTTCGGCCTGCCCAGCTGGCCCTACCGGACACGCGGGGGGTAGGGGTGCGCGGAGTGTCCCGGGGGTGGGAGCACTCCGCGCGTGGGGTCGTGCCTAGTAGCGCCAGACGGTTTCCCACTCGATGGTCGGGTCCGCGACGGTGTATTCGGTCTCGGTCATCAGCAGACGTCCGGATCGGATGGTGCGCGTGCCGATGGCTACCGCGTTCACGGTGGTGCCGGGCTTGATCCCGAGTTCTTGGCGGATGTCGGGGGTGGGCGCGGGGATGGTGCGGGTGCGCTGGGCGGTTTCCAGTCGTCCGTAGTGCGCGGTAAACGCGTCAATGATCTTGTCGCGTTCGCCGTACGGGTCGGGCCTGGTTTCAAGATCGTAGATGGCTGCGCTCGGGATGATCCGGACCGTGTGGGCGCGTGCCCGGGTGCTGATGTACTCGGCGGCCTGCCTGAGCGTGAGCAGGTTCGAGCCCTTGCGCACATCGAACAGCTCGGCCACGACGGCGTTCGCCTCGCCCCGGCTCGGCTGGGCGGGAGCGATGGGGCGCAGGTGGGCGAACGGGTCCTCAGGGGTGCGAGTGAGCAGGTGGGCGGGCGCGGTGTTGCACAGCCGGGAGCCGACCCCGATCTCTGTGATGATCATGCCGTCGTCGCGCATCTGCTGGAGCGCGGTGCGTACCACGTGTTGCCCGGCGCTGAACTGCTCCATCAGGGACCTGATGCCGGGTAGCAGTTCGCCGGGCTTGTAAGTCGCGCTCAGGGCGGCAATCAGCTCATTGACGGCCCTGCTGGTTTTGGCCTGGCGGGCTCCGCTGTCGGCCATGTCACCTCTTCCGGGCTCAGTGGCCGATCCCACCCGGCCATTCCGCCTAGGGTAGCGCGAGTGTGCCAGTCCCGGAACTGGGGCGATGGTAAAACGCGTTGCGCGTTTCTACACACTGCGCTTAGTGTGTAGGAACCGGGGCAGCCCGCTGGGGGCTCCCCGATTCACAGGAGTTTGTGAAATGCGTGCGTACCAAGTCAATCTCAACGCTGGCGGGTCTTACCGCCACCACCGCCGCGCTGGCGGTCGTGCTCTCGGCCTGCGGCGGCGGTAGCCGGGTCTCGCCGATCTCGGGCGCCACGTCCTCGGCGGTGGTCGTCCAGGCGGGGCAGGGTGCCCGGCTGTCGGCGGTCGTTTCGGGTACGGACCTGTGGAACTGGGTCCCGAGCAACCTCTACCCGTCGGATATCTACCAGGTCCCTGACACGCAGTACTCGACGGCGAATCAGACGGCGGCGGTGACCAAGTACTCGCTGTCTACCGAGTCGTGCGGTGATCTGCTCTCCTCGGCCGGTGGGCCGGGGTACGGGGAAGTGGCCTACATCTACGATGAGGGCGCGAACCAGGCTCAGACGCAGGTGTACGCGTATGGCGCGTATGTGTTCGCCTCGGCGGACCAGGCCTCGGCCTACGTGAAGGAGTTGGCGGCCAAGTTCGCCTCCTGCGCGTCGTTCTCGATGAGCGCGAACGGCGCGACCCTGAACGTGACCATGTCGCTCGGGGATCACGCCGAGGCGGCGGGGGTGAGCGCGGCGGACACGGCGGCGGACCTGCGGGAGAAGGTCGCCGTGAACGGCAAGACGGTGATGGGTGACCTGCTGCTCGCCGCTGACGGAAACGTGGTGGTGCTCGAAGAGCGCTCGGGCGGCAACGGGGTTCTGCCCACGGCGGTGGACCTGTCGAAGGTCGCTGACGCCATGTTCGCGGCGTTCGCGCAGGGCGAGGCCTCGGGCTCGTCCGGCTCCTCGGGTGCGGGGGGCGCGTCGTCGGCCCCTGACACAGGGGTCTCGCCGGATGCGACCGGCCTTGTGAGCGCGGTCGGGGGTGGGGCGCGGTGACGCTGCGGGCTATCCCGATCGATCAGACGAAACTCGAACTGTTCCTGTGCGCGTCGGCTCCGGCCGTGCGTGCGGACCCGACCACGGGCGAGATCCGGACGGACCGGATCAGCGGCGAGCCCATCTTCCTGGTCGGCATCCTGGTCAAGGTCGTCGGCGACCGGCGGGCGTACGTGCTCGATGTGCAGGTGCCCGGGGAACCGGCGGGCCTGCATGAGGGCGCTCCTGTGGTCATGACCGATCTGGAGGCCGCGCCGTGGGAGCGCGACGGGCGGTCGGGTGTGACCTACCGGGCGAAGTCGATCACCCCGGGTTCGGTGCCTGCGGCTTCGCCGCCGGTCGCCGCGACGGCGGCTGAGGCCTCGGCCACGGGCCGTGCGCCCGGTAGGTCCGGTGGTGGCTCGTGACCGCGAGTGATGACCTGGCGGTCAAGCTCAACGGGCTGACCGGCATGGCGGAAGGCCTCGGGCGGGTGATCTACACCCTGGATGCGGAGATCCCCCTCTACGGGCTCGGCTCGGTCCTGCTCTCCCTCGCCTCGATCGCGGAGCTGGTGCGTGTGAATGCGCTGGAAACGTGGTCGGCGGCGCTGGAGGTGTCCGGGGAGGCGGAGATGGCGGCGGGTCTTCCGCGCCGTGAGCTGGTGGCGTACGTCAGCACGCTGCTAGGGCTCGGAAGCGTCGCCGGCCGTAGCGAAGCGGAGGCCGTCCAAGCTGACGTGCCCGGACGCAGGGTGATGCTGGAACTCGACGGCGACGCCGCACAGCTCCTGCGTGACCTGATCGAGGTCGCGGACCAGTCGGACGCTGCGGTGACTCAGGTCGCCGGGTCCGAGTCGGAGACGGCGATGGCGGCGGCAACGCTGGGTGCGCTGACCGGGGCGGCGACGCTGCGGGATGCGGCTTCGGCGCTGTACGTCGCGCTCACGGAGCCGGGAGGGGTGGGGTAAGTGCACGCACTGACCAACCCTGGAACCTGGTTCCTGGTGGCGGTCACGGTGTGGCTCGCGGCGGGGGTGGTGCTTCAGCACCGCTCCCCCGTGGGGCACTGGTACCTGGTGGGGTACCCCGTGACCTGGGCCCGGATCAAGTGGACCTGGCGGCCTCTGGCGATCGAGCGCAATCTGAGCCTGTCGCGTACGGGTGGGCGGGCGATGGTCGGTGACCTGATGGTCCGTGGCCAGGACATGCGTCCGGTGGTGCCGCGCATCTGGATCTCGCGTCCGCGCCGTGACGGACTGACGGTGCGTATCAGGATGCTGCCGGGCCAGACTCCGGAGCAGTATGCGCAGGCCTCCGAGGCGATCATGCATGCGTGGCGTGTCCAACAGGTCCGGGTGACCTCGCCTTCGCGCGGCATCGTGGTCATCACGGCGATGACGACGGATCCGCTCGCGGGTGTGATCACGCGTGATCCGGCGGCCGGTCCGGTGCCTGCGGACAACACGGGTGACCGGCCGGTGTTGGCGCTGCTGGTCGGGATCACCGAGGCAGGCAAGTCGTGGATCATGAATCTGCGGCTGGTGCCGCATTGGCTGATCATCGGCGCTACCCGCTCCGGTAAGAGCACCCTGATTCACGCGATGGTGACCAGGTTGGCGCCGCATGCGGTGGCGCTGGTCGGAGTGGATCTTAAGGGTGGACTAGAGCTGAGCGTTTACGCTCCGAGGCTGTCCGGCCTGGCGACCACGCGGGAAGAGGCGGCGGAGGTCTTCTCCGCGCTGCTGGATGAGGTCATGGACCGGATGAACACGTGCCGGGTGGCAGGGGTCCGGGCCGTGTGGGAGCTTCCTTACCCGGTGGTCCCGATCATCATCCTGATTGACGAGATTGCGGAGCTGTTCCTGCTGACCAATCCGAAGGATCGGGAAGAGATCGCGCTCAGGGATCGCGTGGTCACGACGTTGTTGCGCCTGGCCCAGCTCGGCGCGGCGCTGGATGTGCATGTGATCGCGGGCGGTCAGCGTTTCGGCTCCGAGCTGGGTCCGTTGGCGACGGCGTTGCGGGCGGGGCTTAGCGGCCGGATCTGCATGCATGTCAACGATCCCGAGTCGGCGGTGATGGTGCTGGGCGACGTGTGGCCGGAGGCCGTGAGTCAGGCTCAGCGGATCACGGCGTCGGAGCGGGGCGTGGCGGTGACGGCGGACGGGCTCGGGTCGTGGACGCGGGCGCGTGCGACGTTGACGAATCCGGCGGAAGCGGCTGCGGCGGCGCGGTTGCACGCGTCGCTTACTCCGGTGTTGGCGGGGATTGCGCGGCCTGAGGTTGTGGGCGGGGGTGGGGGCGAGTGAGCGTGATCGGGATGCCGGTGCTGTTGATTCTGTTCCTGCTGTGCTGGCAGTTCTTGAGCTCGCGCCGTCTCGGCTGGTGGGAGGCGATCATCTTCACGCTGTTTGGCTTCTATCTGGCTACGAGCATGTTCGCGCACCTGGTGAGCTCGCTCGTCTCCTCGTTCGCGGCGCTGGTGGGGGGTGGCGGCCGGTGACCGATTGGGATCCGCGCTGGCTGGTGGGCCTGCGGCTGTCGGAGCAGGACCGGAATGCGCCGCGCCTGTGCGGGCGGTGCGGCGGTCTCGGTAGGACGCGCAACCTGCTCACGCGGCACTGGCGCGATTGCCGGGCATGCCACGGGACGGGCGGCGCGGTGGATGACGAGCGGGCTTGGTGGAGGGGGGCGAGATGAGTCGGAAGAATGCGCGGCGGCGGCGTCAGTGCCCGACGTGCCAGGGCCGGGGCCGGGTGTGGCACCGGGGGCACCGTAAGAGGTGCCATGCGTGCACGTGGCACCGGTATCAGGAGAAGTAGGCAGCACACGAACGCGGGGGCCCGGTCTACACGGCCGGGCCCCCGCCCGTTTGAACGGGAGGCGGAATGCGTGAGCGGGTTGGTAGTGGAAGGTTCGAGGTCGGAGACGGCGGCCGGCGCAACCGCGGCGCCCCGGCCACGGCGTGAGCTGCGCTTTAGCCGACGCGCCGCGATTGGGCCGGCGGGCGGCGACGTGGCGGGCACCCGTGCGGTAGGGCCGTGCGGCTGGTCCTGGCGGTGGGCGGCGTGAGCGGCTTCGAGATCTCGGGGTTCGGGCCGGAGTTCCGGGAGTGGGTGCGCGCGCTCGAACGGCTCGGCTGCGTCTCGCCCGTGCTGCTCATGGGCCACACGATCACGCGGGACGCGCGGACCGGTGAGACGGTGCACGCGTTCCGCTCGGCAGATCTCCCGTTCGGCGTGCTGATGCTGCCCTGCAACAACAGGCGCGAACAGATCTGCCTGCCGTGCTCGCTGCTGCACAACGGCGACAGCTTCCAGATCGTCAGAAGCGGGATCGTCGGCGGCAAGGGCGTACCGGCGGACGTGGGTACGCACCCGCGCGCGTTCGTCACCGTGACCGCACCGTCCTTCGGGCCGGTGCACCGTGAGGGCGCGTTGTGCAGGCCTCGGCGGGATAAGCCGGTGTGTCCGCGCGGCCGGGCGCTGTCGTGCCTGGCGCTGCATGTGCCCGGTGATCCGCTGGTCGGCGCGCCGCTGTGCGTCGAGTGCTACCGGTATGCCGATCAAGTCGTGTGGAACGCGTCGGCGGGCGGGCTGTGGTGGCGGTATGTCAGGGCGCTGGGTCGTGAGCTGTTCCGGGCGGCCGGGCTGCCTGTCACTGACAAGGCGGTACGCGAGACATTGCGGGTGTCGTATGCGCGGGTGGCGGAGTTTCAGCGGCGCGGGGTGGTGCATTTCCACGCGGTGGTGCGGGTGGACGGTCCAGACGGCGGGGCGGATGAACCCCCGGCGTGGGTGACGGGCGCGCTGCTGGTGCAGGCGGCGCAAGCGGCCGGGCCGCGCGTGTTCATGGACGTGCCGGGGGAAACCGGCCCGGTGCGCATCGGGCTCGGGGCGCAACTGGACGCGCAGGAGATCGGGGCCGGGGGTATCAGCGATCAGGCGGCGGCGTCCTACCTGGCGAAGTACGTGACGAAAGACGACGGGCGGGCGCTGGTGCTGGCCTCTCCGCTGCGTTCGGAAGCGTGGATCGATCAGGCGCCGCGCGGGGTGCTGACCGCGCATGCCCGCACCCTGATGCACACCGCGTGGCGGCTCGGGGGACGCGACGATTTCGGCACCCTGCGGCTTCGTCAGTGGGCGCACCAACTCGGGTTCCGGGGCAACGTGGTGACCAAGAGCCGCGCCTACTCGACCACCTACGGCGCGCTGCGCGGAGAGCGCCAGGAGTTCCGGCGGGCGGCGGCGGGGGTGGTGCTGCCGGATGAGGTCGTGACCGAGAGTTCTTGGCGGTTCGTGAGCAAGGGGCTTTCTCCGCGTCTAGCGGAGATCGCGGCCGGGGTCGCCGAGGATGTGGCGATGCGCAAGGGGCAGCGGCCGAGCTGGATTCCGGACGATGAGCCCTGACCCGCGCACGCCTGCCGATCGGCGGACACGGCTTGTCGCCGCTGCGGACGGCGGTGCGCTGGGGGCCAACCGCGCGCAGTAGAGCCCCGCCGGGGACGCTATCGCGCGCAAATGATCAAGCTCGGGCCTCGGCGTTCAGGGTTTTCGGGGCTGGGTCCGCAGGGCTCGGCCGGTCGCTGGCCGGCGCAACCGCGGGGCCCCGGGCCGGTCGGTGGTGGGTGGTGCGCCCCGCTGTTGTGCCGGTGGGCGGCCTGCCGAGCAAGCGCGGCCCGGACACGCGCGCCCGGCCTGGCCGCTGGTCTTGTCGCCGGGCTTGCCCGGCCAGGCTGGGGGCCAACCGCGTGCAGTTGAGCCCCGCCGGGGACGTTATCGCGCGCAAACGATCATCAGCGGGCCGGATCCTTTTCGAAAGATCCGGCCCGCTGGCGCGTGCCCGGTTAGGAAATCAGTTCCAGAATCCTGGTCGGCTGCTCGGGGTCGGACAGTCCGGCGGCCTGCTCGGCGGCGCTGGGGATCGGGAAGGCGTCGGCGGTCTGCTCGTCGTCGGCTTCGGTGGCGGCCTGCTCGGCGGCCACGCGCGCGAAGTATTCGGCTTCGGCCTGCATGTCGCGCTGGTACGCCTCCCACGTCTCGATTCGAGCATCGACGGCGGTGCGCTGGTCGATAAAGGTGAAGTCGAACCATTGGGCGCGGGGCTCGTTGCGGGTGTAGACATCGACGCGGAAGTTGTAGGCGGCCATCAGTTGGCGGCGCTCCACGTTCGTCGTACAGGCGTGCCACTCGTCGGCGACGGTGCGGCCGGTCGGTCGCCAGTAGAGGCGTGCTTGGCGCTGTGGAAGCTTCTTGAGCGCGGCGACCTCATGGGACAGGTTCCTGAAGGTGTCTTGGAACCACTCGCTAAGCTCGTCGGAGTCGTACAGTCCGGCCATCCGGTCGGTTTGAAGGCGGGCGATCGACTTGTTCAGCTCGGCAATCTTGGCTGTGGCGTCGGATCCAGTGTCAAACGCTTGCACAAAGAGCGGGATGCTTCCCAGCTCGGCAAGGAACTTGGCGATGGCAAGGGGCACAATGTCACCCTCTTTCGCGTAGACGCCTGTGGTGCACGTCTCGGCGCCCTTGAACCCCTTCATCCGGGCCTTGCACATGTACCCGTGGTCGTAGCTGCCATCTAGTCTCGCGTTGCCGCGCGTGTAGTAGAGCCTGTATCCGCACTCTCCGCAGTAGGCCAGACTCAGCAGCAGGTAATCGGCCTTCGGCGCACGGGCTCCGGAGTTGCGCCTGTTCTGCCTGGCCTCCGGGCCGTACTTCGCGACCAGCGCTTCATACTTCGAGTAGCTCCAGAGCGGTTCAGCAATGACAAGCGGCTTGCCGTCCGAGCCAAGTCCGGCTACGCCGTCCACCACGTAGTAACCCATGGTTGCGGGGCTGGTCAGAATCCTGATCAGGGATGTCGAGGTCCAGTGCCCGCCCTTGGGGGCCTTGCCGCGCCGCACGCGCCGCCAGTCGTCAGAGGTCATGAAGCCTGTGACCGACAGGCGCCGGGCCTCCGACGTCGGGGTGACCTGGTTGTCCTCGTCGGCAAGCAAGCGGTCTGCGACGTCTTCCAAGACGTCGCGCATGACGTCGTCGAAATCGATGCTCTCGACGGCGAGTGTAAGCGGGTTGTGAACGTAGTAGTAGGGGAAGAGTACGCGCCCGGTCTTCCGGCCGATCTCGCGCTGGTGGATCCGGGTATCGGCGGCCCGTTCCTGGATGCTGCTAAGCTCGAGATCCGCAACGAGGGCTTGCACGTTGAACATGCGGCGCTCGCTCGGCTTGCCGAGATCCCACACGCCATGGCCACGGGTGACGATCGACTTTTTGGCCTTGTGCAGGAACTTCGCCGTACCCGTGGTGTCCGGCAGGCTCCGGCCGATGCGATCAACGGCCGACGCCACGATTCCGTCATAGGGCCCGTTCTCGTTGTTCAGCCACGGGCCCAGCCCCTTGCGGTCGAACGGATCCGTTGCGCCGGACACGTCCAAATCAACGGCCCACCCGATAATGTGACCCCCATGCCGTTCTGCTTCCTCCTCGTTGAAAGACTCCTGCTTCTCCGGGCTATCCGACGTGTCCTTCGTCGAAGACTGACGGATCATCCCCACCCAGCACTTACCGCACCCGTCGTACGGCGTCTTATTGAGCTTGAGTCCAAGCTCCGCGTAGCCGTCCATAGAAACCATGGTCCTCGCCCTTCCACCTGCCGCGACAGTGGTTATTGGGCTCGTTCCGTGCGATCAATGGTGATCGCCTGCGCGCTGGCGGCCATCGGCACCGCTGCGGGGGCCGGCGCCGCCCAGGCGTCCACCGCCGCACCGGGGCACGGCACCGCGGCCGCCTCGGCGCACCGGGGGCAGCCGGTGGAGCCGAAGTACGACTACTACCTCGCTCTGGGCGACTCGCTGGCGTGGGGATACCAGCCGAACTCGACCGGCGCCGGGATCAAGTCAGGGCACGGCTACGCCGACGACCTGGCCGCCTTCCTGCGCTCTCACGACGACCGGCAGCTGCGGTACGTCAACCTCTCCTGCCCGGGCGAGAACACCGGCACCATGATCAACGGCGACTGCCCCGATCTCGCGGGCAGCGGCCAGACCTACACCACGCAGCTCGCCGCCGCCGTGGCGTTCCTCAAGGCGCACCCGCACGCGCGCATCCTGGTCACCCTCGACATCGGCGCCAACAACGTCGACGGCTGCCTCTCGGCCAGCGGGATCAGCGAATCCTGCGTCGAGGAGGGGCTGACCGCCGCGGCCGGTGACGTGCCGACGATCCTGGCCCAGCTCAAGGCCGCCGCCGGCAAGCACGTCACGATCCTCGGCATGAACTACTACGACCCCTTCCTCGCCGAATGGCTGACCGGCGCGGCCGGCCAGGCCCTCGCGCAGGAGTCGGTCGGCCTTTCCACCACCTTCAACGGCATCCTCGACTCGGCGTACGCCGCGTACGGCGTCGAGGTCGCCGACGTCGCGAGCGCCTTCAAGACGTCCGACTTCACCGACACGACCAGCCTGGACGGGCTGACCGTGCCGGTCAACGTCGCGGACATCTGCACCTGGACCTGGATGTGCGCCCCGGCCCCGGTCGGACCGAACATCCACGCCACCAACACCGGCTACGCGGTGATCGCCGACACGTTCGAGAGCCTGCTTCGGGCTCAGCGTCGGGGCTGAGTCGGCCACGGCTGTCTGTGGGCCTCGGTTCTGGCCGTGCTTCGGCCGGAACCGGGGTCCTCTTTTTGTCGCCTTCTCCATCATCGGCCTGGGCGTCGCGTTACAGTGCTCGAAGAGGCTGTGAGCGTCGGTAGGCGCTGTCGGGTGGGGGTGTTTGGGTGTCAGAGCTGGATGTTGTGGCGGGCGAGGTCGCTCCTCTGGTGATTCAGGCGGTCCGGGCGTACGGCACAGGAGTGCTGGATCGTGCCCAGGACGCGGCGGAAGATGCGACCACCGGACTGGCTCGTCATGTGTGGGCGCTGATCCGGGGAAGGGCGCACAGGCCGGCGGGCTTGGATGCGGCGGTCGCCGATCTCGCCGACGCGCCGGACGATGCCGACAATGCACAATTGCTCCTGCTGCAGGTCCGCAAGGTCCTGGCCGGTGATCCCAGACTGCTGCACGAGGTCGGCGGGCTGCTGGGCGGCGCGCGGTCCGTGACGGCATCCGGAGCCGGCGCGGTCGCCGTCGGCGGGGATCAGACGATCACGTCGGGGACCGGGGGCTTGTCGGCCGGGGTGATCAACGGTCCGGCCGTCGTGATGCCGGGCCCTTCGGTGCCGGATCCGGAGTAGCACCGGCCGGATCCGGTGAGGCGCCCGACGGTTCGGTCCACCTGGGTGCGGCGGCCGGGCGGGATGTGCTGCTCGGTGGCGGCGGCCCGAGTATCGGCACCGTGCACACGCTCAACTTTCAGTCGCGGCAGGAAGCAACGCAGTCTTCCGCCGTCGTCGGTGAAGAACAGCGGGTGGTGTTCCTCGGTCCTCGCCCGGGCGGGCTGGTAGGGCGCGATGCGTTTCTGGCGGCCCTTCAGAAAGAGCTTGATCACGCACCCGTGGCGCCCCGGGTGCGCGTGTTGTGTGGAACGGGCGGTGTCGGAAAGACCAGCCTGACCGTGGAATACGGGTACCGCAGCGCGCACAGGTATCAGGTGATCTGGCGGATCAACGCCGAACGCCGTAGCTCCTGGGACGCACAACTCGGGGAACTGGCCAAAGCGCTGGGCATCTCGGAGGGCGGCGAGGACGCCCGCATACGCGTGCACCAGTACCTTGCGCGGATGCAGGCGCGTTGGCTGCTGATCCTGGACAACGTCATCGGCTCCGAAGCACTCGACCAACTCATCCCGAACGCGGGCCCCGGGGACGTGCTGATCACCTCACAGCAGCAGACTTGGCGCGCCGGATGGGCGATGGGAGTACCGCTCCTGGACCGCGCGACCGCGGTGGATTTCCTCCTGTCGGCCACAGCCGACAGAGATGCACGCGCCGCGGGCCGCCTGGCGGACGAACTCGGACTGTTGCCGCTGGCCCTCACCCAGGCGACCGGATTCCTGCGCTCCACCGGCTGGCTGATCGGTGACTATCTACAGCTGCTGGAGACCGACCGAGTTCGGCTCCTGGCCCGCGCGACACCGGGCGGCCAGGCCGTGGCCGGGGCCTGGACAGCGGCCATCGAACGGCTGACGAAAGACAACCCGGGCGCCGTCACACTGTTGCAACTGCTGGCTTTCCTCGCGCCGGACTCGATACCGGTAACCCAGTTGCTCCCGCAGGCTGACGCTCTGCCGAAAGGCATACCGCACGAGATCGCCCGCAGGCTCCGAGCAATAGCCAGCGACCGCTTCGCGCAAGCGGAGGCTGTGAGCGGCCTCGCCGAATACCACCTGGTCACACCCCTCGGCGCCGGCACTGCCTCAATACACCGACTCGTCCAAGCCATCACCAGCGACACCATGACCCGAGACGAAAAGGACGCCTGGCGACACACGGCCCGCCTCCTCATCAACGCCGCCATGCCTAACGAACCGACAGACATAGCCCTTGCCCGCGGACAGATTGCGCTGCTACTCCCCCACCACGAACACCTCCTCGGCCCCGAACACCCCGACACTCTCGCTATCCGCCACACCCACGCCAGGTGGGTCGGGGAAGCCGGCGATCCCGCCACCGCCCGCGAACTACTCGCCGCGCTCCTGCCCATACACGAACGCGTCCTCGGACCCGAACACCCCGAAACTCTCGCTATCCAGAACAACCACGCCGGGTGGGTTGGGAAAGCAGGCGACCCCGCCACCGCCCGCGACCTACTCGCCGCAAACCTGCCCATACGCGTACGCGTCCTCGGACCCGAACACCCCGGCACACTGACCGGCCGCCACAACCACGCCTACTGGATCGGGGAAGCCGGCGACCCCACGACCGCCCGCGACCTACTTGCCGCAATCCTGCCCATACGCGTACGCGTCCTCGGACCCGAACACCCCGGCACACTGGCCGTCCGCCACAACCATGCCCACTGGATCGGGGAAGCCGGCGACCCCGCCGCTGCCCGCGACCTACTCGCCGCGCTCCTGCCCATACGCGAACGCATTCTGGGGCCCGAACACCCTGACACTCTCGCCACCCGCAACAACTACGCCAGGTGGGTCGGGAAAGCAGGCGACCCCGCTACCGCCCGCGACCTACTCGCCGCGCTCCTGCCCATACGCGAACGCGTCCTCGGACCCGAACACCCCCACACCCTCAGCACCCGCGACCCGCTCGGCCATTGGATTGGCGAGGCCGGCGACCGCAGGGCTGCCCGCGACCTACTCGCCGCGCTCCTGCCCCTACGCGAACATGTCCTCGGACCCGAGCACCCCAACACCCTGAACACACGGAACGCATTGGCCTTCTGGACAGGGGAAGCAGGCGACCCCGCCACCGCCCGCGACCTACTCGCCGCGCTCCTGCCCGTACGCGAACGCGTCCTCGGACCCGAACACCCCGACACCCTCGCTACACGCCACCGCTTCGCCTGGTCGACCGGGCAGGCTGGAGACCACACCGTCGCACGCGACATGCTCGCCGCGCTCCTACCCGCATACGAACGCATCCTCGGACCCGAACACCCCGACACCCTCGATACCCACGACAGCCTCGCCTCCTGGACAGGAGCGGCGGGAGATCCCGCCGCCGCACGCGACATGTTCGCCGCGCTCCTACCCGCACACGAACGCATCCTCGGACCCGAACACCCCAAAACCCTCGCCACAAGCCACAACCTCGCCTGGTCGACCGGGCGGGCGGGAGATCCCGCCGCCGCACGCGACATGCTCGCCGCGCTCCTACCTGCGTACGAACGCATCCTCGGACCCGAACACCCCGACACCCTCGATACCCGCGACAGCCTCGCCTTCTGGACAGGAGCGGCGGGAGATCCCGCCGCCGCACGCGACATGTTCGCCGCGCTCCTGCCCGCATACGAACGCATCCTCGGACCCGAACACCCCGAAACCCGCGCCACACGTGACCGCCTCGCCTCATGGATAAAGAGGGCCGATCAGCACAGAGGCTAAGTGCAGCTTGAAGGCGAACCGAGGGCTCACCGGGGAGGGGCAATGGACTTCGAGGCAATGTCTGATCCCCGGGCAGTAGATGCGGCCGAGACAGCATGGGCCTCAACTCCGGTTGCCTTCCGGTCAGAACCGAGGCCCTCTTTTCGCGCGCTTCCCCCTCATCGGTCTGGGCGTCGCGTTACAGTGCTCGAAGAAGCTGTGAGCGTCGGTGGATGCTGTTGGGTGGGGGTGTTCGAGTGGCAGAGCTGGACGTGGTGGCGGGCGAGGTCGCTCCGCTGGTGATTCAAACAGTCCGGGCATATGGCACAGGCGTACTGGATCGTGCGCAGGACGCAACGGGGGACGTCACCGTCGGGCTGGCTCGTCGGTCGTGGGCGCTGATCCGAGGGCGCGCACACCGACCAGCGGGCCTGGACCTCGCGCTCGCCGATCTCGCCGATGCGCCGGACGATGCCGACAACGCGCAGTTGCTGCTGCTGCAGATCCGCAAGGTCCTGACCGGTGACCCCGAACTGCTGCGCGAGGTCGGCGGGCTGTTGGGCAGGGAGCGGTCCGTGACGGCATCCGGAGTCGGCGCGATGGCGGTCGGCGGGGATTCGACGATCAGATCCGGGCCCGCCGGGCTGTCGGCCGGGGTGATCAACGGCCCGGCCGTAGTGATGCCGGGCCCTACGTTGCCGGATCCGGAGTAGCGCCGGCCGGATCCGGTGAGGTGCCCCACCACTTGACCAGCCTGGGTGCGGCGGCCGGGCGCGACGTCGTGCTCGGTGGTGGCGGCCCGAACATACGCACGGTAAACAATCTGTTTTATCCGCGCGAAGAACAGCGTCCACAGTCCTCTGACGAAGCAGGCTCGGCTCGACGGAAAGTGGTGTCCCTCGGTTCTCACTTCGGCGGGTTCGTCGGGCGTGATGCGTTACTGGCGCATTTGCGTGAGGTCTTCGATCAGGAACCGGTGGCGCCGCGCGGACGCGTGCTGTGCGGGACGGGTGGAGTCGGCAAGACCAGCCTCGCAGTGGAGTACGGGTATCGCAACGCTCATCAGTATCGGGTGATCTGGCGGATCAACGCCGAACGCCAGAGCTCCTGGGATGCCCAATTCGGGGAGCTCGCCAAGGCACTCGGAGTCCCAGAGAGCAGCGACAATGCGTACGAACGTGTGGAAGCGCATTTGGGGCGGATGGACGGCCGATGGTTACTCATCCTGGACAACATCACCGATTCCACCGCCGCGGACATACTGATGCCACGTGCAGGGCATGGGGACGTCATCATCACCTCGCAACAACTGACCTGGCCCGACGGTTGGGCGGTCAGCGTTCCGATGCTGGACCGCACGACGGCCATCGGCTTGCTGTTGGCGAACACCAAGGACCAGGATGAGCACGCGGCGGGCCAATTGGCTGATGAACTCGGATCGCTACCGCTAGCACTGGCGCAGGCGGCCGGCTTCCTGCGTTCGACCGGCTGGCCGGTCACCGCGTACCTCAGCTTGCTCAAGACCGATCGTATCCGCATGCTCGCCCGAACGACGCCTGGTGGAAAGGCCGTGGCCGGAGCCTGGACTGCCGCGATCGAACGCCTGGCGTTTGACAACCCGAGCGCCGTCACCCTGCTCCGCCTCTTTGCCTTCCTCGCCCCAGACGCCATACCCGTCACTCGACTGCTGCCACCGGAGACGAGGCTCTGGTCCGGTACGCCTCCCAAAATCGCAGGACAACTCCGGGTCGTCATCCACGACCGCTTGGCGCAGGCTGAGGCACTGAGCGGATTGACCGAGTACCACTTGATCACTCCCACCGAGGTCGGCATCGTCTCCGTCCATCGCCTGATTCAGGCGATCACCCGCGACGCCATGCCCCAGGACGAGCAGGATGCCTGGCGGCGTACAGCCGCGTTCCTCGTGAGCACCGCGCTCGCTCACAAGCCCAACGACGCCATCAGTGCGCGTGATCAGTGCGCCATCATGCTCACCCACCAGGAACACATCCAAGGCCCCGACCATCCCCACACCCTCTCCACACGCCACAACCTCGCCCAATGGACCGGGCGAGCCGGCGACACCATCAGCGCTCGGGACATGCTCACCGCACTCTTGCCAGACCGCGAACGCATCCTTGGGCCCGAACACCCGCACACCCTCGCGACACGCCAGGGCCTCGCTCAATGGACCGGGGAAGCCGGCGACAGCACGAGTGCTCGGGAGATGTACGCCACGCTCGTGCCGGCCTTCGAGCGCACCCAAGGCCCTGAGCACCCGAAAACCCTGGCCACACGGCACAATCTCGCTCAGTGGACTGGACGAGTCGGCAACACCGTGGGCGCCCGCGACATGCTCGCCGTACTGCTACCGGTATGTGTACGTGTCCTCGGCTCAGAACACCCCAGCGCTCTGACCACGCGCCACAACCTCGCTCAGTGGACCGGGGAAGCCGGGGACCCTGCCACTGCGCGCGACATGTACGCCGCACTTCTGCCGGAGCGCGAGGACGCCCTCGGACGTGAACACCCCGATACCCTCGCCACACGCAGCAACTTCGCCTGGTGGACCGGGAACGCCGGCGACCCGATCGCTGCACGCGACATGTACTCCACGCTCCTGCTCGACTACGAGCGCATCCTCGGACCGGAACATCCCCATGCCATCGCTGCCCGCAGCAACCTCGCTTGGTGGGCACAGGAAACCGGAGCCGACTTGGGTGGCCTGTAGCAGCTTCGTCAATTCCCAACTACCGTGCCAGCGACCGTTGCGGCCGGCCTGCCAAGATCTGCTGCTATGACGGATGACGAGGATGACAATCCCCTCGCCGGCCTGGACGATGTGCCCTGGGCCGAACTGCATCACTCTTACGGCATGGCCGACGATGTTCCCGGGCATCTGCGAGCGATGCAGGCAGGGGTTTCGGACGGCCGTTACCCGCCGGACGCGCAGCTCGCGAACCACATCGTTCATCAGGGCACGCGCTCGCAAGCCGCGCCGTACACGGTTCCGTTCCTCGCGCGGATGGCACTCGACCCGAGCTTGGCGAATCGGCATCGACTCGTCGAACTACTGATCGCCATCGCGATCGGGCTCGACAACAACTACCTGCCGAACGGATACGACCCTGGGGAAGACCGGGCCCGATCGGAGGGCCTACGCGGCGAAGCCGACGACGGCGCGCGCTGGATCGCCGAAGCAGCAGATGATGAGCAGCGCCAACAGCGTGAGGCGAGTTGTGAACAGCTGCTCGTCGACGCTGAAGCGGTCGTGCGTTCGTACAGTGCCGTCCAAGTGGCGCTTCCCGCGCTCGTGGTCCTCCTCGGCTCGGGCAAGCCAGAGCTCCGCGCCGCGACGGCGAACCTGCTGGCCTGGTTCCCCGACTTTGCGGCGACGTCGATCCCGCTCTTGAAGGCGTTCGTTGCCGATGAAGCCTCCCCCGGCGCCGCAGCTACGGGACTCGTCGCCCTCGGCCTCCTTGGCGAGCCGGCCACAATCCCCTTCATCCGGCGATACCTCGACAACCCGGTGAGTGAGTTGCGTTGGGCATCCGCCTTCGCGCTGACGCGGTTCGGCATCGCCGATCGGGTCGTTATCGACGTACTGACGGAGGTGGTAGCCCGGCCGCCCGAGAAGGCGGAAACAATGTCGTTTCTGAGCGGTTCCTACATCAGCCTCGCGACAATGGCTCTCGCCGAAACCCCCGTGGCCACGACGCTGCGAACAGTCGACGCAGTGCTCAGCGGCCTTGCCCAGTGCAAGGGCGTCGAAGGGTTTTACGATAGGTACTACGCTTCGGACAGGCTGTTCTCGCTGGTCTTCCCAGGCGAGCCGGCCGAGCCGCCACAGTCCTTCGGCGATTTGAGCGAGGTACAGCAACGCATAGTCACGTTCGTCGCCGATCACGAGGGCTCCACCTGGTCATACGGCGGAATGGAAGCATTGCGTCGCTGGAATGTGCCGACCAGATGGCCCGATCTGCGCGCCTTTGCCCTGGTCGACGTTGCGCAGGAGCCTGAACCTCCCGCACCGACTCGGCGCTCGTCGTGAGCGAGCGCTTCACGGCCGCAGCCGCAGCGAAACAGGCACCAGGTCCGGCATGGACGACCGCAGTAGACCCCGGCCGGACCGAACATCCACGCGATCAACACCGGCTACGCGGTTATCGCCGACACGTTCGAGACGCTGATCCAGCCCCGACACCGGCACTGAGCCCGGCGTTCGCGGACGATCGAGGGCCGGGGCTCAAGCCCTGGCCCTCTTTCCATGCGCCGCGACCGACGGGTTTCCGGCTCTGATGCAACCTTTCGCCTCCCCGCAGCATTCGGTATGCATGAATCTCCAACCGAGTGACCCGCGCCTGCCGCCGTTCCCACCGAGGCGGTGCCGATGAGCCGGAGCACACGCGAGGATGAGACCTACACGGAATACGTCACGGCGAAGGTCCCGTGGCTGCGCCGGATAGCGTTCCTGCTGTGCCAGGACTGGCATCGCGCGGACGACCTCGTGCAGAGCTCCATCGCGAAGCTCTACGTGAACTGGGACCGGGCCTGCCGACTGCAGAGCCTGGACGGCTACGTCCGCGCGATCGTGGTCAACACCTTCCTCGCCGAGCAGCGTTCGCCGTGGTGGAAGCGAGTCGTGCTCTACCGGGAACATGAGCAGGTTTCCGTGGTCGCGGACCGTTCGCGGACCGACTCCGACGCGGCGATCGACCTTCGCCGCGCGCTGGCGTTGCTGCCGGCCCGCCAGCGGGCGGCCATCGTGCTGCGTTACTACTGCGAACTCTCGATCGAGGAGAGCGCCGAAGCGTTGGCCTGCTCCCCGGGGAACATCAAGAGCCAGACGTCTCGCGGACTAGCCGGCCTGCGCCGCATGCTCGGCGAGGAGTACGTCGCCAACCGGACCTCCACCCTGGGCGCCATCACCGAACCCGCCGGCCGCACCCCGCCCGAAGACGGATCGAGCCTCTCCGAGATCTCCGCCCATGTTCGTACGGAAATCATCCGCCGCTGATCTAAGGATTCCGCATCATGTCTTTCGATTCCGTCCTGCACGACCATCTGACCGAACTCGCCGACGAGGCGGCCCCGCCGTGCTCCGTCGTCGTGGGCGAGGGCATCGCCGCCGGCCGCCGGAAGGCCAACCATCGCCTCGCGGCCGGGATCGGGGGCGGCGCCCTGGCGGTCACGGCCGCGGCAGCGATCGGCGTACCCGCGCTCCTGGGCACCGGCGCGGCTCCCACCGCCAAGGGAAACACGGGCGGGGTTCTCCCGGCCGCCAGCTCCACCCCCGCTACCGTCGGCACGAAGCTCACCGGCGGCACCGACCCGCTGAGCGTGACGGCCGAGTTCGGCTGGCTCCCGGCCGCATTGACCACCGTGAGCGCCCAGGCCGACCCGCAACAGCCCGGAACCACCCTGTACGCGACGACCGCGGACCTCTCCACGAGTGTCGAGCTCACCGTCCTGCCGGCCGGGGCTCACGTGCCGGCAACGCACTTCAAGGGCGGAATCCTCGCACCGCACACCTCGGCCCCGTCGGTCAACGGCCATACCGCGTACTGGACGTTCGTGCCGGGGAGCTCCGAGGCGGCCGCCGACGGCTCGGTCGACCTCGTCTGGGAGTACAAGCCGAATGCCTGGGCCACCTTGGAATTGGACTCCGTCGACGACACCGGCACGGACGTCATCTCCACCGTGTACAAGATCACCGATTCGATCACCTTCGGCAGCCCGGTAGCCAAGCCGCTGCCGTTCCAGCTCTCCTCGCCGCTCGATCTTCCGGTGACCGACGCGGAATCAAGCCACTCCACGTCCGCCCCGACCGGTAACGGGTGGCTGACGTTCGGCGCACCTGGGGCGAAGAGCCCAGGCAGCGGAACACTGACGATCCTGACGGCCCCGGCCGGCACGCTCATCCCGAAGCAGAGCGGCCTCTACGGGTCCGATCAGAGCCTCCCTGGGCCCACTCAAACGTCCGCCACCGTCGGGGATCAGCAGGCTCTACAGTCCGTGACCCCGACGGGTACGACGCGGACCTCCATCACCGTGGACGGCCACCAAGCGCAACTGCTCACGACCCGGGGCGCCGCACAACTGATCGTCCTCGACGTGAACGGCCAGGACCTCGAGCTCAGCGCCGATGGCCCCGAGTTGAACACGATCAACGCCGCTGGAGGCCTCGTCGCCTACTACCACACGATCACGTGGCTCGGCTCGAACCTGGCGAACTGGTCGACCAGCGTCCTTAACTGATCTCGTGATCTCGTGATCTCGTGATCTCAGGGTCGCCCGTATCCGGATTGGTGGTGGCATCAGGGTGAGCCTCGGCGGCCGCGTACGGTTGCCGGGGCTCGCCCTTCCGCTCTTCTGGCGGCGATCGAGAGTCCGACAGTCGCTCGGGCCGCTACTCGGAGAGCTTTCCGAGCGTCCGGCTCAGCCAACCGGCGACGGCCTGGGCTCCGACGACATGTGAGTCCGCCGCCGACGGCTCCTTGGCTTCGGCGGGCTTGGCAGCTTTGGCCGTCTCGGCGGCCTTCGCGGCCTTGGCGTTCTCGGCGGCTTTGGCGGCCTTGGCGGCCGTCGCAGTGGTCTGCGCGGCACGGGCCTTGCGGACCGCGACCATGACCGAGGAGGTCATGGCGTCCCACCACTCCTTGGCCCCGGCGCCGAAGCGGATCGTGAGCAGTTCGGCCGGCGGGGCGTCGTCCTCCGGCGAGGAGTCGGGAAGGTAGTGGATGGTGAACTGCCCCTGGGTCGGCTCCAGGTGCACCGTCACACCGCTGATCGATTTCGCGTCCAGCACGATCGGGCTGGCGCTCTGCTCGCCGAGATCGTGCGTGACCGTGATGGTCTGGCCGTCGATTGCGACGCTGCCGTCATGGCCCGTCAGTTTGAACCCCATGATCCCCCCAACTCCGCACCCGAGGGTGCGCGCGATGATGTCGCTCCATCGCCATGATGCTCCCGGCGCGCGGATTGAGAAAGTGAAATCAGAACCCGGATCATCGACCGTGGTTGGATCGAGCCATGGATACAATGCGTGGCCTCGTCCTCCCCGCAGAACTCGACACCTACCTGGCCGAACTCGACCGCGTACTTCCGGCCGCCGCCGTCGCGGGCGTCTACCTGGTCGGTTCCACCGCCCTCGGCGACTACCGTCCGGGAATGAGCGACCTCGACATCCTGACGCTGACGCAGCGCCACCTGTCCGACGACGAACTCGAGGCGCTGGACGGGATGCACCGCAGACTGGAGAAGGGCACACAACCGCACCTCGACGCCGAGTACCTTCCGTGCGAGTCGCTGGGGCGGCAGCACGAGGAGGGCTCCCCTGGGCACGCGCACGTGGTCGAGGGCCAGTTCCACCGGGGTGGGCACGGACAGGAACTGATCGTGTGGGCGACCCTGGATCAGCGGGGCATCACGCTGCGCGGCCCCGAGGCGGCGTCGTGGAACGCGGCGCCGGACGCCGATGCGTTGCGCGCGTGGAACCTCGAGAATCTGGAGGTGTACTGGCGGGCCGGCTTCGGGCAGCGCGCTCGCGAGGTACTCCAGGAGCGTGATCCGGACTCCGAGCTCTCAGCCACGTGGGCGATCTGGACCGCGACCGGACCCGGTCGACTGCATCACACGATCGCCACCGGGGAGATCATCTCGAAGACCGCGGCGGCGGACTACGCGGCGGAACTCTTCCCGGCCTACGCGCCGATCCTGGCGCGGGCCAAGGCCAGCCGCCTCGGCGACGAGTCCGCGAGCTTCGTTGCTCGCGACGGACTCGCGCTCACCGACCCCGTCGACGAGATCTGCGACGACGCGGCTAATCGCGCGGCTCGACCGCGGTGAGCGTTGGCTCCTGGTCGGCCAGGAGCGGGAAGTAGCCGAAGAACACAACTCCCTCATCCGTTGCGTCGAACCGCGCGATGACGGTGTCGGCGGGCTCGTAGAAGACGTCGCCGACGCGGAGCAGCGACTCGGGTTCACCCTTGATCTGATAGACGACCGAGCCCTCGACGATGTTCCCGAACACGGGCCCGTTGTGTACGTGCGGTCCGGCCGCGACGCCGGGCCCCATCGTGATGCGGCGCACCTGCATGCGACCGGTGGCGAGCGCGGGATCGAGCGGAACGTCCAGCACGATCGCGCGACTGACGGCAGGTTGCTGATTCTCCATGCTCAAGAACTGTAGACGAATGGACTGACAGCTGCGCGGACGACGGCGCGGCGGAGTGGTTTGCCTCGGCTTCGTCTTACGGCCTCAGTGCGATGCCAGCGCAATCGCGAGGAGCACACGCAGCAGCGGCAGTGCGGCCTGCGGCCACAGCGAGATCTCGTCGAGCAACACCGCCACCAGCCATTGCGACGTATCCGGCGCGGTCGCCCCGGCCGAGAGCGCGGACGTGTAACCCGCGGCGGCCAGGAACTCCGGCGAGATGCCGAGGTCGCCGGAGACCCAGTTCGAGTCCTGACCCACGGCCTGGGTGACCAGGCCCGCGCCGCGCAGCTGTTCGGCGATCCGCGGAATCGGCTCGATCAACTGCGGCGGCGACGTCGGCAGCACCTCCGCGCCACCCGCGTCCGCCGACGCCGAACCGGTGCCGCTGTCCGCAGGCGTGTGCAGCCCCGACTCGGACGCCGCCCGGTACACCGCCGAGCGCTCCTGGTAGAGCGCGCCGCGCGGAGTCTCACGCCGGTAGACGTACCAGGAGGCCGCGTCGAGACCGCGCGCGACCTGGTCGGTCACCAACTCGACGCGATCGCTGATGGTCGCGCCCGGAGCCAGCTTGTCGAGCCCCGCGAGCGCCTGCCCGAGCAGCGCCTCGACCTGTGCCGACGCGCGGCCCCGACTGACCGGCACCGGCACGCCGCGCTGCTGCTGCGGAAGCTCCGGGTCCGGCGGCTGACCGCGCCCGGCCACGACCGGGGAGAGCGAGCGGGACCGCTTGGCCCGATACTGCGCGGCGTCGGCGAGGCGGAAGAGCCCGTCTCGGGTCGCCACCCGCCCGATCGGATCGCCCGTGGAGGCGACGCCGCAGGACATGCCCTCCCCGCCGCGCACGGTCAGTGCACGTAGACACAGCTCCTCGGCCGCGGCCACCGCGTCGTCCGCGGTGTAGCCCTCGATCAGCAGGCAGAACTCGTCGCCGCCCAGCCGCGCGGCCAGGGAGCGCGGAAGCCGTGACGCGGCGGCCGAGACGCACGAGCCGAGCTCGACGAGCAGCGCGTCGCCGTGGTCGTGACCGTGCTGGTCGTTGATCCGCTTGAGCCCGTTGCCGTCGCACAGCACGAGGGAGACGACGGTGCCGTCCGAGTTGTGCCGGTCCATGGCGGCATCGAGCCGGGTGTCGAAGGCGCGACGGTTGGCCAGCCCCGTGAGCTGATCCGTCAGCGCAAGCCGCTCGATTCGCTCCAACTGCCCGGCACGCGCGAGTCCGGCCGCGATCTGCGCGGAGAGCGTCTCGGCGTATTCGAGGTCGGCTTCGGTATAGAGGGGCTGTCCCGTGACACGCGCGGCATACAGCTCGCCCCAGGCCCGCCCCCCGAACACGATCGGCGCGATCAGGGCACAAGACCGCCCACGCCGCCGCAGCAGGTCGACGCGCTTGGGATCGCCGCTGCCGGTCTCGGCGAGCTGAACCCAGGGACCGAGGTCGTCCTCGCTCAGCAGCACGGTCGGGAAGTCGGAGACGGGATACGTCTCGTTATGCGGATGCGGAGTCTCGTCGGGCGCGAGGCTGCCGAAGTTGACCAGCACGCGCAGAAGCCCGGTCTCCCGCTCCCACACCGACACCGAAACGACGTCCGCGCCCAGCACCCGATGCGCCTCCGCCGCAGCGGTGCCGACGACGTCGGTCGTAGCCTGCGCGCCGGACAGCAGCTTGGTGAACCGCGCCAACGCCCGCAGCCGCGCCGCATCGGTGTCCGGCAGCGATGAAGCGACGACGGCAGGAAGATTCGGCCGAGCCGGCGGAAAGACGAGCGGCCGGGCTTGGTGCGGCACCAGAGCCCGCTCTTGGCCGTACGTCTTCTCCCCGGGCGGCAGGGCGTCTGCGGGAGCTGGAGCCGACGTCGGGGTCGATGTCGGGGCCGTAGTCGGAGGTGAAGCCGGCGGCGGCTCTGACAGCGGCTGCGGCGCCGGCTGCGGAGGGGGAATGTCCGGCAGCCCCGGAACACCGGGCGGCAGATAAGAGCCCTGCGATCCCAGGCCGTTGGCCTGCCGCGCGAACAGGCCACTCCCCTGCGGTGCATTCGCCGCCAGATGCGGCGGATTAGGCCCGTACGTGGCACTCGCATGCTGGGCAGCGTGCGGAAGACGCTGCGGAAGCCGCTCAGGAGGCGATGACGGAGACACCGGGGAAGCATGCGAGCCCTGCGGCACAGGGGGATTATCCGAAGATTGCGGAGAATTCAACCTTTGCGTGCTCTGCGACGTTTGAGAGGTAGAAGGAACGTTCGAAGCCTCAGTCGCATAAGGAGTGTACGAACCATGGGAACCATCGAAGCGCGAGGAATCGTTCGGCTCGACCGCTGCCGGCGGCGTCGGCGCGGTCCGCGCCTCGAACGGATTGAACGGGGTCGAGGACCGGGCCTGACCGCGCAGATCCTGAGTTGGCTGCTGGTCACGCTGGGCTGGCTGACGAGGCGGCGGGTACGGGATCCGGCCAGGCTGCTGGTTATACAAAGGCAGGTGTCGGCGCGGACCCTGAGGCAGTGGCTGCAGCACACCGTGCTGTGGCTGTTCCGGCAGCGGCCCCTGCGGAAGCAGCGATTGCGCCGGTTCATGCGACCCCTGAGCAGCTCCCTGCCCATCCGAAACCGCCACCTGAGGCGACCCGTGTGGTGTCTGAGCAGACCCCTGCTCACCCATGCCCGGCGCCAGCGCGGGGTCGGCAGGAGCCTGGCCGAACCGCTGCTCACCCGAGCGCTGCTCACCCGCCCGCGACGGCAACGCCGGGCCGGCCGAAATCTGCGTAAAACGCTGCTCACTATCGCCCGGCGGCAAAGCCGGTCCGCTCGAACCCTGAACGAACCGCGGCCCGCTCACACCCAGTGGTGGCGCAGCAGGTTCGGTCGAGATCTGAGTAAAACGCTGCTCACTCTCGCTAGGAGGCAGAGCAGGTCCACCAGACCCCTGAACGAACCGCTGCTCACCCACACCCGGTGGCAGAGCCGATTCGCCCGAGATCTGAGTAGATCGCTGTTCACCCTCACTCGGCGGCAAAGCCGGTTCAGGTGGGACCTGACTGAATCGCTGGTCGTCCAGAGCCGCCGGCCACGAGAACTCCTGCAAGCTCTGAGCGAGCTCTCGGTCATCCAACGCCTGCGGTTCGGAGAATTCTCGATGGGGCTCTGGGTGCCGTCGGTCATCCGAAGCCGACGGTTGAGGCAGTCCGTAGGAGATGTCGGCAAGACGCGGGCTATCCGGAGCCGGTGGCTGAGAGGGCTCCTGCTGGGCCGGGCCGGGCCATGGTTCAGGTCGAAGCAGCGGCTGCAACGGCAGCTGCGGGTACTGCGGTTGCTGCGGACTCTGAGGCTGGTAGGCGTGATGTGTGTGCGAGGTCGGCGGCGGCAGTGGCGGTGGCGTGGCCGGCGAGCCCGGCAGGACCGGCACCCCAGGTGCCTCCTGCCCACCCGCCGGCACGGGTCTGTCGAACTGCCACGGACCGCCCCAGACCATTCCGGTGTCGTGCCGAGCCGGGCGATACGAGCCGGATCCGCTGTCCTGCGGCGAGTCGTACTGACCGGCATCGCGCGACCCTGCTTCCCGCACGCCGGACTCGCCCTGCCCCCACGCCCCAGGTTGGGCCTGCCCTTGCGCCCCAGCAGCCTGAACGTGCCCCGGCACGCCGAACTGGCCTTGGCCAGGCGCCCCGAACTGACCCTGCTGCTGCACCCCAGACTGCCCGTACCCAGACACGCCGGACTGGTCCTGCTGCGCCCCAGATTGCCCGTACCCCGGCACACCAGACTGGTCCTGCTGCTGCGCCCCAGACTGGCCGTACCCTGGCACACCGGACTGACCCTGCCCCGACGCCCCAAGCCGACTCTGCGGATGCACCCCAGATCGAGCGTCTCCCGCCACACCGGACTGACCCTGCTGCTGCGCGCCAGATTGCCCGTACCCCAACAGGCCGGATTGGCCTTGCCCGGACGCGTCCGTCTGACTCTGCTGATGCACCCCCGATTGAGCGTGCCCGGTCACACCGGGCTGGCCCTGCTGCTGCACCCCAGACTGGCCGTACCCTGGCACACCGGACTGGCCCTGTCGCGGCCCACCAAGCTGACTTTGCTGTTGCGCCCCAGACTGAGCGTGCCCGGTCACACCGGGCTGGCCCTGCTGCTGCACCCCAGGCTGCCCGTACCCCGGCACACCGGGCTGGCCCTGCCCCGCCGCACCGGACTGGCCCTGCCGTTGTACGTGCCCTGGCACACCAGGCTGGTCGGGCTGCTGCACCCCGGACTGCCCGTACCCCGGCACACCGGACTGGCCCTGTCGCGGCGCCCCGAACTGGCCCGACTGCTGCACCCCAGATTGCGCGTACCCCGGCACGCCGGATTGGCCTTGCCCCGCCGCCCCGAACTGGCCCTGCTGACTCTGCTGATGCACTCCGGACTGAACGTGTCCCGGCACACCCGGCTGACCCTGTTGTTGCACCCCAGATTGCCCGTACCCCGACACGCCGGGTTGCCCCTGCCCCAGCGCGCCCAGCTGACCCTGCCCCGGCACACCAGATTGGACCTGCTGTTGCGCCCCCGGCTGCACGTATCCCGGCACACCGGGTTGCCCCTGTCCCGGCACACCGAACTGACCTTGCCCCGACGCCCCGAGTCGACCCTGCTGTTGCATCCCAGATTGAACGTGCCCTGGCACACCAGACTGGGATTGGAATTGCCCCGGCACACCGGACGGGCCCTGCTGTTGCGCCCCCGGTTGAACCTGCCCCGACATACCGGCCACACCGGGTTGGACCTGGCTCGGCGTCCAACGCCCGGGCTCGTACTGGCCGCCTTCCCTCAGGCCCGCGCCCCACTGCGGGGCCGGGGTGCCCTGCCCGGCGTCGCGCGGTCCTGCGCCCTGCCACTGGGCGCCACTCGGTGGTGCCTCAGGCGGGCCTGTGTCGGGGTTTCGGTCGTGCGTGCTTGCCTCGCGCTGGTTGGCGTCGCGATCGGCGGTGGCGTCGGGGCCGGGTATCCGCCCGGAACGATCGGGCTGAGGGATGCCCTGATCACCCCGACGACCCGAGGCGCCGCCCCGGCGCTCGGCGTGACCGCGGCCCGACCGCTTCAACCGCCTGCCCCTGCTTTCCGCTCCCGGCCACCACCGGTCGCGCTGGGTCCTTGCGTCCCGCGCGCCGCCGGGCGTTGCCCGGGCGCGCCTCACGCCACAACTCGGGCTTCGCGTAGCCCGGGCGCGGCACACGTCCTCATTTTGCGCGTCCACTGCGGAACGCTCACGTCACTGCGAGTGTGAGCTCTGTTACACCTACGATACGGCACCGTCTACTGTGATCGTCAGCCGCCCCACAATTACGGGGAGCGACCGGCTTTCGGCGACGACACCGCACGATCGGCGGTCCAACAGGTTGAGCAGTCGGCGACCGACCGGTCCCGCAACCCTCTCCCGCAGCCTCGGATGTGGGCCGGTGCACCGTCCGCCGCAGTGGCGTGCGGGGCACCGATCCGAGGCGGCCGTCGACCCGATCCGCCCAGCCTCACTCGGCTGCGGACGCCGCCCGCGCCACCGCCGTGAAGCGGGTTCGGGCGACGCGATTGACGAGGTCGGCGGACAGGATGGCCAGAACGGCCCGGGCAGCCCGGGCCGGCCATGGCATCCGGATTCGGGCCAGAGCCCGGATCCAGATCTGGATCGGGATCCGGACCGACCGCGAACGGGGTCAGGCGTGCTGGGCGCTGGCTGCCGGGTCACCGGATATCAGCGTGCTGATCTCACGCTGGGTCTCCTCGACACGCGGAATGTCGTTGAGCAGCACCTGGCCGTGCTCGCCGGCGGACTCGACGACGAGGGTGCCGCAGCCGAGCATGCGGTCGAGGATCGAGTCGTGACGGAAGGAGACGTCGTTGATCTTCTCGAGCGGCAGGTCGCGGCCGACGCGGTGGATGAAGCCGAGGCGGATGATCAGGCGGCGGTTGGTCACCACGTAGTTGCTGAACAGCCAGTGCATCCAGGGTCGGACGGTGAAGTAGATGAGGACAGCGAGCGCCACCACACCGATGGCTATCCAGCTCACCTCGCCTGAGGTCTTGCTCGGGCTCGGCGCGATCGTGAGCAGGAAGCCCGCCGCACCGCACGTGATCAGGAGCGTGATGACCGGCAGCACCAGCGCCTTCCAGTGCGGGCGCAGCTCGAGGTCGATGCGCTCGCCCTCGCTCAGAAGTCGAGTCGGATAACCCATGTGTGATTCCTCTCCCCCTCGAGTCGTTTCGACCCCAGGTGACCATGGCTATGGGGATACGTACGAGCCCCATCCTGACATGGCCGACCGTGAAATATCCATGGCCCTTCTTATGATCTGATGATCAGTTAGCATCCTCCGGTCGCAGGTGGACCACGTCTCCAGCCCCGACCGCGACCTCGCCTTGATCACTTGTGGTCACCAACAGTGCACCCGCGGCATCGAGGCCGGTGGCGACGCCGATGACGTCGTCGTGTCCGGGCAGTTCGGCGCGTACGCGGCGGCCGATCGTGGCGCAGGCGTCGCGGTAGGCGTCCGCGAGGCCGGCGGCGTGGGCGTCGCCGCCCGCATCGGACCATCGGCCGTACCACGTGCCGAACGAGCGCAGCAACGAGCGCAGCAGCGGGTCGCGGTCGGTGGACTCGGCTCCGGCCAAGGCCAGCGAACTCGCTTGCGGGACCGGCAGCTCCTGCTCACGCAGGGTCACGTTCAGGCCGATTCCGGCGACGATCGCGTCTTCGCCCGGGATCGTCTCGCACAGGATCCCGCCGAGCTTGCGGTCCTGCTGCTCCCCTTCGGCGACGACGAGATCGTTAGGCCATTTGAGCGCGATCTCGAGCTTGGCGGTACGCGCCACGGCCTCGCGCGCGGCGACGCCCGCCAACAGCGGGAGCCAGGTCCAGGCGCCCAGCGGCACCTCGGGGCGCAGCAGGATCGAGACGAACAGTCCGGAGCGTGGCGGGGCGGTCCACGTGCGGCCGAGTCGGCCGCGGCCGGCCGTCTGTTCCTCGGCCACGACCACACTCGCGTGCGGCGCGCCGTCCTTGGCCGCCGCGACGAGCGCGGTGTTGGTGGACTCGACGGTCGGCAGCACGCGCAGCGCGGAGACGAAGCCGTCCGGCACCATCAGCGCACGTTGCAGACTTCGTTCGTCCAACGGGGGCCGGTCGAGATCGTTGTAGGCAGACACCATGCGTCGAGCCTACGACGGCAGGATAGATTGGCGGGGAAGGCGCTGTTCGTTTCTCGAGGGAACCCTCGAGGGCAACCCCGGGAGTCTCAGCCAGCCATGACCGACAACATCGACATCCACACGACCGCGGGCAAGCTCGCCGAGCTGCGTGCGCGTCTCGACGAGGCGGTACACGCCGGTTCCGCGCGAGCGGTGGAGAAGCAGCACGCCAAGGGCAAACTGACCGCGCGCGAGCGGATCGAGCTGCTGCTGGACGAGGGCACCTTCCAGGAACTGGACGAGCTCACTCGGCATCGCAGCACCAACTTCGGCATCGAGCGCAACCGGCCTTACACGGACGGCGTGATCACCGGCTACGGCACGGTCGACGGCCGCGCGGTCTGCGTGTTCTCGCAGGACTTCACCATCTACGGCGGCTCGCTCGGCGAGGTCAACGGCGAGAAGATCTGCAAGGTCATGGACCTCGCGATGAAGATCGGCTGCCCGCTCGTCGGCATCAACGACGGTGGCGGCGCGCGGATCCAGGAAGGCGTGGTCGCGCTCGGCGCCTTCGCCGACATCTTCAAGCGCAACGTGCACGCCTCGGGCGTGATCCCGCAGATCTCGCTGATCATGGGCCCGGCGGCCGGCGGCGCGGTCTACTCCCCCGCCCTGACCGACTTCGTGGTCATGGTCGACCAGACCTCGCACATGTTCATCACCGGCCCCGACGTGATCAAGACCGTCACCGGTGAGGACGTGGGCTTCGAGGAGCTCGGCGGCGCGCACACGCACAACACCAAGTCCGGCAACGCGCACTACCAGGCCTCGGACGAGAAGGACGCGATCGAGTACGTCAAGGCTCTGCTGTCGTACCTGCCGCAGAACAACCTCGAGGACGCGCCGGTCTTCGACGCCGACATCGACTTCGAGCCGGACCCCGAGCTCAACACGCTGATCCCGGACTCGGCCAACCAGCCGTACGACATGCACACCGTGATCGAGCACGTGCTCGACGAGGGTGACTTCCTCGAGGTCCAGCCGCTGTTCGCGCCGAACATCGTGGTCGGCTTCGGCCGGGTCGAGGGCCGCAGCGTGGGCGTGGTGGCGAACCAGCCGATGCAGTTCGCCGGCACCCTGGACATCGACGCCTCGGAGAAGGCCGCGCGCTTCATCCGCACCTGCGACGCGTTCAACGTCCCGGTCCTCACGTTCGTGGACGTGCCCGGCTTCCTGCCCGGCACCGACCAGGAGTGGAACGGCATCATCCGGCGCGGCGCCAAGCTGCTCTACGCCTACGCCGAGGCCACGGTCCCGCTGGTCACGGTCATCACGCGCAAGGCCTACGGCGGCGCGTACGACGTCATGGGGTCCAAGAACCTGGGCGCGGACATCAACGTGGCCTGGCCGACCGCGCAGATCGCGGTCATGGGCGCGCAGGGCGCCGTCAACATCCTGGGCCGCAAGGAGCTCGCCGAGGCCGAGGACGTGGAGGCCAAGCGCGCCGAGCTCATCGCCGAGTACGAGGACACGCTGCTCAACCCGTACATCGCGGCCGAACGCGGCTACGTCGACTCGGTGATCGAGCCGGCCCACACGCGCGCCTTCGTCGCCCGCGCCCTACGCACGCTGCGCACCAAGCGCGCCACCCTGCCGCCGAAGAAGCACGGAAACATCCCGCTGTGACGAGGACGCGCGGACGGACACCTGCCGGGGCCGAGGCTGCGGCAGGTGATCGGGCACGCGTGATCGGTGCGGCTGGTGGGGTTCGAGGGTTTCGGGCAGGTCGAGGATTCCGAGCGGAAGGGGCGTCCAGATGAGCGCCGAGGTGACCGGGGACGCGGGCGTGGCCGGAGTGTCGGCGCTGCGGGTGGTGGCCGGGCAACCGACCGACGAGGAGCTCGCCGCGCTGATCGTGGTGCTCGCGGCCCGATCGGGATCGGGAGCGGGCGCCGGTGTGGATGACGCGGAGACGTCGAGTCCGGTGTCGGCGTGGACGGACCGTGCTCGATATGTGCGGGCGGGACGTTGGGGGTTCGGCGCGTACACCGGCTGGCGCGCGTCGGCGCTGCCGCGCTGAGTAGATCGCCCACCAGCATCGGGGCCAGGCCAGTAGCACCGTGCAGTACAGCAACATGTAGTACAGGCAGTACAGCAGCATTGATTCACCCGAAGCAGCAACATCGATTCACGCAGTGCAGCAGCATCGATTGAACCGAACTGGCATCGCCCCATCCGCGAAGGAGCCGCTGTGCGTTTCATCCTCGCTTCTCAGTCCCCGGCAAGGCTCGCTGTGCTGCGCGCAGCGGGATTGGAGCCGGAGCAGATCGTCAGCGGGGTGGACGAGGACGCCTTCCGGGCCGACTCGCCCGCGGAACTCGCGCTTCAGCTGGCCATCGCGAAGGCGCAGACGGTGGCGGCGCACGCGGGGGCGGGGGCTGTGGTCGTCGGGTGCGACTCGGTGCTCGACTTCGACGGCGAGGCGCTCGGCAAGCCTGCTGATGTGGACGACGCGCGGCAGCGGTGGCGGCGGATGCGGGGGAAGGACGGTGTCCTGGTGACGGGGCACTGTGTGGTGGACACGCGCGGCGGTGCGGACCCTGATGCGTGGCGGGTCGCCATCGACGTCAATCCGACCATGGTGCGCTTCGTGGACGTCTCGGATGAGGAACTCGAGGCGTACCTGGCCAGCGGTGAGCCGATGCACGTCGCGGGCGCGTTCACGTTGGATGGGCTGGGCGGCTGGTTCGTCGAGTCGATCGTGGGCGATCCGTCGAACGTCGTGGGGATCTCGCTGCCGTTGCTTCGCCGACTGCTGAACGAGGTCGGGGTGAGCGTGACGGAGCTTTGGCGGGAGCACCACTCCTAAGCTCCCAAGTTCCTAAGGCCCAAAGCTCCCAAGGGCGTAGAGGTGAACGCTGCAGGCCCGTTGCTGAGGTGACGCAGCACCCCTGCCGCGGTGCTGAGGTGACGCAGCGACTCCCGGTGAGGCAACAATTCCCAGTGCGGAGTGCGAGTGTGACGTGGTAGGCCCTCAGTCTCGTGGTGACGACGTGACGGGCCCGCGGTCGCGTGGTGGCGTCGCGAGCCCTCAGCCCTGTGGTGACATGAGGACGTGGCGGGCTTTCAGTCCCATGGTGACGTGAGGACGTGGCAGGCCCTCAGCCCTGTGGCGACGTGGTGAAGTGGCGGGCCTTCAATCCCATGGTGACGTAGCGACGTGACGGGCCCTCAGCCCCGCGGCCCGGTGGCGACGTAACGGCCCCGGGCCCCACAATGACGCAGCGCAGCCGCGCGGCGCGATCGGCAGGGCCATTCCAGGTATCTGACGGGACGGCAGCTACTCCGGCGGAGTGATGTGATCACACCGGTGGGTCGTGCCGGTCTCGATCTGACTACCGGTCACGTACAGTCGCTGCGTGACTGCGCCCGCCGATCCTCGTCCTACCGCCTGGTCGCGGCGCACTGTTTTACGCTCGCTGGCGCTGCCCGCTCTGCCGATTCCGTTGCTCGCTCTCGACGCTTGCGGGGGCGGCGATTCCTCAGTTCATTCCTTGCCCTCCGCTCCTGGGGACGCGGCGCACGCTGCGGGCGGGGCCGACGGGGCCGGCGCGGGGGC
>NZ_JAGSOG010000819.1 GCF_018139695.1 Actinospica durhamensis | reverse complement strand
GTCGAACGCCGCGGGCTGGTCGAGCTGTGCCAAGTGCGGGCTCATCATCCGCCGCGCCGGGCCGAGGAATTCCCTGAAGGAACCGGCATCGACCAGGCTGGCGATACGCTCGCGCGCATCGGCTTCGTAGTAGCTGTAGCGCTGCGTCCGGTTCATCGTGGATCTCCAGCACGCAGGGTTTCCACGGCTTGGTCCAGGCGCAGGCTGACCACCGCCGGGGTGGCACCGGCATCGTTGATCGAGATGCGTACGTCGCGTAGCGGATGACGCTGTGCGAAGTCGTTGATCACCGCTTGCCACACGCTGCCGAAGCCCTTCGCGACGGTGATGATGCGCACCGTCATCGCGCCTTCCAGCGCAGCGGGTTCCAGCAGGATTTCCAGGTTGCCCGAGGCCAGCACGCCGACCAGCAC
>NZ_JAGSOG010000818.1 GCF_018139695.1 Actinospica durhamensis | reverse complement strand
GTAGTAGGCGGCGTACTCCTCGCGGTAGGCGGCGTGCAGTTCCCTCAGCCGGGCGATCGCCTCGTCGAGCGGGGCGTCCGGCGGCAGGTCCAGGACCAGCGGGCGGACCTTGGTGCGCAGGAAGTGGTCCGGGCACGAGGTGCCGAGCGCGGCCAGCCGGGGGTGCCCGGCGCGGGCCAGGAAGTCCAGCACCACGTCGGTGTCGGTGAAGTGCCCGACCTGCGGCCGGTCCTGCGAGGCGACGGCCCGCACGTACGGGGCCAGCGCCGCGGCCCGCTCCCGCCGCTCGGCCCCGGGCAGCGCCCCGTACCCCTCGATCACCGGGCCGAAGGGCTCCGCCCTGCCGCGCTCGGCCAGGAACCGCTCGGCGGTGCGGATGATGTGCAGCGAGTTGCGCTCGCACTCCTCGGAGG
>NZ_JAGSOG010000817.1 GCF_018139695.1 Actinospica durhamensis | reverse complement strand
GGCCAGGTCTGGAGTCGTGGTCCGTTCCGGGTCTGAAGCCGCGCTCCGTCCTGGGTCCGAAGCCGTACCGCCCGACCTCACCGACAGAGTGACTCCAGGTAGTCGTCGAAGCCCGGAAACTCCGCCCCTGCCGCCTCCACGATCCCCGACACGTCCAGCGACTCGCCAGCAGGCGCGTACCGCAGCGCCAATTCCCGAAACTCCGCAGAAGGCTGTGCATCGAGCGAGCCACGAGAATCGCGGGAGCTACTCGCCGAGAACGCCTCCCGAGGCCCGACCCCCAGCGCGAACAGCCACAGCAGATCACCCAGATCCCGCGCGATCACCCCGCGCTCCCCCTCGGACCCCACATAAACGACCGGCTGCGCCTCGACCGGCACCCCCGGCCGCACCAGCCAGAACCCCGCGTAATCC
>NZ_JAGSOG010000816.1 GCF_018139695.1 Actinospica durhamensis | reverse complement strand
CCGCATCCCCCCTGCGGGGGAGACGGCTCCCCCGCGCACGGGATCCCTCCGCACCGTCCGGCGGCTGTACTGCAGACAGCCGACGTCAAGGGAAGGACACCCGATGCGCCTCTGGACGAGACGACGCCTGCTGCTCTCGACCGCTTCGGCGGCCTCGACGGCCGCTCTCACCGCGACGGCGTCCGCACCGGCCCACGCCCTGACCGGGAAGCCTCCCGCCCCCGACGACGCCATCGTGCGGCGTCTGGGCTCCCTGCCGGGTGTGCGGATCGTGGAGGAACGGCCGAGCACCGAGCCGGGACACCGCCTCTTCGTGCTCGGGCTGCGCCAGCCGGTCGACCACACCGACCCCTCGGCCGGCACGTTCGAGCAGCGCCTCACCCTGCTCCACACGTCCACCGAGCGCCCCACCGT
>NZ_JAGSOG010000815.1 GCF_018139695.1 Actinospica durhamensis | reverse complement strand
ACCTGCGCCAGTTGCACGCGCACGCGTTCGCCGCGAGGGCGGCGCGAGAGCATCAAGACGTCGGCGACCACCTGGTCGAGCCGGCGCACGTTGTCGCGGATGATGCGCAGCAGGCGTGTCTCCACGCCGGAACTTTCCGGGCGCGGGTGGGCGCCGCCATCGTGGCCGTCGCCTGGATCGTCGAGCAGTTCCGCGGCCTGGCTGATTGCGGCCAGCGGGTTGCGGATCTGGTGCGCGACGCTGGCTACCAGCCGCCCCATCGAGGCCAGCTTTTCCTGCTGCGCCTGCTCCGCCACACGCTCCCAGCTTTCCACGTGGACCAGCACGGTGTCATGCAACTCGTGACGCAGAAACGCTTCATCGTCCGCCGACCAGCCTTGCGTGATGGCGTCCGCCGAGGGCATGCGCTGACGC
>NZ_JAGSOG010000814.1 GCF_018139695.1 Actinospica durhamensis | reverse complement strand
GCTCGGGGGAGCGCGTGCCGGACCCCGTGTCCCCGGGGTGAACCAAAGACAGGCCTCAAGGGGAGGGACCAGCATCATGGGCGTCACGCTCGCCAAGGGGGGCAATGTCTCCCTGTCCAAAGCCGCACCGAACCTCAGGCAGGTGATGGTCGGGCTCGGCTGGGACGCGCGCTCCACCACCGGAGCCCCCTTCGACCTCGACGCCAGCGCACTGATGTGCAGTGACGGCCGGGTCACCGGGGACGAGTGGTTCGTCTTCTACAACCAGCTCAAGAGCCCGGACGGCTCGGTGGAGCACACCGGTGACAACCTCACCGGCGAGGGCGACGGCGACGACGAGTCGCTGCTGGTCGACCTCTCCAAGGTGCCGGTCCGGTGCGACAAGATCGTTTTCCCGGTCTCCATCCACCTGGCC
>NZ_JAGSOG010000813.1 GCF_018139695.1 Actinospica durhamensis | reverse complement strand
GTTGAGGGGGCGTGCGGGGGAATCTGACGCGGCGACGGTTCTTGTCGGTCGTCCGGGTTAGAGTCGATCTCGACACGACAAGGTCAACACGACAAGGCACGAAAGTCAGGGAGCAATCATGCTGATCGCCTTCTCCGTCACGCCCATCGGGGCCGGTGAGGATGTCGCCGAGCCGGTCGCCAAGGCCGTCAAGGTGGTGCGCGCCTCGGGGCTGCCCAATCGTACGGATTCGATGTTCACCACGATCGAGGGCGAATGGGACGAGGTGATGGACGTCGTCAAGCGGGCGTGCGAGGCCGTGCAGGAGGACTGCGGGCGAGTGAGCCTCGTGCTGAAGGCGGACATCCGTCCGGGCGTGGTGAACGCGATGACGGTGAAGGTGGAGAAGGTGGAGCAGCTCCTGGCTGAGTAACGG
>NZ_JAGSOG010000812.1 GCF_018139695.1 Actinospica durhamensis | reverse complement strand
GGTGAGACGAGACTTACACGCGCCGTGTGACCGAACACGACCGGACGCGACCGGAGATGGCCCGCCACGGTCGAAGCCGGCCGTCATACGACGGTGCCCCCGTCCGGAAGTTTCCGGACGGGGGCACGGGGGCCGTTCAGCGACCGAGGGTCACAGGCCGAGCTCGACCTCGAACTCGCCCGCCTCCAGGATCGCCTTGACCGCCGTCAGGTAACGGGCCGCGTCGGCACCGTCCACCAGGCGGTGGTCGTAGGAGAGGGTCAGGTAGGTCATGTCGCGGACGCCGATGACCGTGCCCTCCTCCGTCTCGATGACGGCCGGACGCTTCACCGTGGCACCGATGCCGAGGATCGCGACCTGGCCCGGAGGCACGATGATCGTGTCGAACAGCGCGCCGCGCGAACCGGTGTTGCTG
>NZ_JAGSOG010000811.1 GCF_018139695.1 Actinospica durhamensis | reverse complement strand
CCTCCAGGGACGCCGACCGCACGTCCAGGCGGCGCAGCTCCACTCCGGCCGTCTCGGCCCACACCAGCAGCCTGGTGGCCGCCCGCTGCAGCTCACGGGTCTGCAGCCGGACCAGCCGTCCGTCCGCCCCGTGCCCGCACACGCCCAGTTCGTCGAGCGGGGGCAGGTCGCCGAGGAAGTAGCCCTCGGGCAGTTCGAAGGTGATCCGGGACGGCTGCGCGGCCGTCACCTCGGCCGGGGTGCCGGTGGCGGCGATGCGTCCCTCGTGCAGGATCGCCAGCCGGTCGGAGAGGTTCTCGGCCTCTTCCAGGTAGTAGGTGGTCAGCAGCACCGTCGTGCCGCCGTCGCGCAGCGCGCTCACCAACTCCCAGGTGTCCCGGCGTCCTTCGGCGTCGAGTCCGGTGGTGGGCTCGTCC
>NZ_JAGSOG010000810.1 GCF_018139695.1 Actinospica durhamensis | reverse complement strand
TTCCCGGAGAGCGGCGCGGAGAGCTAGTGGCCACCCTGTTCGTCGCGACGGCGCTGCCAGCGCTCCTCTATGCGGTTCATCATGGAGCGCCGCTGTCTGCCCTGACGGCCGGCCTGGACGGCGCCCGGGGCGCCGGCGACCTGCTCGCCCGGCTTGGGCGCCTTGCGCCAGCCGGTCACGGCGAGGACCGCGCATCCCAGCATCACGAGGAATCCCACGACGCTGAGCCAGACCTGTTGGGCGACCATACCGGCCATGAGGAGCGCAATACCTACGAGGAAGCCCGCGACCGCCTGGTAGACCCGCCGCCGGGTGTACGTACGCAGCCCGCTTCCCTCAAGCGCCGACGCGAACTTGGGATCTTCGGCGTACAGCGCTCGCTCCATCTGCTCGAGCATGCGCTGCTCGTGCTCCGAG
>NZ_JAGSOG010000080.1 GCF_018139695.1 Actinospica durhamensis | reverse complement strand
CACGACCCGAGGAACCCTGGAGACCCCGCCCGGACGGCCACCCGGCAATCACCCCTGCCCGGACATCCGGCACGACCGATAAACGATCAGGAAATCAGCACCCCGGAATCAGCCCGGTGGATCCGGGCTCAGGTGTGGACGGTCGAGGCGAACGGCACGCTGCGGACGTCGGGGATGTGCTTGGACGTCGAGGGCGGCAACGACGTCGACGGCACCTTGATCGACCTTTACACCTGCAACGGAACCGGCGCGCAGGTCTGGACGGCGCGCTCGGACGGTGAGCTGTACAACCCGCTGTCCGCCAAGTGCCTGGACGACCCGGCGGGCGACGGGTCGGGCACGCAGCTCGAGATCTGGGACTGCCACGACGGGGTGAACCAGGTCTGGACCCTTCCCTGACTGACCAGATGAGCCCACTTGCTCTCGAAGTCGGCCATCGTGCTCAGTGCGGGAACATTCGCGGAATCCGCCGGTCGACATCGTGGCGGAACTCCTCGATCACGCGCGATACCTGACGAATCGTGACCGTGTGCTCCAGGCGGTCCAGGTACTGATGCCGTCCGGCGAGCCCCTGCACGGTGACCGCGAAGTACATGGCCATGAGCGGGTTCACGAACAGCGTGCTGTTGCGCGTCCGCTCCGTGAAATGCACGTCGCCGGAGACGCCGCGCATCGCCGCTGCGATCTGTCCGTGCACGATCGACGGGCGGATCGGCGTCGCCTCCTGGGCGTCCGCCACGGCGTCGAGATACAGCCGGCCTTCCGACGAGGTCCGCGGAAGGGAGAAGGCGCCGAGATAGGCGCCGTCCGTCTCCAGGTCGGCGAGGTTCTCCAGCACCTGGACGTGATTGACGCCGTGGTAGGCGTCGATCCCGAAACCGATGCTGACCACCAGCCTCACCGGGACGTTCCCCAGCCCCGCGACGGCGGCGAGACTCGCCATGTCCTCCGCGGGCGTGCCGAGACCGTCCTCGTCGCCGCGCATCAGGATGTCGGTTCCGCCGTCGACCAGGACGATCGCGTCGAGGCCGAGGACCTCGACCAGTGCGGCGTACGCCTCGCGGAGCGGCTGTACGCCGGTCTGCGGAAACGCGTAGACCGTCGACGGCTGGCCGTTGCGCTCCAGCCAGCGCGCCAGCGTCCGCTCCGGGAAGTACTCCGCGACATCGCCGGTGTCCGGGGTGATCACCGCGACGTCCGGCATGAGCCAGTCGTCCAGTGGCAGGAGGCTGAGCGGCGAAAAGGACTGGTTCGCGAGGAACACCTCCGCGCCGGCCGCTCGAAGCGCGAACGCCGGCGGCAGGCCGCCATAGACGTCGAATCCACCGCCTGCGCCTGCGACGAGGATCCGCTTCGAGTCGGCAAGGGCGGCGAACAGCGGGATGTCGCGAAGGGTTGTCATGGCCTTGGCAGCGCCGAATCGGGCGACGGTTATTCCGAGCGCACGCCTGCCCCTGCGCCGTCGAAGCGATTATGGGTGGAGAATCAGCGCTCCCGCGCGCGTGGATCCGGGCGGGATGGGCAACCCCGCAGTATATGGACATTGATATCTCCGGATCAGCGGAGCGGCCGAGTCTTCCGTACGGACACGTACTGACGTATGCTGGCACGGCAAGAGAGAACATTGATACGCGCCGGGGCTGGGGCGTGACTGAACCACGGGGATCGAGCACGGATGACGTCTTCACTTTCAGGGATGACGGCCGCCCAGCGGGCGGTTTGGGTTGCCGCCCAGGTCGACGGGGATGGACCAGGATATCAATCAGCTGAATGCGTCGACGTGCACGGGGAGCTGGATGTTCCGGCGTTCCTGGCCGCCGTGGAGAGCGTCCTGTCCCGGCCGGGGGCTTGGCGGGTGCGGTTCGCCGCGGGCCCGGACGGACCGGTGCGGGAACCGTGCGACGAGCGCGTTCCGGTGCGGTTTGAAGATGTGAGCTTATATCAGGACCCGCAGTCAGAGGTCTTGTTCCGCATCACGCGAGATCTGGACGAGGCGCCGCACGTCGATTCCCCGGGGCCCTTGTACGCACACGTTCTTTACAAGCTGGGGCGGCACGAGTTCCTCTGGTACCAGCGGACGCACAGCATCCTGCTGGACGGGTTCAGCTTCACCAAGGTGGCGCGGCAGATCGCGCAGGCGTACCGCGCGAGGTCGGCGGACGGCGTCGGGCAGGACGGCGTCGGGCAGGACGGCGAACCGGGCGGGCTGGACGAACTCCTCGAGGACGAGGCCGCGTACCGTTCCTCCGCGCAATTCGAGCGCGACCGCGCCCACTGGCTCGATCAGCTCTCCGACCAGCCTGATCCGGTCTCGCTCAGCGCGTCCGGGAGCACTGCCCGGCCCGGTGTCGCGCTCAGCTCCTCCACCCGGCTCGACGCTCACGCCGCGGCCGCCCTGGCCGCGGCCGAGGAACGGCACTCGATCGGCTGGCCGGTGCTCGTCCTCGCCGCCGACGCGGCCTACCTCGCCGCGGCGCGGGGGGTCGACGAGGTCGTGCTTGGGCTGGTCGTCTCGACCCGTACGGGCATGCGGTCGGCCCAGGTACCCGGCATGGTCTCCAACATCGTGCCGTTACGGCTGGAGGTTCGGCCGGGGTGGACCGTGTCCGAGTACCTCGCGTCCATCGGCGCCCGGATGCGGCCGGCGCTCAGGCACCAGCGGTACCGGTTCGAGGACATGCGCCGCGGCCGGGGCTCCGGCCAGGGCGACCGCCGGCTCCACGGGCCGCTGATCAACCTCATGCCGTTCCAGCAGGACCTCGACTTCGGCACCGCTCGCGGCGCGGTCCGCACCCTGTGCACCGGACCCGTCGACGACCTCTCCCTCGCCGTGCGCGGCGGGCCGGACGGGGCCGGCGGCTTCGGCCTGACCGTGCACGTGGAGGCCAACCCCGCGCTCTACAGCGCTCAGGAGGTCTCGCTGCACTCCGAGCGGTTCGTCCGCTTCCTCGACGCGTTCGCCCGGGCGGGCGGCGACGAGCCGCTGGCCGGGCTCGATCCGCTGCCGGCACCGGCCCGCGCGCAGGCCGAGGCGTTCAACCGGACTTCCCACGCCGTACCCGAAGCGGACCTGGCCGCCCTCTTCGAGACCGCGGCCGCCGCGCGGCCGGAGGCGCCGGCGATCCGCCGCGGCGGCGCGGTGACGACCTACGCGGAGCTCAATACGCGGGCGAACCGGCTGGCCCGGCTGCTGATCGGGCGCGGGGTCGGACCGGAGCGGATCGTGGCACTGGCGCTGCCGCGGACCGTGGACGCGATCGTCGCGATCCTGGCGGTGGCCAAGGCGGGCGGCGCGTATCTGCCGATCGACCCGGACTACCCCGCCGAGCGGGTCGCCTACATGCTGCGCGATGCCGATCCCGCACTGCTGGTGACTACCTCGAGCGTGCTGCCGCTGCCCGGCGACGTGCCGCACCTGCTTCTCGACGACGCACGGATCCAGGCGGAGTTGCGCTCCATGTCCGCCCAGAACCCGACGGATGCGGAACGCAACGGGCCGCTGCGGATCGGGAACAGCGCCTATGTCATCTACACCTCGGGCTCCACCGGCCGGCCCAAGGGCGTCGTCATCCAGCACACGGGTCTGGCGAACCTGGCCGCGACGCACGCGGTGCCCGCGGAGAGCAGGATCCTGCAGTTCGCCTCCTGGAGCTTCGACGCCTCCGTCGCCGACCTGTGCATGGCCCTGATGTCAGGAGCCTGTCTGGTGCTGGCCGACGCCGACGAGCGGCTGCCCGGCGAGCCGATGTCCAAGCTGGCGCTCGAGTCGGCGGTCACCCACATCACCGGCCCGGCGAGCATTCTGCGCGCGCTGCCGGCCCGCGGCCTGCCCGCCGGGGCGACGATGATCGCCGCGGGTGAGCCACTGCCGGGCGAGTTGGTGGCGCGGTGGGCCGAGCACGCCGTGGTGCGCAACATATACGGCCAGACCGAGACCACCGTGGCCGCCACGATGAGCGCCCCGCTGGGCGGCTCGGCGGCGCCCGGTGCGGGCGGGCCGCTGTGGAACACCAGGATCCACGTGCTCGACGGGGCGTTGCGGCAGGTTCCGGTCGGGGTGCGCGGCGAGATCTACGTGGCGGGTGTGGGGATGGGCCGGGGCTACCTCAACCAGCCCGCACTGACCGCGCTGCGGTTCGTCGCCGATCCCTTCGGGGCCGCGGGCGAGCGGATGTACCATTCGGGCGACTTCGGGCGCTGGCGGCCCGACGGCACGATCGAGTTGTTCGGGCGCGAAGACGACCAGGTGAAGATCCGCGGTTTCCGGATCGAGCCCGGTGAGGTGCGGGCGGCGCTCGAAAGCTGCCGAGGGGTCGCGCAGGCCGCCGTGATGGTGCTGCGCACACCCGTGACGGCGGCCGGCGGGCCGGACGTCGACCACGACGGGCACGACGGCCAGGACGGCCAGGACGGCCACGACGAGTCGGCGCGGTTGGTCGCGTACGTGGTCCTCGCCCCGGAAGGCGCGACGCCGGCCGGCCCGACCACGGTGAGCGGGCTGCGCGTGCAGCTCTGCGCCAAGCTGCCCGCCCACATGCTTCCCGCTCTCATCCAGATCATCGAGCGGCTGCCGTTGACACCCAACGGAAAACTCGACGTCAAGGCCCTGCCTACGCCCGACTTCAGCGCCGATACGGCCGGACGCGCACCCGCCACGACCGATGAGCGGGTTCTGTGCGCGGTGTTCGCCGAGGTGCTCGGTGTGCCCGAGGTCGGTCCCGAGGACGACTTCTTCATGCTCGGCGGGGACAGCATCCGCGCCCTCGACCTGGTTCGCCGCGCGCGGGCCGCCGGATACGGACTGGTCGCTCGGGACGTGTTCCGCCGCAGCACGGTCGCCGCTCTCACCCGTGGCCTGGCGGAGCATTCGGCCCGGGCCGCAGACGGCGCGCCGAGCGTTCCGCCGGCCGAGGACCGGCCGGTCGGCGAGCTCGCGCAGACGCCGGTGTTCCACTGGCTGCGCGAACTGTCGGGGCCGATCGGCAACTTCAGCCAGTCGGTGCTGGTCAACGTGCCCGCCGACCTGGACGAAGCATGGCTCGCCGGTACGGTGCGCGCGTTGCTGGACCGTCATGCCGCGCTGCGCCTTCGCCTCGAAGTCGACGCGCGGGACGGGACGTGGCGCGTCGAGGTTCCAGAGTCGGCGCCCGGCCCCGCCGGCTGGATCGAGCGGGTCGTCGCGGACGAGCCCGTGGGTCCGGAGGCACTGGCGAAGGCCGTCGAGACCGCAGCCGCTCGGCTCGACCCCTTCGGCGGAGTCCTGCTCCAGCTGACCTGGTTCGACGCGGGCGCCGGGGTGCCCGGCCGCCTCCTGCTGACGGCTCATCACCTGGCGGTGGACGGCGTTTCCTGGCGGATCCTGCTGGAGGACCTGGCCGAGGCCTGGGCGCACCGCTCGACCGGACCGGACTGGGCGCCGCCCGCGGTCCCCGTCTCCTTCCGGCGCTGGGGTGCGCTGCTGGCCGAGCAGGCGGCCTCCGGCACGCGCCGAGCCGAAATCGACCTGTGGGCTTCGATTCTGCGCGATCCCGGGGTTCGGCTCGCGGACCGGGAGCTCGACCCGAAGCGCGACCTGGTGCGTACCGCTCGTTCCCGCACCGACCTGCTCCCGGCTCGGGTGTCGAGCGCGATTCTCGACACGGTGCCGACGGACCTGCACTGCAGTGTGCATGAGCTCCTTCTCGGCGTGCTCGCGGTGGCCGTGCTCGGCGGGTCGGCGGCCGAGCCTCCGGCAGAGGCGGCGCCGGCGCTGCTCGTGGAGGTGGAGAGCCACGGCCGGGATGAGATGGTGGCCGACCTGTCCCGCACGGTGGGCTGGTTCACCGCCGCCTACCCCGTGCGGCTCGAGCCCTTCGGCCTTGCGACGACCGAGGACGCGCCGGGCTCGCCGGTGCGGCGTACGGCCGAGGCGGTCAAGCGGGTGAAGGAGCAGCTGCGCGCGATCCCGGGCGGCGGGTTGGGATTCGGGATACTGCGCCACCTCGACTCGGTCGCCCTCCCCCGGCTGGCGTCGGCGCCCGCCGCCCAGGTGAGCTTCAACTACCTGGGCCGCTTCGACACCGGCACCACACGGGAGTGGCGGATCGTGCCGGGCGAGGCGATCTCCCTTACTCGCGATCCGCTGCTCGCGCTCTCCCACGGCCTCGCCGTCAGTGTGATCGTGCTCGACGATCCCACCGGCCCCCGCCTGGCGACGACGTGGTCGTGGGCGGGTGAGCTGATCCCGGCCGCAACCGTGGAGGCGTTCGCCCGGAACTGGTCGGCGGCGCTGTACGCGCTGGGAGGCGACGGGGAGGGTGCCGGGCTCGTCGAGTTCGGGGGCCTGACCCCGTCCGACGTCCCGCTGGCGGACGTCTCTCAGGCTGATCTCGACCTCCTGGCCGAAGGGTGGGACCTGTGATGGCGGCGCCGCAGGGGATCGAGGACGTCCTGCCGCTGAGCCCGCTTCAGCAGGGCCTGCTCTACCACGCGGGGTCCGGCGGTACGGACGCGGGCGCGTACGTGCTGCAGACCGCGGTGGAACTCACGGGGGCACTGGACGCCGAGGCGCTGCATACGGCCGCCGACGCGATCATGGCGCGGCATCCCGGACTGCGCTGCGCGTTCCGCGAGGTGGCCGACGGGCGCACGGTCCAGATCGTGGCCCGGAGCGTGGCGGCGCACTGGGCGACGAGCCTGCCGGCCGGGCAGAACGCGCGGGAGAACGAGGCCGAATACGCCGAGATCGCGGCGGCCGAGCGGCTGGCCGGTTTCGACCTGCGCAGGCCGCCGCTGCTGCGGTTCACCCTGGTGCGCTTGAGCGAGAGCCGGCACCGCCTGCTGTTGACCTACCATCATATTGCGATAGACGGCTGGTCGCTCTCGCTGGTGCTGAAAGAGCTGTTTCGGCTCTACCGGCCGGGCAGCGGCCCGGCCGAGGGCGTCGAGGGCGCCGTGCTCGGCCCGGCCGTGCCGTTCCGCGAGCACCTGGCCTGGCTCGGCACGCAGGACCGCGCCGCGGCGGTCCATGCCTGGCGGACCGCGCTCGACGGCTTGGCGGGCCCCTGCCTCGTTCGCCGAGCGATCGCGGGTCACGGCGGCGCGCTGGACGAGCTCGCCGGCAAGGGCGCCGACAGGCGCTGGGTCGCGCTCGACCTGCCGCACACTCTCGGCCGCGAGTTGACGGCGCTCGCCCGCGGAATCGGCGTCACCGTCAACACGGTGACCCAGTTCGCCTGGGCGGTCCTGCTGGAACGGCTGACCGGTACACGGGATGTGATGTTGGGCGTCACCGTCTCAGGGCGCGAACCGCAACTGGCGGGCAGCGAGTCCATGGTCGGCCTCTTGATCAATACCCTGCCTGCCCGCTTCACCTTCGCGGACGGCGAGGGCGCCGCGCAGGCGCTGCGCCGGCTTCAGGCCGAGCAGGCCGAGCTACTGCCGCACCAGCATCTGGGACTGGCCGAGGTTCAACGCGAGGCGGGCGTGGGAGCACTCTTCGACACCGTCGTGGTCTTCGAGAGCTACCCCATGGATGTGGCGGGGCTGCTCGGCCACATCCAGGACCTTCGCGTCGAAGGCCTTCACTTCGAAGCGTCGGGGCACTACCCCATGGCGTTGATCGCGATTCCGGGTCCGGTCCTGCGGCTCCGGCTCGAGTACGACGGGGCACTGCTCTCGGCCGCCGAGGCGCAGACGCTGCTGGCTCGAGTGCACCTGGTTCTGCGGGCACTGGCGGATCGACCGGACGGGCTCGTCGACCACATCGACGTGTTGTCCGCAGAGGAACGCACGCGGTCGCTGGTCGGCCACGCCGGCCCGGCTCAGGAGGTCGCGCCCGCGACCTTCGCGCAACTCTTCGAAGAGCAGGCCGCGGCCACCCCCGACGCCGTCGCGCTGGTCGCCGGCCCCGATGAGCTCACCTACCGCGAGCTCAACGCGCGTGCCAACCGGATCGCTCGACTGCTCGTCGGCCTCGGCGCGGGCCCCGAGACCGTGGTCGCCCTGGCGCTGCCGCGTGCGACGCTGCTGCCCGCGGCCCTGCTGGGCGTGACCAAGAGCGGTGCCGCGTTCCTCGTGCTCGATCCGGGGCAGCCGACTGAACGCACCGGCGAGATCCTGCGTGACTCGCGTCCGCTGCTGATCCTCACCGACGGGCGGACCGCCGTACCCGAGCAGCAGAGCACGAACACAGACGGGGACACGGACCGGCGTCCACCCGTCGTGGTCAGGTTGGACGACGAGGAGATTCGGGCACGGATATCCTCGGCGCCCGACACAGACCTCGAGGACACCGAGCGAACCGCCCCGAGCCGGCTCGAGAACCCGGCTTACGTCGTCTACACCTCCGGCTCCTCGGGCAGGCCCAAGGGCGTCGTGGTCACCCACACCGGTATCGCGGGCCTTGGACGCGTGCTTCCGGTGCCGGCCGACGGCAGGGTGCTGCAATTCCTCTCCCTGTCCTTCGACGCTTCGATCGCGGACCTGTGCCTCGCCTGGTTCTCCGGGGCCGCGCTGGTACTCGTCCCCGAGGAGCAGCGCACGCCCGGGCCGGGGTTCGCCGAGTTGGTGAGGCGGTACGCCGCGACCCACGTCCTGCTCACCCCGAGCCTGCTCGCCACGGTGCCCGAGGACGCGCTGCCCCGCGAGCTCGTGATCGTGGTCGGCGGCGAGCCGTTGCCCGCGGAGCTGGCGCAGGCGTGGGCGGGCGGCGGCCGCGTCCTGATGAACCAGTACGGACCCACCGAGGCGACGGTCTGCGCGGTCAGCCACGGGCCGGTGCGGCCGGACGGCGCTCCCGTGCCGATCGGACGGCCGGTGTGCGGGGCCCGGGCCTACGTGCTCGACAGTCGGCTTCGACCGGTGCCCGACGGCGTCGCCGCAGAGCTCTACCTCGCCGGTCCCGGCCTGGCCCGCGGCTACCTCGGCGCGCCGGGCCAGAGCGCGGAGCGGTTCGTGGCCGATCCCTTCGCCCGGAGCGGAGGCCGGATGTACCGCACCGGCGACCTCGTGCGGCGGCGCGCGGACGCGACCCTGGAGTTCCTCGGCCGCGACGACGAGCAGGCCAAGGTGCGCGGCCATCGGGTCGAGCCGGCCGAGACCGCCGCCGCGCTCGAGCGGGATCCGCGGATCGCCGAGGCCCGCGTGCTCGTCCGGGAGGACCAGCCCGGGCGGCCGCGGCTGGTCGGCTACGTGGTGCCGGTCGAGGGCTGCGAGCTGGAACCGGCCTCCGTGCGGGCGCGGTTGCGCGAGCGGCTTCCCGACTATCTGGTGCCCTCGGCGGTCGTCGTGCTGGAGCGGCTGCCGCTGGGGCCGACCGGCAAGCTGGACCGCAGAGCCCTGCCGGCCCCGGACGAGGCGCCGTCGCGGCCGTCCCCGACTCCCGCCACACCGCGCCAGGAACTGCTGTGCCGGCTGTTCGCCGAGGTGCTCGGGCGCAGCCGGGTCGGCGTCGACGAGGACTTCTTCGATGCCGGGGGCGACTCCCTCTCGGCGACCAGGCTGATCGCCCGGGTGCGCGCGGAGACGGGCCTCGAGCAGCCGATCAGCGCCCTGTACGAGACCGGCACGGTCGCGGCGTTCGACCGGCGGCTGGACGGCGCACTCCGGCGCACCCGGCCGGCCCTGCGGCGGATGCGCTGACCACGACCGTTCTCCCGCGCCCCGCACCCACGCTCCGACCAGATGAGAGGGATGACCATGTCCAACCCCTTCGAAGACCAGGACGCGCAGTTCTCCGTACTGATCAACCACGAGGGCCAGTACTCGCTGTGGCCGCAGTTCGCCCCGGTCCCCGAGGGTTGGAGCGAAGTGCTCCGGGCCGGGCGCCAGGAGTGCATGGACTACGTCGAGCAGAGCTGGACGGACATGCGCCCGCGGAGCCTGGCCCAGGCCATGGACGCCCGGGACGACGCATGAGCGTGTCGGCCACCGCGGACCGCGGGCGGCCGAGCGCGCCGTCCGGGCTCGGCCCGGTACGGCTGGACCGGAACGAGAACCCGTACGGCCCGGGTCCGGCGGCGCGCGCCGCGCTCGCCGGTGCGGCACTCGAGCCGCACCGGTACCCGGACCCGGCGTATCAGGACCTGACCGACGGGATCGCCCGGGCCCACGGCGTGAGCGCGGACCGGGTCGCCGTGGGCAACGGGGCCGACGAGCTGATCCTGCTGCTCGCCCTGGCCCACCGCACGGACTCGCGACCGGCCGTGATCAGCGGGCAGACGTTCCAGAGCTACGCGCTGAGCCTGGGCGCCGCGGGAGTCGGGTTCCGAGAGCTGCCGCTGCGGGAGCACGCGGTCGACGTCCAGGCCTTCACCGCGGCGTTCGCCGCGGGAGCGGGACTGGCCTTCGTGTGCAACCCGCACAATCCCACCGGGTCCCTGTTCGGTCCGGACGAGGTCGCGGCGTTGTGCGCCGCCGCGCGCGACGGCGGCGCGCTGCTGGTGCTCGACGAGGCCTACGCCGAGTACGCGGGCGCACGCTTCGCCTCGGCGCTGCCCTGGGCCGCCGCCGGCGCAAGGGTCTGCGTCATGCGGACCTTCTCCAAGGTGCACGGCCTCGCCGGGCTCCGGATCGCCTATCTGGTCGGCGATCCGGCGGTGGTGCGTGCGGTCCGGCGGGTGCAGCGGGCGATTCCGTTCCACGTCAACGCGCTCGCCTGCGCGGCGGCGCTGGCCGCGCTGGGCGACCGTGAGCACGTGGCCCGGACCGTGGCGGCGACCGAGAGCGCCAAGCGCTCGCTCGTCGCCGGGTTCGAGCGGCTGGGGATCGCCGCCCTGCCCTCGGCGGCCAACTTCGTGCTGATCCACCTGCCCGGGCGGGCCGCGGCGGTGGCCGCGCTGCTCGCCGACGCCGGATTCCCGGTGCGCGACGTCTCCGAGCTCGGGCTGCCGGACCGGCTGCGGGTCACGGTCGCCGGCCGCCCCGACGTCGACGCGTTCGTACACGTGCTTGAAGGGATTCTCGCGGATGTCTGACCTCCTCGCGGTGCCAAGCCCCACCACCGCCGAGCTGTTCAACGGCGCGGTCGCGGCCTCGGCGATCTGTGCCGCCTTCGAACTGGGCCTGCTGGCCGAACTGGAGGCGCGCGGCGGGGTCGATCCGGCCGACTTCGCGGCGCGGGCCGGACTGGACCCGACGGCGCTCGACGCGGTGATCTTGGGCCTGCGGCACGCCGGGGCGGTGGTCCTGGCCGAGCAGGACGGCGCGCGGCGGTCCGTGCTGTGCGGTCCGGCCTTCGGCGACGTGTGGCGCGACAAGGGCTATTTCCTGTGGCTCTACGGCGGATACGGGCCGATGCTGGCCGGCGCCGCACAGGTGTGCCGCGTCGGAGGTTGGCCCAGCGACACGCACGGGCGCGACGGGGGCGCGATCGCCCGCGCCGGACGGGACTACGGCGCCGCGTTCGTCGACCCCGTCTTCCACAAGCTCGTCGACTCGCTGCCACACACGACCACCGCCGACCTCGGCTGCGGCAGCGCGCGGCGGCTGATCGAGCTGGCCGCGCGCTCGCCCGAGGCGCGGTTCGTCGGTGTGGAGGTCGATACCGGGGCGTGGCACACGGCCCGGGAGGCGGTGGGCGCGGAGGGGCTGGAGGAGCGGATCGAGCTGGTGCACGCGGATCTGGCCGCGCTGCCCGACGGCGCCTTCCCCGACGTCGACCTCGTCGTCTCCTTCTTCCTCGCGCACGACCTGCTGCCCCGCGAGCGCTTCCTGGACGTCCTGGCCGGGCTGCGACGCGCCTTCCCCGGCGCGCGCAACCTCCTGCTGAGCGACACGTACAAGTCCGGACAGGCAGCCGATCCGGACAGCCCGATCTTCACGCTGGGCTTCGAATACACCCACGGGCTGATGCGACAGCACCCGCCCACCCTCGCGCAGTGGCGGGAGACCTTCGAACTCAGCGACGCGTGGGAGCTGGTCGAGACGCACGATCTGGAAATCGCGCACAGCACGGTGTTCCACCTCGTCCCCAGAAGCGAGGTGCCCGACGGGGCGCGCACCGCCCCGGAACGGCACCGGTGACCGGGGTGGGCGAGACTTCCGTGCAGGCGGCGCCCGCGCCGGCGCCGGCCGGCCCCGGCTCGCTGTGGCGGCACCGGAACTTCATGCTGCTGTGGGGCGGGCAGTCGGTCAGCCTGGTCGGCTCGGCGGTCTCCACCCTGGCGCTGCCGCTCGTCGCGCTGACGGTACTGAAGTCCTCGACCTTCCAGATCGGTGCGCTGACCGCGGCCAGCGGACTGCCCGCGGTGCTCTTCGGCCTGCCCGCCGGGGCCTTCGTGGACCGCTGGCGCAAGCGCCGGCTGATGATCTGGTGCGACCTGGCCCGCGCACTGGCGCTCGGCTCGGTGCCGGTGGCGGCGGTGGCCGGACGGCTCACCTTGGCCCAGCTCTACGCGGTGGCCTTCGTCACCGGTGCGCTTGCGGTGTTCTTCGACGCCGCCTACCAGAGCTATCTGCCCCGGCTCGTGACCAGGCAGCAGCTGATGCAGGGCAACGGGAAGCTCAGTTCCTCCGACGGGATCGCCCTGCTCGTCGGGCCCAGCCTTGGCGGCTTCCTGGTCGGCCTCGTGGGCGCGGCCAAGGCCGTGACCGCGGACGCGCTCTCCTATCTGGTCAGCGCCCTGTCGCTGGCCCTGATCAGGGAGCCGGAGCCGGAGCGTCGACCCGAACGCCGCCGCCCGGTGCGCACCATCCCCGCGGAGGTCGGCCAGGGACTCAGATACCTGATGGGCGACCGGCTGATCCGGCCGGTCGTGCTCAGCAACGCGACCGGCTCGTTCTTCCTGGCCGCCCTCAACGCCCTGTGGATGGTCTACGCGGTCCGGAACCTGGACTGGAGCGCCCACGCGCTGGGCCTGGTGCTCGGGCTCGGGTCGCTCGGCGGGATCCTCGGCGGCTTCATAGCCGGGCCGCTGACCGAGCGGTTCGGCGTGCCGCGGGTCATGCTGGCCGCCCGGCTCGCCCTCGCCCCGGGCGAACTGGTGATCCCGCTCGCTCCGCGCGGCCTGCCGGGGCAGGCCGCGGTCGCGGCCGGATTCGCCCTGGTCCTGGTGGCGGGCATCATGTTCAACTCCACCCAGCGCACCTTCCGCCAGCTGGTCTGCCCGCCCGCGCTGCTCGGTCGGCTCAACGCCTCCACCCGCTGGCTGCAGTGGTGCCTGCGGCTGCTCGGCGCCCTCGGCGGCGGCGCCCTGGCCACGGCGTGCGGGCTGCGATTGACGCTGTTCGTCGCGTCGGTCGGGCTCTTCCTCACCGCCGTCTCCCTCTTCGTGCTCACGCCGCTGCGGCGGATGCGAGATCTCTCGGGCCTGGAGCCCGGTCCGGAAACGGAGGCGGCCCGGTGAGCGCGGAACCGAACTCGGCACTGGACGGATTCGTCCCGTGGCCCGAGGAATTCGCCGACCGCTACCGGCGGGCCGGCTACTGGCGCGGTGAGGTGCTCGGGAGCCTGCTGCGCGCCCCGGCCCGGCGCGACGGGGCCCGCACCGCCCTGGTCGAGGGCGAACGCCGGTGGACCTACGCCGAATTGGACGCGGCGGCCGACCGCCGCGCGGCCGGCCTGGCCGAGCTGGGCCTGGCCCGCGGCGACCGGGTCCTGGTGCAGCTGCCGAACTCGGCGGAGTTCATCGTCCTGTGCTTCGCCCTGTTCCGGCTCGGGGCCGTGCCGGTCTTCGCGCTGCCGGGCCACCGGCGCAGCGAGATCGCGTATCTGTGCGAGCTGTCCGAAGCGGTGTGTTACGTCGTGCCCGACGTGTACGAGGGCTTCGACCACCGCGAGCTGGCCCGCGAGGTGGCGGCCGGGTACGCAGGCCTCAAGCACGTCCTGGTGTTCGGGGATCCGGCCGAATTCCGCGCGCTGGAGCGGATCGAGGCCGAACCGCGGGCGTGGCCCGACCCCGATCCGGCCGAACCGGCGCTGCTGCTGCTGTCCGGGGGCACCACCGGGCTGCCCAAGCTCATCGCGCGCACCCACGACGACTACATGTACAACATCCGCGCCAGCGTCGAGGTGACCGGCCTGGATCAGGGCACGACCTATCTGGTGGTCCTGCCGGTGGCGCACAACTTCGCGCTCGGCTGCCCCGGCTGGCTCGGCGCCCTGAGCGTCGTCGGGACGGTGGTGCTCGCGGCGGATCCGAGCCCGGCCCGGGTCTTCCCGCTGATCGCGCGCGAGCGCGTCGACACGGTCGCGCTGGTACCGCCGCTGGCCCTGCTCTGGGCGGACGCGGCCGGCGCGGCCGGGGCCGACCTCTCCAGCCTGCGGCTGATCCAGGTGGGCGGCGCGAAGCTGGCCGAGCCGGCCGCGTACCGGGTCGCCGGGGTCTTCGGCTGCGTGCTCCAGCAGGTCTTCGGTATGGCCGAGGGGCTGCTCAACTTCACCGCGCTGAGCGACCCGGCGGAGCTGGTGGCCGGCTGCCAGGGCCGTCCGCTCTCCCCGGCGGACGAGGTCCTGGTGCTCGACCCGCAGGGCCGCCCGGTCCCGGACGGCGAGGTCGGCGAGCTGCTCACCCGCGGTCCTTACACACTGCGCGGCTACTACCGGGCACCGGAACACAACCTCCGCGCGTTCACCGAGGACGGGTTCTACCGCACCGGCGACCTGGTCCGCCGGCGTCCGGACGCCACCCTGGTGGTCGAGGGGCGTATCAAGGACCAGATCAACCGGGGCGGCGAGAAGATCGCGGCCGCGGAGGTGGAGGGACACCTGGCCGCCCACCCGGCGGTGCGCGAGGCGGCGCTGGTGGCCGTGCCCGACCCGGTGCTCGGCGAACGGGCCTGGGCCTTCCTCACGCTGCGCGGCCCCGCGCCCAGGCTGCCGGAGATCAGGCGCTTTCTGGCCGAGCGCGGACTGGCCGGGTACAAGGCGCCGGACCGGCTCGAGGTGGTCGAATCCTGGCCGGTCACCGGGGTCGGGAAGATCGACAAACGGGAGCTGGCCGCGCTCGCGCTCGAGCGGAGCGCGGCGAGGCGGGCGGCGGGCGCCGGCGGGGCGCCGGACCGGCCGGCGACGCAGAACAAGGACACTGACAAGGGGGAGTCCGACCATGGCTGACCGGATCCGATACGGGCACCGCACCGTCCCGCTCGCCGCGCGACCGGCGCGGCTGCTCGCCGGCCTGGCCCGCAGGTTCGCCGACGAGGAGTACGTCGGCTACGAGGACGCCGCGGGCTACCGCTTCGCCCTGGGCGCCGCGGCCCTCGTCACCGTGGACCGCGACACGGTCCGGGTGAGCGGGGCAGGCCCGGTGAGCGCACGCGTGGAGCAGTGGGAGCAGAGCCCCTACCCGGTCCTTGAGCGGGTCCTGGCGGAACTGGAGATCGAGGACTGGCGCGCCTACGGCACCGCCGACTTCGAGCTCTGCCACGCCGGCGGCCCGCTGCACCGGACCCTCGGCCCGCGGCCGCTGCTGCGGCTGATGGTGCCGGAGACCGAAATCGTCTTCGACGGCGCGGCGGCACAGGTGCGCGGCGCCGACCCCGGCCGCCTGGACGCGGTGGCGGCACTGCTGGCGGGCCTGGACGACGCGGAGCCGGACCGTGCGGCCACACCCGTGCCGGTGGACCGGGACGGCGCGGACGCGTACCGGGCCGCGGTGCGCGCCGCCGTCTCCTCCATCCGGGCCGGCGAGCTGCAGAAGGTGATCCTCTCCCGCGTCGTCCCGCTGGCCACGGACGTGGACCTGCCGGCCACCTATCTCGAGGGCCGCCGGAACAACGACCCGGCCCGCTCCTTCCTGCTGCGTATCGGCGGGCTGGAGGCCACCGGCTTCAGCCCGGAGATCGTCGTGTCCGTGGAACGCGGCGGCCGGGTGACGGCGCAGCCCCTGGCCGGCACCAGGGCGATGCTCGCCGACCCCGAGGCCACCGCCCGCGCCCGGGCCGATCTGCTGTCCGACGAGAAGGAGATCTTCGAGCACGCGATCTCGGTCAAGGCGGTGCACGAGGAGATGGCCGGACTGTGCGGTACCGAGTCGTCCGTGGTCGAGGAATTCCTCGAGGTCAAGGAACGCGGCAGCGTCCAGCACCTCGGTTCCCGCATCAGCGGCGTGCTGCCGCGGGGACGCGGACCGTGGGACGCCTTCGAAGCGCTGTTCCCGTCGATCACCGCGTCGGGCATCCCGAAGGCCGCCGCCTACCGGCAGATCCAGGCACACGAGCCGGGCCCCCGCGGGCTCTACAGCGGTGCCGTGCTGAGTGTGGATCACACGGGTGTGCTCGACGCGGCGCTGGTGCTGCGGGCGGTCTACCGGGCCGAGGGGCGCACCTGGCTGCGCGCGGGCGCCGGAGTCGTCGCGCTTTCGACACCGGAGCGGGAGTTCGAAGAGACCTGCGAGAAGCTGCAGAGTGTCGCCCGGTACATCGTGCCCGTCGCGATGGACGGCGCACCCGCGCCGGCCGAGGACGCCGAGCGGACCCGGGTGGCCGAGGGGATCAGGGCCGAGGTCGCCGGGCTGCTGGAGCTGGAGCCCGAGGACCTCGACGTGCGGGAGAACCTGACGCTGCAGGGCATCACCTCGCTCGAGATCATGACCTTGGCCGGCCGGTGGAACCGGGACGGCGATCCCGTTCAGTACTCGGACATGCTCGAGCGTCCGACGATCGAGGACTGGACCCGGCTGCGCGCGGCGCGGCACTGATTCCGCCGCGCGCCGGCCGCACCCCGCCCGGCCGCCGACCACCCCGTCCGCCGAACCTCCCGGAGTGCCTCCCGTGATTCCCCTCTCGCACGCCCAGGGCCGCTTCTGGTTCATCGACCAGTTGGCCGAGGCGAGCCCGGTCTACAACATGCCGGTCGCCGTCCGGCTCCGCGGACCGGTGGACCGCGCCTGCCTGCATCGCGCGCTGGGCGACGTGGTCCGACGGCACGAGAGCCTGCGCACGGTCATCGCCGACGGGCCGCAGGGCCTGGAACAGCGGGTGCTCGACGCCGGTGCGGAGCCGATCGCGCTGCCCGTCGTCGAAGCGGACGCCGAGGGGCTGGCCGAGCTGCTGGTGGCGCAGTCGCAGGTGGTCGCCGACCTGCGCCGGGAGTTGCCGCTGCGCGCCGTGCTGTACGCGCTCGGCGAGCGGGAACACGTGCTGCTGCTGGTGATCCACCACATCGCCGGTGACGGCTGGTCGCTCGGCCCGCTCTTTCGCGACCTCTCCCGCGCCTACGCGGCGCGCCTGGAGGGCCGCACGCCGGACTGGGACGAACTGCCGGTGCAGTACGCGGACTACGCCCTCTGGCAGCGGGAGGTGCTCGGCGAGGAGAGCGATCCGGCGAGCCTCGCCGCGGAGCAGCTGCGGTTCTGGACCAAGACGCTCGAAGGCTGCCCGGAGGAACTGGCGCTGCCGACCGACCGGCCCCGCCCGGCCCGGCCCGGCCACCGCGGCGGACTGGTCCCGATGCGGATCGACGCGGCCACCCATCGCGGCCTGGCCGCCCTCGCCCGGCGCGGGGGCGCGAGCATGTTCATGGTGCTGCACGCCGGCCTCGCGGTGCTGCTGGACAAGCTCGGCGCCGGCAGCGACCTGCCGATCGGCACCGCGGTGGCCGGGCGTACCGACCAGGCCATGGACGAGCTGATCGGCTTCTTCGTCAACACCCTGGTGCTGCGCACGGACACCGGCGGCGACCCGGACTTCGAGGGCCTGCTCGCCCGCGTCCGGGACGCGGACCTCGCCGCGCTGGACCGCCAGGACCTGCCGTTCGAGCGGCTGGTCGCGGCGATCAACCCGGCCCGCAGCGCCGCGCGGCACCCGCTGTTCCAGGTGATGCTGCTCTTCCAGAACCGGGACGCGGGCGAACTGGACCTCGCGGGCGTCCACGCCGAACTCGAGGTGATCGACTTCGGGATCGCCAAGTTCGACCTCTCACTCAACCTCGGCGAGCAGTTCGCCGCGGACGGCGCCCCGGCCGGACTCGTCGGCGCGCTGCAGTTCAACGCGGACCTGTTCGAACGGGACACGGCCGAACGGATCGCCGGCTATCTCCGTTCCCTGTTCGAGCAGGTCGCCTCGGATCCACGGGTGCCGCTGAGCCGGCTGCGGCTGCCCGGTCCGAAGGAGCGCGCCGAGGTGCTGGCCCTCGGCCGCGGCCCGCGCCGGGAGGGGCGGGCGCCGGGAATCGTCGAGCTCTTCGAATCGCGCTGCGCCGAGCGTCCCGAGCATCCGGCCCTCGCGCACGCAGGGGGCGTGCTGACCTATCGCGAGGCCAACGAGCGCGCCAACCGGCTCGCACACACCCTGATCGCCGCGGGGATCGCGGCGGAGCAGGTGGTCGCCCTCCACCTGCCGCGCGGACCCGAGCTGGCCCTCGCCATGCTCGCCGTGCTCAAATCCGGTGCGGCGTACACGGTGCTCGACCCGGCGCAGCCCGAGGCCAGGCTGGCCGAGGTGATCGCGCAGTGCGCGCCCGCGGTCCTCGTCGCAGAGGCGGCCGCGGCCGCGGAAGGGACGGGGTGGAACGGCCCGGTCCTGGGCGTCGCGCAACCGGCCGGGCCGAGCACCGACCCGTCCGACCGCGACCGGGCGGTCCCGGCGCACCCGCGCCATCCGGCGTATCTCGTCTTCACCTCGGGCTCCACCGGCCGGCCCAAGGGCGTCATCGTCGAGCACGCATCGCTGGCGGACTACCTGGACTCGGGCGCGCGGGCCTACCGCGGGCTCGGGGAACACAGCCTCCTGCATTCCTCGCTCGCCTTCGACCTGCCGCTGACCGCGCTCTACGGCACCCTCGCGGCGGGCGGCACGGTCCACTTCGCCGAGTTGGACGAGGCCTTCACGCAGCTCCCGGCCGGGACCGCACCCGGCTTCCTGAAGGTGACGCCCAGTCACCTTCCGCTGTTGGCCGGGGCGGGAGCGGGGGCGCGGCCGGCGGTGGCCGAGCTGATGGTGGCGGGCGAGCCGCTGCCCGCGGCCGCCCTGGACCGCATCCGGCAGGAGCAGCCCGGGCTGGCGGTCGTCAACTCATACGGCCCCACCGAGATCACGGTGGCCTGCACGCACTACCGGCTCGAACCCGGAGCGCCGCTGCCGGAGCGGCCGGTGCTCCCGATCGGCCGGCCGCTGCCGAACACGGACGTGTACGTGCTCGGCGACGACCTCGAGCCGCGGCCCCGGGGCGTGCCCGGGGAGCTCTACGTGGCCGGGGCCGGGCTGGCCCGCGGCTACGCAAGCCGGCCGGGGGCCACCGCAGAGCGGTTCGTCGCCGACCCCTTCGGGGCGCCGGGCGAGCGGATGTACCGCACCGGCGATCTCGCGCGCTGGAACCACCGCGGCGAACTGGAGTTCCTCGGCCGGGCCGACCGCCAGCTCAAGGTCCGCGGCTATCGGGTCGAGCCGGGCGAGATCGAGGCCGCGCTCGTGCGCCACCGCGCCGTGGCGCAGGCCGCGGTCGTCTCCCTCGACCCGGAGCGCGACGGGGCCCTGGAACGGGACCGGGCGGCGGACGGGCCGCGCCTGGTCGGCTACGTGGTGGCGTCCGCCCCCGACGCCGCCGACGCCCCCGATCCGCGGGAACTGGCAGATCATCTGCGTGGCCTGATTCCGCAGTACATGGTGCCCGACGCGTTCGTCGTCGTGGACCGGCTTCCGCTGACGGCCAACGGAAAACTCGATCTGCGGGCACTGCCGCGTCCGGCCGCGCCGCGCACCTCCACGGCCCGGCTCGCGCGCACCGCCCGCGAGGAACTGCTGTGCGGCCTGTTCGCCGAGGTGCTCGGCCGGGACTCGGTCGGGCCGGACGAGGACTTCTTCAAGCTCGACGGCCACTCCCTGCTGGCCATCCGGCTGATCGCGCGGATTCGCGCCGCACTCGGCGTCGGCCTGCAGGTGCGCGCCTTCTTCGAGCACCCCACCCCGGCCCGGTTGGCCGCGCACCTGGCCGGGGCGGGCCGGCCCGCGGACGCGGCGACGGGCCGGCCGGCCCTCGGTCCCCGCCCGCGGCCGCGGCGGCTGCCGCTCTCGAGCGCACAGCGGCGCCTGTGGTTCCTCGACCGCCTGCACGGCCCGAGCCCGATGTACAGCACCGCGCACACGCTGCGCTGGACCGGCCCGGTGGATCCGCAAGCTCTGGAAGCGGCGCTCGGCGACGTCGTGGCGCGGCACGAGGCCCTGCGCACCCGCTTCCTCGAGTCCGACGGCGAACCCTGGCAGATCGTCCGGCCCGCGCACGAGGCCGAGGTGGCGCTCAATCCGTTGCGGTGCGGGGAATCGGAGCTCGCGGCACTGTCCGCGGCTGTGACCGACCGGACCTTCGACCTCGCGGCCGACCTGCTGATCCGGGCGAGGCTGTTCGCCCTGGACACCGGCGAGTGCGTGCTGCTGCTGGTGATCCACCACATCGCCTGCGACGGCTGGTCCTCCGGGCCGCTGTTGCGCGATCTGGAGGAGGCGTACGCGGCCCGAAAGGCCGGCCGGGAACCGCGCTGGCCGGCGCTGCCGCTGCAATACGCCGACTACGCGCTCTGGGAACGGGATCTGCTCGGGACCGGGGAGCAGGAGGGCGGTTTCGGCACGCGGACGGCGCAGTACTGGACGCAGGCGCTGGCCGGGCTGCCCGAAGAGCTCGACCTGCCCTACGACCGGCCGAGGCCCGCGGTGCCGAGCGGACGCGGCGGCACGGTCGCGTTCGAGGTGCCCGCTCAGCTGCACTCACGGCTGCGCGACCTGGCGAGGGAGAGCGCGGTCAGCCTGTTCATGCTGGTGCAGGCCGGGCTCGCCGCCTCACTCAGCGCGCATGGCGCCGGCTCGGACATCCCGCTCGGCACCGCCACCGCCGGCCGCGTCGACGCGGAGCTCGACGACCTGGTCGGGTTCTTCGCCAACACGGTCGTGCTGCGCACGGACACGTCGGGCGACCCGAGCTTCCGCGATCTGCTGGCCCGCGTGCGTCAGGGCGATCTGGCCGCGTTCGACCATCAGGACCTGCCCTTCGAACAGATCGTGGAGCTGGTCAACCCGGCCCGTTCGGCGGCTCGGCATCCGCTGTTCCAGGTGTTGTTCGCGGTGCACGCCGCGGGCGGGCCGCAGGTGCGGCTGGACGACGCGCGGGTGCAGACGGCGAAGGTGCGGGCCGGGACCGCGAAGTTCGATCTCTCCGTCACTCTGGCCGAGCGGCCGCCGGACACGGCAGACGGGCGGGCCGCCGGGCTACTCGGCACCGTCGAGTACGCCGCAGACCTCTTCGACGAGGAGACCGTCGAGCGGTTCGCGGCGCGCTTCGTCCTGCTCCTGGACCAGGCCGTCGCGGATCCGGACGCCTCGTTGGGCCGCCACGGCGTTCTCCTGCCGGGCGAATTCGACACCGTGGTGCGCGACTGGAACGACACCGCGCACGCACTGCCGTCCGGGCTGGACCTGCCCGAGCTGCTGCGCACGCAGGCGTCACGCACCCCTGATGAGTGCGCCGTGATCTGCGAGGACGACGAGCACACCTACCGCGAACTCGACGAGCGCGCTACGCGGCTGGCGAGGTGGCTCGTCGGCCAGGGCCTCGGCCCCGAACAGCGGATCGGCGTGATGCTGCCGCGCACCTTCGATTTCGTGGTCTGTTTCGCCGCGGTGCTCGCCTCGCGGGCCGCCTACCTGCCGCTGGACTCGACGCTGCCGACGGGACGGATCAGCGCGATCGTCGCCGACGCCCGGCCGCAGCTGATCCTGACCGACTCGGCCGGAGCCGCCCGCCTGCGTGCGGCCTTGGCCGACGAGCCCGGTGCCGGTCCGGTCCTGGTGGCGGTGGAAGGCCTGGAGTTCCCCGGCCTGCTCGCCGCGGCGTCCGACCCGCTCGGGAGTCCGGCGGCGGCCGAGCCGTCTGAGCCGTCCACGTCGTCCGAGACGTCGAGCGCCGCGGCGTGGGCGGAGCGTATCGCCGCCATCGTCTACACCTCCGGCTCCACCGGGAAACCCAAGGGGGTGGCGCTGCCGGCCAGAACCCTGCTGAACCTGGCACACTGGCAGGCCGACTTCATCCCGGCCGCCCCCGGCACCCGAGCGGCCCAGTTCGCCTCCGCAGGGTTCGACGTCTCCCTGCTCGAACTGCTCGCCGCGCTCACCACGGGCAGGACGCTGGTGCTCGTGCCGCAAGAGGTGCGGCTCGACCCGGCCGCGCTGGTCCGGTGGCTCGAGCGCAGGCAGGTGCGCGAACTGTTCGCGCCGAACGTCGTGCTCAGCCTGCTGTTCGAGGCGGCGGCGCAGCGCCCGGAAGGCCTCGGCGGCCTCGAGGTGGTGGTGCAGAGCGGGGAGCGGCTGGTACCGGGCGCGGCGGCACGGCGGCTGTTCGGGGGCCGGACGCCCCGGCTGCGCAACGGATACGGCCCGAGCGAGACCCATCGCGCCGCCGCCTACCGGCTGCCGCGCGACCCGGCCGACTGGCCGGCGGACGTCCCGATCGGCCGGCCGATCTGGAACACCCGGATCCATGTGCTGGACCGGTGGCTGCGTCCGGTGCCGGCGGGCGTGGCCGGCGAGATCTACATCGCCGGCTCCGGCCTTGCACGCGGATACCTCGGCCGTCCCGGCGCGACAGCCGAGCGATTCGTGCCCGACCCCTTCAGCGCCGACGGCACACGGATGTACCGCACCGGCGACCTCGCCCGCCGACGCACCGACGGACAACTCGTCTTCCTCGGCCGCACCGACGAACAAGTCAAAATCCGCGGCTTCCGCATCGAACCCGGCGAAGTAGAAGCCATACTCACCCGCCACCCCCACGTCGCCCAAGCCCTCGTGCGCGTACACGCGGCAGAACACGGTGAACAGCGGCTTGTCTGTTACGTCGTGCCGGCCGAGTCCGGGATCGATCCGGACGAGCTGCGCGCGTACCTGTCCGCGACAGTTCCCGACTACATGGTCCCGGCGGCGTTCCTGCCGATCGATCGGATTCCGTTGACCGCCAACGGAAAGCTCGACCACCGGGCCCTGCCCGAGCCGCGATTCGGCGGCGCCGCCGGCCGCGGCCCGCGCGACGCGAGGGAGGAGCTGCTGTGCCGCCTGTTCGCCGAGGTGCTCGGCGCCGAGCGGGTCGGGATCGACGACAGCTTCTTCCACCTCGGCGGCCACTCCCTCCTGGTGGTCCGGCTGGCCGGACGGATCGCGGCGGAGCTGGGCATCCGGCCGGGCGTCGCGGACCTCTTCGACCACCCCACCGTCGCCGGGATCTCGGCCCTGTTGGAGCGCGCCGCGCCGGCGCACCCGCAGCTCGGCCGAGCGGCGCGCCCGGAGCGGATCCCGCTGTCCTTCGCGCAGCACCGGCTCTGGTTCATCGACCAGCTCGAGGGCCCCAACAGCCTCTACAACAACTCCCTGTGCCTGCGGCTGTCCGGCGATCTGGACCCGCAGGCCCTGCGCGCCGCACTGGGCGACCTGATAGTGCGCCACGAGGTGCTGCGCACCGTGATCGGCGAAAGCGACGGCGCCCCTTATCAGAGGGTGCTCACTCCGGCGGACGCGCAGCCGCCTCTCCGGACGCTCACGGTCACCGCCGACCAGGTGGACGCCGCGGTCGAGCACTGGGCCGCGCTCCCGTTCCGTCTGGCCGAGGACCTGCCGATCCGCATGGTGCTGCTCGAGCTCGCCCCGACCGAACACGTGCTCATACTCACCCTGCACCACATCGCCACCGACGGTGGCTCCTCCGGCCCGCTGTGGCACGATCTCACCGAGGCGTACTCGGAGCGGCGAGCCGCTCGCGCGCCGCGTTGGGCCGATCTGCCGGTTCAATACGCGGACTACGCCCTGTGGCAGCGCGCGACGCTCGGCACCCGAGCGGAACCGAGTGCGGACATGCGGGCCCAGACCGAGCACTGGAAGCACGTGCTGGCCGGAATCCCGGAGCAGATCGAGCTTCCGACGGACCGGCCGCGCCCCGCGGCGCAGCGCCACCGCGGCGCGATGGCCTCGATCCGGCTCGATCCCGAGACGCACCGGCGCCTGCTCGAGGTCGCACACCGGGCTGACGCAACCGTGTTCATGGTGCTTCACGCGCAGGTAGCCGCGCTGCTCTCGCGTCTCGGCGCCGGTGCGGACGTCGTCGTCGGCACCCCGGTGGCCGGGCGCCCCGACGAGGCGCTGGCGCCGCTGGTGGGCTTCTTCGTCAATACCCTGGTACTGCGGGCCGATCTGTCCGGGCGCCCGAGCCTCGGCGAGCTGCTCGCCCGGGTGCGGGCGGCGGACGTGGCCGCGTTCGCGCACCAGGACATGCCGTTCGAGCGGCTGGTGGAGGAGCTCAACCCGGCCCGCTCCACCGCGCGCAACCCGCTGTTCCAAGTCATGCTCGTGATGCAGAGCGGCGAGGCCGAGTTCACCCTGCCCGGTCTGCGCACGAGGCCGCTGGCCCGACACGGTGGCACGGCCCGGTTCGACCTGAGCTTCTTCTGCGCGGAGCGGCACACCGCGAACGGCGGACCGGACGGGATCGAGATCCGGATCGAGTACGACACCGACCTGTTCGAACCGGGGAGTGCCGAGCAGCTCGGCAGGCTCCTGCTGCGCCAGGCCCAGACGTCCGCGGCTGCCCCGGACACGGAGCTCGGCGCCCTGGACCTGCTGGACCGGGCGGAGCACGCCCACGCCCTGGACCGGGCGGCCGGACCGGTCACTCCTGTGCCGGCCGGGGTGCTGCCGGACCTGTTCGAGGCGCAGGCGGCCCGGACCCCGGACCGGCCCGCCCTCCACCACCGGGACAGTGTCCTGACGTATCGGGACCTCAACCGCCGGGCCAATCGCATCGCGCACGCGCTGATCGCCCGGGGCCTGGGCCCCGAAGACCTCGTCGCGGTCGCCCTCCCCCGGTCGACGGATCTGGTCGCCGCGCTGCTCGGCGTGCTCAAGGCCGGGGCGGCCTACGTGCCGGTCGACCCCGGGTATCCAGCCGAGCGCGTCGGATACATGCTCGCCGACTCCGGTGCCCGCCTGGTGCTGTGCGCCGGCGGCTTCCCGGCCTCGGACGTCGAGGCCCTGGACCTGCGGGACCTCCATCTGGACGACGCCCCCGATCCGAGCGTCCCGGGCGATCCCGGCGACGCGGACCGGGTGCGGCCGCTCTCGCCCGCGCACCCGGCCTACGTGATCTACACGTCGGGATCGACCGGCAGGCCGAAGGGCGTCGCCGTCGAGCACCGATCAGTCGTCGACTACCTGGCCTTCTCCGCGAGCACTTATCAGGGCACCGCCGGCCTTTCGCTGGTGCCCTCCTCAGCGTCCTTCGACCTGACGGTGTCGGGGCTGTTCACACCCCTGGTGAGCGGAGGCTCGGTCCGCCTGGCCGGGCTGGACGGGCAGCAGGACGAGGCCTGGCCCGATTCGAGCGACACGCCGGTCACGTTCCTGAAGACCACCCCCAGCCAGCTCGCCCTCCTCGACGCGCTGCCGGAGCGGTTCAGCCCCGAGCGGGAGCTCGTCCTGGGCGGGGAGCCGTTGCAGGCCGCGGCCGTGCGGCAGTGGCGTGAGCGGCACCCCGACGCAGTGGTCTACAACGCTTACGGGCCCACCGAGGCCACGGTCAACGCGACCCAGTACCGGATCGAGCCGGGGCACGAACTGGCGCCCGGACCCGTCCCGATCGGGCGCCCGATGCCCAACACCCGGATCCATGTGCTGGACCGGTGGCTGCGTCCGGTGCCGGCGGGCGTGGCCGGCGAGATCTACATCGCCGGCTCCGGCCTTGCACGCGGATACCTCGGCCGTCCCGGCGCGACAGCCGAGCGATTCGTGCCCGACCCCTTCAGCGCCGACGGCACACGGATGTACCGCACCGGCGACCTCGCCCGCCGACGCACCGACGGACAACTCGTCTTCCTCGGCCGCACCGACGAACAAGTCAAAATCCGCGGCTTCCGCATCGAACCCGGCGAAGTAGAAGCCATACTCACCCGCCACCCCCACGTCGCCCAAGCCCTCGTGCGCGCTCTGCCCGACACCCGAGGGGATCTGCGCCTCGTCGCCTACCTGATCCCGTCGGACCCCGCACTCGATGCGGCGCAGGTCCGCAGATTCGCCGCGGCCCGGGTGCCGGAGCACCTGGTGCCCACGGCCTACGTGCAGCTGGCGGAGTTCCCGTTGACCCCCAACGGAAAGCTCGACCACGCCGGGCTGCCCTCGCCGGAGCCTCGAGCCGGGGCCGAGGCCGGGGCGGGTGAGCCGGACGAACCGGCCACGCCGCGCGAAATCCTGCTCGCCGGGATCTTCGCCGAAGTGCTCGGCCTTGACGGCGTCGGCGTGCACGAGGACTTCTTCCGGCTCGGCGGCCACTCGCTCACCGCGGCCGAACTCGTCGGACGGATCAGGACCCGGCTCGGCGCGGCGATCGGCATCAGAGATCTGTTCGACACGCCCACCGTCGCCGGCCTGGCCTCCCGGCTGGACCGGGAGGTCGACCGAGACGCGTTCGCCGGGGTGCTTCCACTGCGCGTCCGCGGAGACCGGCCCCCGCTCTTCTGCGTCCACCCGGGCGGCGGCCTCGCCTGGTGCTACGCCGCACTCTTGCGCGGGTTGAGCCCCGACCAACCGGTCTACGGCCTGCAGGCGGCCGGAATCGCCCCGGGCGAGGCGCACGCCGCCGGACTCGAGCAGATGGCGGCCGACTACCTCGCGCGGATCAGGCGGATCCAGCCGCACGGCCCCTACCACCTGATGGGCTGGTCCTTCGGCGCCCTCGTCGCGCACGCCGCGGCGGTCTCGCTGCAACGGCAGGGGGAACAGGTCGGGCTGCTGTGCCTGGTCGACGGGTATCCACGCTCTGCTTCACCGTCCGATCCCCGCAGTGCCGCGGACGAGCGCGGCGCCGCCGTCGCCGTCCTGCTCGAAGCGCTCGGGCTCGATCCCGGCCCGGGCGGCGGCTCCGACCCGAAACAGACTTCTGACGATCGGTCGGCGCAGGACGCGGAGCGACGCGGCCAGAGCGTGCTGCGGCGCGTCGTGGACACGCTCGGCGCGGGCGAGCCCGGGCGGGTGGAGGCGATGCTCGCGACCCTGGCCAACAACCGACGGATCGCCGACGCGCACCGGCCGGGCCTGTTCCACGGTCCGGTGCTCTTCGTCGAGGCGGGCCTCGGCCGCCGGCCCGGGGCGCCGAGCCCGGCGCAGGCCTGGGGCCCGCACGTGGACGGCGAGATCCGGGCCCTGACCCTCGAATCCACCCATGGGCAGCTGCTGCGCCCCGACCCGGCCGCCCGGATCGGCGGGCTGATCTCCGCCCGCATCGCCGAGCACCGGGCTGCGAGCACGATCCTCCCGGCGTGCACCAGCAGACCCGACCCATCCACTGGAAGGCAGTGAAACGCCATGACCCACAGCCGACCCGCGGTCTCCGCCGCCCCTGAAGGCACCGCGAACCTCCTGATCGACTACTACGACACGCTGCGCGAGGTCGCCGAGGAGTTCGACGCCGTCCCGCGCGCCGCGTCCGCCGCGCCCGGCACCTGCGTGCCCGCGTTCGCGCTGCCCGAGCCGACCGCGCAGGTCCGGGAGTTCCTCGAGGTCGCCCGGGTGCGATGGCGCGGTGCCGGCGAGTACCGCGACCAGCGTCTGCACCTGCTGGACCTCGCCCTGAATCCGGGCACGAACACCACCAAGACCTTCCCGTCTCTGCTGATCGTGGCGCGGGCGGTCGAGCACATCCGCACGACCGGCCGACCGCTGGTGATCTTCTCGCCGACCTCGGGCAACAAGGGCACCGCCCTGCGCGACGCGGTGCATCGCGCGATCCGCGCCGGCCTGGTGACGCCGGACCAGCTGCGTATCATGGTCCTGGCGCCGCACAGCTCCGCGGCGAAACTGCGCCAGGACGGCCTGAGCCGGGATCCGGAACTCGCTGCCCTCAACCCGCTGTGCACGCTCGACTCGCCCCGGGCCGAGGACGTCAAGGCGCTCGGCCGCGAGTTCGTCGACACGTACGCGGCGCGGATCCACGAGCGGACGGGCGCGCTGCTGTGGTTCTCGCTTGAGCTGAACAACTACCTGCTCGCGGACGTCGCCAGGGCCCTGTTCGAGCACGACGTCCACCCGGTGGACCAAGCCGCCGCCGCGCGGACCCACGTGCACGCCGTCTCGAGCGCCTTCGGCCTGCTGGGCTACCACCGGGGCCGGCAGTACCTGGAGCGGTCGGGGCTCTCCGACATCGCCCGGCGCCCGCACTCCCTGCTGGTGCAGCACCTGTCCACGCCGGACATGGTGCTGAGCCTGCGTTCCGGCGGCTTCGAGCGGACCGGGCTGCCCGCGTACCGGCTCGAACAGGCCGACGGGCTCTACCATCAGGACGCCGACGCGCACTTCCCGAGCGTGACCGAAGACCCGGACGAACTGCTCGACCCGACGTTCTACACGCACCGGCCGGCCACCTCGCCGCTGATGAACGACATCATCGCCCGGCACGGCGGGGACGGAATCGTGGTCTCCGGCCGGGAATGCCGCGAACGCTACCCGCTGATCCGGGAACTGCTGGCCGAAGCCGGAGTCGCGCTGCCGCGGGACTTCGCCGCCCTGCACGAGCGGTCCCTGGTGATGGCCATGACCGGGGCGTTCAACGCGATCGACAGAAGCCTGATCAAGCCGGACCACGAACTGGTGGTGCACGGATCCGGCTGGTACACCGCGGAGCACTATACGCCGCTCGGCACGGCCGTCCGTCCCGTGGCCACCGCCGCCGACCTGGCCCGCGAGCTCGCGCCGTGACGGACCGGACGACGCGGCGAGAGGGTGAGCCGCGGTGCGCATCGGAGTACTGATCCTGCCCGCCGCCGGCTGGCGCGAGGCCCGCGAGGACTGGCGCGGCGCGGACGAGCTCGGCTTCGCCCACGCCTGGACCTACGACCACATCGCCTGGCGGGATCTGATCGGCAAGACCTGGTACAGCGCGATCCCCACGCTCACCGCGGCAGCGGCCGTCACCCGCCGGATCCGCCTCGGCACCCTGCTCGCCACGCCGAACTTCCGCCACCCGGTGCCGCTGGCCAAGGAGGCGCTCACCCTCGACGACATCAGCGGGGGCCGGTTCATCCTGGGACTCGGCGCCGGAGCGGGCGGCGCCGACGCCCGCGTGCTGGGCGGGCGGGCGTGGACCGCCGCCGAGCGCGCCGGGCGGTTCGCGGAGTTCGTCGAGCTCTCCGACCTGCTGTTGAGCGCCCCGGTGACCAGCTATCAGGGCAGGTACTACGCGGCCGAGGAAGCACACGTGGACCCGGCGGCCGGGACCCGGCCCCGGCTGCCGTTCGCGATCGGCGCGACCGGCCCGCGCGGCATGCGCCTCGCCGCCAGGCACGCCGAGTACTGGGTCACCAACGGCACCTCCCCGGCCCCCGGCCTCATCGCCCCCGCGGCCGACCCGAAGCTCGTCGCCGGGCAAGTCGCCCGCCTGCGGGAGGCGTGCGAGCGGGAGGGCCGGGATCCGGGCACGCTGCGCACACTGCTGCTCAACGTCAACCGCGAGGAACCGCCCCTGCGCTCCGTCGCCGCCTTCGAAGATGCGGTCGGGCGATTCGAGGAGGCCGGGATCACCGACATGGTGGTGCCCTTCCCCCGCACGCAACCCCCGTTCGTCGGCGCCCGGGCGACCCTGGAGCGGATCGCCGCCACTCTTCCGGCCGATTCGGCGGGTTGACGCCGATGCACGCGATGCGCGCCACGGCTCCCCACGGATCGTCACCCGGATCGACCCGCACCGAGGAAGAGATGCCCACCTCCGCCGACGCCTCCGCCCCGGCCGCAGCCGGTGCCGCCTTCGAAGCCCTCCTCGCCCAGGACCTCGGCCCGTACTTCGGCACGCCGTGCGGGATCCTCTCGCCCCTGCTCGGCCTGCTGGAAGCGGGCGCCGACTACCGCGTCGTCGCCCGTGAGGACAACGCCGTGGGACTCGCCGCCGGTGTGGCCCTGAGCGGGCGCCCGGCGACGGTGCTGATGCAGAACTCGGGCTTCGGCCAGTGCGTCAACGCCCTGGCCTCGCTGGTGCTGCCGTACCAGATCCCGATCCTGCTCATCGTCAGCATGCGCGGCACCGCGCCGGACACCACCACGGAGAACCTGGGCATGGGCCGCCTGACCGAGCCGATCCTGCGGGGACTGGGCTTGGAACACGAGTACCTCGCCACGTCCGACGTGGCCGAGCAGCTGGCACGCGTCGCGAAGGTGCTGCGGACCGAGCGCAGACCATATGCCCTGCTGGTACGTCCGGACGAGTTCGGTTGGAGTGCGTGAGAACCCCGATGGACAAGACGAGAGCGATAGCCGAGGCGCTCGCCGCGCTCCCGACCGTACCGACGATTTTCACCACGGGGTACACCTCCCGGATCGGCGCGGGCCTGGGCGAGCGGCCCAACCACTTCTACATGACCGGCTCGATGGGCCTCGCCCTCTCGCTCGGCGCGGGTCTCGCCCTCGCCACCGGCGAGATGACCCTGGTCCTCGACGGGGACGGCAGCGTCCTGATGAACCCCGGCGGCATGCTGTGCCTCGACGCCGCCGGCGGCCTGCCGCTGATCCACCTGGTACTCGACGACGGCGCCTACGCCTCGACCGGCGGCCAGCGCACGAACGCCGGCGGGGTCGACCTGTGCGGATGGGCCGAGGCGGCCGGCTGCCGGCGCACGTACACCGTCGGCGACCCGCAAGCGCTGCGCGACCTGCTGCGCGCCGAGGCCGGGGCTCCATCCGTTCCCCCCGTAGCCTCCTCCCCCGTGTTCATCAGATGTCTGGTCGAACCGGACCGGGCCCCCGCGCCGCCGCGCGTCGACGACCGGCTCGCCGAACACGCCCGCCGCTTCACCGAGTACGTGTCCGCACGACGCAGCGCCGGTTCGAGACCCACCCGCAGCGCACACCCGGAGGTGTCCACCTATGACTGAGATCTGGACCGAGGGCCCGGCCGAGACGTGGAAGCCGCTCGAGATCACTCCGGAGGGCGCCGGGGTCGAGCCGACCGAGACCGGCCTCGCCCGGTACCTGTCCGAACTCGGCGACGTGGAGCCCCTGCTGACCTCCGCGAAGGCCCTGGTCCTGCGCGGATTCGACGTCGGCCCGGACCGCCTCGATCCGGTGCTCGACGCACTGCTGCCCAACCGGCTGCCCTACGTCCACGGCACCTCGCCGCGCACGAAGGTCGGCCGCAACGTGTACACGTCGACGGAGTACCCGAGCGAGTTCACGATCGCGATGCACAGCGAACTGTCCTACGCGAGCGGTTGGCCCGAACGTCTGGCGTTCTACTGTGAGCGGCCGGCGGCCGAGGGCGGCGCCACCCCCGTCGTCGACGGCGCGCTCTGGCTCTCGCTGATCGATCCGGAGATCCGCAGGGCTTTCGCCGGGGGCGTGCGCTACATCCAGAACCTGCACGACGGCTTCGGGTTCGGCAACAGCTGGCAGCAGACCTTCGAGTGCGAGGATCGCGACACGGTGGAGGAGTTGCTGCGCGCCGCGGGGGCGCAGTGGGAGTGGCGCGAGGGGACGGGCCTGCGGATCGAACAGACGAGGCCGGCCACCGCGAGACATCCGCGAACAGGCGAGGAGGTCTGGTTCAACCAGGCGGACCAGTTCCACCCCGCCGGCCTCGGCGACACCGCGGCCGCCGAACTGGCCCTGATCCTCGGCCCCGACGAGCTCCCCCAGTCCGTGTTCTACGCCGACGGCGGCCAGATCCCGGCCGCCGCCATCCAGCACATCCAGCAGTGCGGCCTCGCCGCCGCCGTCGACGTCGAATGGCGCCGCGGGGACATCCTGCTCATCGACAACATGCTCGTCGCCCACGGCCGCCGCCCCTACACCGGCCCCCGCCGCGTCCTGGTGGCCATGTCGGGATGAGCGTCAACCGCGCACGCGTGCCACGGGCGGAACTCCGCGCGACCGGCGGCGTGGCTTTCCCGGCCGAGGCCGGACAGGCCAGCTGACCAATATCCTTTCCGGAGATGCTGCCGTCGCGGCACCGTCAGCCATGAGGAGGCAGCGATGTCCGCAGAGGAGTCTGGCGGTGCCGGTGGTCTACGTGAGGGGGCTGACGGGCGCGGTGCCGTAGAGCGAAGGCCGGGGGCTGAGTCTGCGACAGCACGTGCCGTTGCGGCGGCCCGCCGTCATATGTCTGCGGGCGAGTTGCCTGCCGCCGCCGCTCACCTGGCCCGAGCGCTGGATCTCGCTCCCGATTGGCAGGAGATTTATTCAGCGCTCGATGAACTGGTCGCCGTCGTCGGCTCGCCGCCCGCGGCACGCGAGTTATTCAAGGGGGACGGCCAGCGGGTGGGAACCGGCGCTGCGGCTGCATCGGTGGCTCTGGTCGCCGCGGAAGGGCGCCTAGGGGTGGCGGTGAAGCTGCTGGGCGCGGTCACCGCTGCCGCGCCAGTTCGGCCGTGGCGGCAGCACCTTGGTTCACTCCGGAGGCGGTCCAGACGGTTCCCACGCGGCAACTGGTCGTGGCGGTCAAGCAGGTGACCGACGCGGTCGGTTATGTCACCGAGTCGGCTCACCTGGAGATCTTGGCTCCATGGCTGAACCTGGCCCGTACAGCGGCCGCGCGAGCCGACGCCGACGCCGAGGTGCTGCGCGCGCTGTCCGGGGTGGCGCGTCGTCTGGGTGTCGCGTCGGAGGCCCTGGCCTGGTGTGAAGCCGCGCTTGCGCTGGAGGATTCCGCCGCGGGCCGCACTGCGTCGACATTGGTCATGCTCGGTTACGCCCAGCGCGATACCGAAGACCCGGCGGCCGCGGCTGCCACCTGGAGCGCCGCGTTCGCGCTGGACCCGAGCAGTGCTCTGATTCCCCTCGACCTCGCCGACCTCGCCTTCACCGCCGGGGACTTCACCGCCGCCCACACGTGGGCTGAGCGCACGCTGGAGAACGACCCCGCGTCGATCAAGGCGCGCGGAGCGGTGCTCGCGGCCCAGTACCGCGCCTCGGTTTCCACCGACGGCAGTGATGACCGGGCCGGCGATGTGGACGCGCTCATCGACCTGACACTGCTGGCCCACAACCATCCAGGCACGGACTACCTGCGCCAACTGGGCTGCCCCGCGAATTTTGGACACTGGTCCCGCGGTGTGATCACGCGGCGAGCGTCAGGTTCGCCTGCTTCTCTCGGTAGGCTTCGAGGGGAGTCGCATAGCCGATCCCCGAGTGAAGGCGTTGG
>NZ_JAGSOG010000809.1 GCF_018139695.1 Actinospica durhamensis | reverse complement strand
GGATCAACCTGTAGACCTGGCTGCGCAGTTCGGCGAACCGCGGCAGCGACTTGGTGGCGACCTGCTCGCGCGGGGCGGGCAGGTCGACGGTGAGCAGACTGCGGATACCGGCCGGCTTCCCGCCGAGGGCGAGCACCCGGTCGGAGAGGTAGACGGCCTCGTCGATGTCGTGGGTGACCAGCAGCACCGTGATGCCGAGGTGCTCGCGCACCCGCAGCAGCAGGTCCTCCAGGTCCGCCCGGGTCTGGGCGTCCACCGACGCGAACGGCTCGTCCATCACCACGACGGCCGGCCGGTAGGCCAGCGCCCGCGCGATCGCGACCCGCTGCTGCATGCCGCCGGAGAGCTGCCAGGGGTAGTGGCCGGTGGAGTCCGACAGGCCGACCTCGGCCAGCGCCTCCCGGGCGGTCCGCTCCC
>NZ_JAGSOG010000808.1 GCF_018139695.1 Actinospica durhamensis | reverse complement strand
GGCGGGTACAGCTGCCTCAAGAGGAGCGAGTTCTACGCCAGCAACCTGACCGACGACTACTTCACCAGCGGTCACGTCATCAACGACGCCATCAGCTCGCACCGGTGGGTGCCCGAGTCCTACTGCGGAGGCAGGTTCATGACCTGACCCGACGCGTCCGGAGCGGCGCTGTGTTCCTGTGCCCCGTCCCCGTACGTACGGGGACGGGGCACAGGAACGTCGTCCCCGCCCCGGACCGGCGCCCTCGCCCGGGTCCGCCGCGGCCGGTCACTCAGGTGCTGCTGCCGGTCGGCCTGGCGCTCTCCCCGCACCGGGGCAGCGAGGTCGGTTCCTGTCTGGTGCGGACGGCCGGGAACCAGGCGTATCCGGACGGCTCCTCGGCGACCCGCACCCGGTACCAGCGCGTGGTGCCCACAC
>NZ_JAGSOG010000807.1 GCF_018139695.1 Actinospica durhamensis | reverse complement strand
GGTCCGGTTCCATGGAGCCGAGCCCGGTGACCAGGGCGACGAGCTGGTCGCGGAAGCGGGCGCCGGCCGCGTCGAAGTACGCCCGCAGTTCGGGGCGGCGGGTGGCCTCCAGGGCCAGTTCGTAACGGGCGAGGGTGAGTTCGCGGTTGCGGGTCAGCGCGCGGTGGGTGGCCAGGGCCAGGGCGTCCACCAGGGAGCCGGTTCCGGCCCGCGGGTCCGGCAGCTCGTGCAGCGCGAGGACGCGTGCCTCCCGCTCGGCGAGCCGCCGCACCGTCAGCTCCAGCAGCGCCTGGCGGGTGCGCGCCAGGTTCGAGGTGGATCCCTGGGGGAGTCCGGCCGCCTGGTCGACCGCCCGGTGGGTGAGCCCGCGCATCCCGCGTTCGGCGAGCAGGGCGAGGGCGGCGTCGGCGACTAGATC
>NZ_JAGSOG010000806.1 GCF_018139695.1 Actinospica durhamensis | reverse complement strand
GCCCTCGTCGCCGCGGACGGCACCTGGTCGACGACCGTCCCGGGCGTGCCCGTCGGCGGCTACACCGCGTCGGTGACCCAAGCCCTCGGTGGAGACGTCTCCGCCGCCGTGACGCGCGCCTTCAGCGTCGTCGCCGGCACGGGCCTGACCATCACGAGCCCGACCTCCGGCACGCAGTACCGTCTGCCCGGAGCCGACTCCACCCGTGACGTCACCGTCTCGGGTGCCGGGCAGGCCGGTGCCCCGGTCGCCGTCACCCTCGGCGGCGGCCGCGACCTCACCACGACGGTCGCCCCCAACGGCACCTGGTCCGTGACCTTCCCGGCCCTGCCGGTCGCCACCTACACGGCCACCGCGACGCAGACGGTGGGAGGCGCGGTGTCCGCCCCGCAGACCACCGACTTCACCCTCGTGGCCG
>NZ_JAGSOG010000805.1 GCF_018139695.1 Actinospica durhamensis | reverse complement strand
GTCCATGTCTATGGACGAGCCAGTACTGAACTAAAGGGCTGGTGCGACAGCCGCGGCATGGCTCTTCGCGAGTTTACCTGGCACGAAGAACATGGCCGCGCTGGACGTCAGCAGGACGCTGTCTACGTTCTGCGGCCTGACACTTGGGTGGGATTGGCACAGCCAACGCAGTCCCTAGACGAGCTGCAGCGCTATTGGGATTCCCGCATGGGCAAGAGATTGAGCACGTGAGCGAGATGCAACCTAAGTGGAGTCGTCGCAAGGAGGCGCGGCCGCTCGAGATTGTAGACGCTGCGGTAGATGTTTTCCTTGAGAACGGCTTTGCTGCCGCAAAGCTCTCTGATATCGCGAAGCGCGCACGAGTCGCGAAGGGCACGATCTACCTCTACTTTGAAACCAAGGAAGAGCTGTTTCGAGC
>NZ_JAGSOG010000804.1 GCF_018139695.1 Actinospica durhamensis | reverse complement strand
CCGGCAGCCCGCCACGCGCGCCAAGGGCATTCAGCCCGAAGCGCCAGGTCAGCAACTGATGAATTGAACTCGGGTCGAGCGGCCAATGACTGACGTGCCGACGCTTGACCCGGGGCCCGATCAGCACCATCGGCACACGGAAGCCGAGGTAGCCGTCGTTGCCCAACTGTGTCTCTGCGGCAGACACCGGGCGCTTGAACGGCGGTACGTGGTCGAAGAAGCCGCCCCACTCGTCGTAGGTGATGATCAGCAGCGTTTTTTGCCAACCTGGACCATTACGCACGGCATCATAGATTTGATTGAGAAAGACCTGTCCGTTGCGGATATCCGAGTTCGGGTGATCGTCGGCCGATACGCCTTGCGGGTTCTCCCCGGTAAAGCGCGGATCGACGTATGAGAACGCAGGTAGGGTGCCGGC
>NZ_JAGSOG010000803.1 GCF_018139695.1 Actinospica durhamensis | reverse complement strand
CCACCGACCCCGGCGCCGGCGGACTCACCCCCACCGACGTCGCGGACCCGGCGCTGACGCAGGCCGAGCTGGAGGAGCTGGAGGCCGAGACACCCGGTCTGGAGGACGTCCTGCCCCTCGCGCCGCTCCAGCGCGGGATGATCTTCCACAGCGTCTACGACGACGCCGGTCCCGACGTCTACACCGCACAGCTGGTGTTCGAGTTCGAGGGCGACGTCGACGGTGCGCGCCTGCGGGAGGCGGCCTCCGTGCTGCTGCGCCGGCACGCGAACCTGCGTGCCGCGTTCGTCCAGCGGAAGTCGGGCGAGTGGTCGCAGGTCGTGGCGCGGTCGGTGACGGTGCCGTGGCGCGACGAGGACGTCTCGGGCGCCGGTGACGTCGAGGCGGCGGCCGCGAAGCTCGTCGAGGCGGACCGGTG
>NZ_JAGSOG010000802.1 GCF_018139695.1 Actinospica durhamensis | reverse complement strand
CGCCTGGAGTCCGGGCCGGCCGATGCCGATGTCGCGGGGCAGGAACCGGGCGGGCAGGCCGCCCTCCACCACCGCCAGCGTGCCGCCGGGCGCGAGCCGCGCGGCGCAGGCGGCGAGCGCGGCGCTCTGGTCGCCGAGGTGGTGCACGCTGCGGCTGGCCCAGAGCAGATCGGCCGGGTAGTCCAACTCGCCGAGCACGTCGGGAAGTTCACCGGCGAGGGTGTCGAAGCGGTCGGCGACGCCCTGGCGGGCGGCCCGGTCCGCGGCCCGCTCCAGCAGCGGTTTCGAGCCGTCGACGGCCACGATCCGCGCGCCCGGGAAGGTCTCGGCGAACAGGCAGGAGATGACGCCGGGCCCGCTGCCGGCGTCGACGACGAGTCCGGGCTCGGTGACCTCCTTCGCCAGCCAGTTCAGGGCC
>NZ_JAGSOG010000801.1 GCF_018139695.1 Actinospica durhamensis | reverse complement strand
GGGCTGCTTACGCGACGTACAGGCGGTCGGATTCCCCATCGACCGGATGCGGTTCCACACGGCGGGCGGCCACCTCTTGGGTGACGTGCCACGCCTTCGGCGCGAGGCCGACTCGATGCGCAGCATCTCGCTCCAGCGCGGACGGCTCGTGGCAGCCCTGCGGCGCGCGGCGCTCGACGCGGGCGCGCAGATCGTCACCGGCGAACGCCTGGTGGGCGCGACGGAGTCAGCGGACAGCGTGGTGGCCGAATTCGCCTCCGGCCGGCGCGACACCGCGGAGCTGCTCGTGGGCGCCGACGGCGTCTGGTCAACCGTGCGCGGGCTGATCGACTCGTCCGCGCCGCGCGCGGAGTACGCGGGGCTCTACGGGGTCGCCGGAATCTCCACCATGACGGGTGTCGAGCCCGGCGTCTGGAACC
>NZ_JAGSOG010000800.1 GCF_018139695.1 Actinospica durhamensis | reverse complement strand
GTCTTTACCTTGGCAGCGGGAATGTCGTAGTAGTCGAGCACTTCCTGCGCCATCAGTCGCGAGTGCGCAACGACGACGTGCGAGCGCACATAGTCTCGGCGCTCCAGCGCGATCTGCTGGCGATCCCAGAAGGCCGCCTTTTTTGAAAAGCTCTTGAGATAGCCGACGTGCGTGCCGCCACAAATAGCGATATCCGAAGCGCCCGTGCGATTGCAGCCGATCATCAGATCGATGTGCTCGCGCTTGGCCAGATGGCGCACGAGCCAGCCGAACGCGTGGTCATTCAATTTGCCGGGCAGCTTGCGCGTTGGCAATGCAACAGCCTTGACCTGGCGATATTCAGGAAGCGCCTTGTCCACCATCTTGGCGAAGAACACGGGACGGATGGCGCGCTCATGCAGGCCGCGCACCAGGTCCAT
>NZ_JAGSOG010000007.1 GCF_018139695.1 Actinospica durhamensis | reverse complement strand
GTGGGGCCCCGTCGCCCGCCGTACCCGCCGCCTCGGTTTCGTCCCTCTGCACGTCCACACTCACGTCCATGTCCGTACCCGGGTCCCTACCCACACCGACGCCCGCGCCCACACTCGCGACCGGATTCACGCCGCGACGCTCTCCGCCCGGGTCATGGCGTCCATCGGGTCGCCGGAGGCCGAGGGGACGTGCTTGGGCAGCCACAGCCACACCACCAGCGCGGTCAGCAGCATGACGCCGGCGCCGGTCACGGTCGTGACGTGCATGGCGTGCACGAACGCCTCGTTCGCGGGCTTGAGCAGCTGCTGCGCCTGCGGGTGGCCGGCCGCGGTGGCTCCGGCGACCATCTCCTGCGTCGCCTCGATCGAGCCGCTGACCGAGTGCACCTGGTCCGGCGAGAGCTGGCTGGTGACGGTGCCGATGAGCGGCTGCATGCGGCCACGGTAAGCGGTGGTCAGTATGGTGCCGAGCACCGCCACACCGAGGGCGCCGCCGAGTTGGCGGACGGTGTTGTTCACCGAGGAGCCGACGCCCGCGATCTGCCGCGGCAGCGAGGTCATGACGGTGGTGGTGGCCGGGGGCATCACGTTCGCCATCGCCGCGCCCTGGATGAAGGCGATCAGCAGGTAGATCCACATCGAGGAGGACTCGGTGACGAACTGGTAGCAGGCCATGGCGACGGCGATGCAGACCAGTCCGGTGACGGCGACCGCCCGCGGGCCGAAGCGCTTGACCATGCCGGCCGAGAGCGGGGAGAAGACCACCATCGCGGCCGCGAACGGCAGCATGAACACGCCCGACATCAGCGGCGAGTATCCGCGCACCGACTGCAGGTAGAACGAGAAGAAGAACATCCCGCCCATCATCGCGAAGAAGGTCAGCGCGACCGCGATCACCGCGGCGGAGAAGCGGCGGTTGGAGAACAGGCGCACGTCCAGCGCCGGATGGTCGTTGCGCAGTTCCCAGAGCACGAACCCGGCCATCAGCAGCACGCCGAGGGCGATCGAGCCCCAGACCGTGACGTTGCCCCAGTCGCCGGTGTCACCCGCGTGGATGATGCCGTAGACGAACAGGACGAGGCCGGCCATCTCCAGCACCACGCCGAGCGGGTCGAGCCGGCCGGGCTTCGGGTTCTTCGACTCCGGCAGCAGGATGAGCATGACCACGAACGCGATGACGGTGATCGGCACGTTGATCAGGAAGACCGAGCCCCACCAGAAGTTGTTGAGCAGCGCGCCGCCGACGACCGGGCCGATGGCGATGGCCAGGCCCACCGAGCCGGACCAGATGCCGATGGCCTTGCCCTGCTCGTGGCGCGGGAAGACGTTGGCGATGATGGCGAGGGTGGACGGCATGATCGCGGCGCCGGAGAAGCCCATCGCGGCGCGCGCGGCGATCAGCTCGCCCGGGCTCTGCGCGTAGGCGGTCAGCAGCGAGGAGATGCCGAACAGCACCATGCCGAGCATCAGGATGCGCTTGCGCCCGAGCCGGTCGGCCAGGATGCCCCAGGTGAACAGGAGCCCGGCGAAGATCAGGGTGTAGGAGTTGATCGCCCATTCGAGGTCGGACTGGCTCGCCCCCAGACCCTTGGGCTTCGGCTCCGACATGGTCTTGAGCGCGACGTTCAGGACGGTGTTGTCGAGCACGACCACGAGCAGTGAGAAGACCAGGCCGCCGAGGATGATCCAGCGGCGCGGGTGTCCGGTGTGCTCGGAGTAGTCGGCGTCGTGTGCGTCACTCACGGCGTGTCCCCCTTCGAAGGTGCCCCGGACTTACGATCCGAGACCGTTCCGTATCTGAGTTCGAGGTTAGCGGCGGCCATTGCGGAACGCAACCGTTCCGTTTCGCACGGCGTGGCGCACCGTGGCGTACTGCGGCGCAGGTGACGCGGGCCGGAAGCGCATCGGAAGAGGACAAGAAGCGTTGAGGAAGCGCAGGAGAACAAGCACGCGCGCCGCGCTCCCGAAGGGGGGAACGCGGCGCGCGTGGCGGGACGGGGGAGCCTCAGCCCTCTGCGTCCGCCTCGACGGCGGCGCGCAGGCGGGTGGAGAGCACCCGGGCGGCCTCCTCGGCCGCGGCGGGGTCGGCGGCGGCGGTCAGGGCCCTGACGACGGCGACGCGGCGGGCGCCGGCCTCGAGCACCTGGTCCAGGTTCCCCGCGTCGATGCCGCCGATGGCGAACCAGGGCTTGGTGCCGTCCACCTGGGGGGTGGCGACCCGGGCGGCGTGGCGCACGAGGTCGAGGCCGGGGGCCGGGCGGCCGGGCTTGGTCGGGGTGGGCCAGCACGGGCCGACCGCGAAGTATCCGGCATCCGGGTCGGCCACGGCCGCGTCCACCTCGGCCTCGGCGTGGGTGGAGCGGCCGATCAGCGTGCCGTCGCCGACGATGCCGCGGGCGAAGCGGACCGGCAGGTCCTCCTGGCCCAGGTGCAGGATCGGCGCTTCGGCGGCGTGCGCGAGGTCGGCGCGGTCGTTGACCGCCCACAGCGCCCCGTGCCGCGCGCAGGCGCGGGCCACGACGTCGAGCAGCTCGAGTTCACGCGCCGCCTCGAGGCCCTTGTGCCGCAGCTGGACCACGTCCACGCCGCCGGCCAGGACCGCGTCGAGGAACTTCGGCAGGTCGCCCTGCGCCAGCCGGGCGTCGGTGCACAGGTACAGCCGGGCCTCGGCCAGCCGCCGTTCGGCTCCGGCGGTGAGATCCCCGGCCACCTAGAAGCCCAGCGCCTGGGCCCGGCGGCGCACCTCGGTGCCGCGGTTCTCCCTGAGCGCCTGGACGGGGGTGCCGGGCAGGGTCTCGTCCGGGGTGAACATCCAGCGCAGCGCCTCCTCGTCGGTGTACTTGTTGTCCGCGAGCAGGGTGATGGTGCCGGGCAGCCCCTTGAGCACCTGGTCGCCGTCGATGAACGCGGCGGGCACCGAGAGCACGTTGCGCTCGCCTCGGCGCACGGCCACCAGCTGCCGGTCCTTGACCAGCTGCCGGGCCTTGGTCACCAGCAGGTTCATGCGCTCAGCCAGGTCGGGCATGGTCAGCCAGTCGGTGATGAGCGTGTCGAGGTCAACATCAGGCGTAGTCACCCCTCTACTGTGCCACGCCGCGGCGCACCCCAGACCACCCGCGCCGGGGGTGCCACACAGCGCCGAGCCGGAAATCGTGTCCCTTCGTTTACCACACTCTCAGCCGGAAGCCCTAAGGTGTGCGGCTATGACGGAAAACACCACGACCACGGACGGGACCGAGGCCGAGGAGGCCGAGCTCGTCGAGTCCAAGAGCGCCACCGAGGCCCTGCCGGACGAGCTCGTCGAGATCGACGAGCCTGAGGCCGAGACCGAGTTCGTGGCGCTTGGCGGCGCCCAGGCCGCCAACCTGCCCGAAGAACTGATCGAGATCGACGAGCCGGAGGCCGAGGAGGACGTCCCGGGCTCGGGTGCGGTCTCGGGCGGTTTCGGGCTCGCGGGTATCGTGCTCGGCCTGGTCTCGCTCACCACCAACTGGACCTCGAGCGTGGTGAGCACGCGCGACCTGGACAACTACGAGGTCAACCTCAAGTCCCAGATCACCAACCAGCAGTACGTGGACATCACGCACGCCGGTTGGCACACCCAGGCCCAGTGGGCGCTGGTCTTCGCGGCCGCCGCCGTGCTGTTCGGCGCCGGTTCGCTGCTCTCGCCGAGCCTGCTGCTGAGCGGCAAGTCCCCGGCGTGGTCGAAGGCCGTCTCCATCGCCGCGGTCATCGTGGGTGTGGTCGGCGTCGTACTCGCCGTGCTGACCCTGACCAACGTCTTCGGCGCGGCCATCACCGCGCCCGCCACCAGCACCTCCTGACCCGCTGACCCACCGCCACCGGGCCCCTCGGCCCGGGTGCGCCAGCTCAGCTTCACCCCGGCCGGGACCGCATCGCGGTCCCGGCTAAGCTGTTGCCCGAAAACTTCCATACACCACGGGAGTCCCCACGACGCGGGGGTTGAGAGGGAGACGGCTGCGGTCTCCGACCGTTCGAACCTGGCCGTGCGCCGCCCCAGGGCAGTGCCGGTGGAGGGAGGAACGTGTCCTGTACCGGACCACGCCCGGGCCGCGAGGTGGCCGTGCTCGGCGGCGGGCTGATCGGCCTGGCCGTCGCCTGGCGGGCGGCGAGCCGCGGACTGCGGGTCTGCCTGGCCGATCCGGACCCGGGCTCGGGCGCCTCGAGCGCCGCCGCCGGGATGCTCGCGCCGGTCACCGAGGCGCACTACGGCGAGGAACGCCTGCTCGCGCTGAACCTGCGTTCGGCCGCCGCGTACCCGGAGTTCGTCCGGGAACTTGAAAATTTCACGAACATGCCGGCGGGCTTCGACACCCGCGGCACCCTCGCCGTCGCCTTCGACCGCGACGACCAGGCGGTGCTCGCCGAGACCGCGCGATTCCACGCGCGGCTGGGCCTGGACTCGGACCGGCTGACCGGCCGCGAGGCGCGCCGGCTCGAACCCCTGCTGGCCCCGGGCGTGCAGGCCGGGCTGCTGGTGCGGGGCGACCACCAGATCGACAACCGGATGCTGCACGCGGCGCTGCTGGCCGCGGCCGAGAAGGCCGGGGTGTGCCTGCACCGCGCCCGGGCCGGGCTGCTGACCGACGGCACCGAGCGTGTCAGGGGCCTGCTGTTGGAGTCGGGCGAGCGGCTGCCCGCGGAGCACGTCGTGCTCGCGGCCGGCTGCTGGTCGAGCGAGATCGAGGGGCTCCCGCCCGGCGTGCTGCCGCGCATCCGCCCGGTCCGCGGCCAGATCCTGCGGCTGGCCATGCCGGCCGTGCCGGTGCTCACCCGCACGCTGCGCGCCCTGGTGCGCGGCCGCTCCGTCTACCTGGTGCCGCGCGCGCACGGCGAACTCGTGGTCGGCGCCACCAGCGACGAGCTCGGCTTCGACACCGGCGTGACCGCGGGCGGCGTCTACGAACTGCTGCGCGAAGCCCACGACGTGCTGCCCGGTATCAGTGAGCTGCCGCTCGTGGAGGCCCGCACCGGACTGCGCCCGGGCTCCCCCGACAACGCGCCGCTGCTCGGGCACACCGCGCTGCCCGGGCTGATCGCCGCGACCGGCCACTATCGCAACGGCGTGCTGCTCACGCCGGTGACCGCGGACGCCGTCGCCGATCTGCTCACCGAGGGCGCGCTGCCGGAGTACGCCGCGCCCTTCTCCCCCGACCGGTTCGCCGCCGCGGACCGCCTCGCCGCGTCGACAGGAGAGTTCTGATGAACCCGTCGATCACCGTGTCCGTCAACGGAGAACGGTGCGAACTGCCGGCCGGCCGGCGCCTCGACGCGCTGGTGGCCGAGCGCAGCCCGAGCCGATCCGGGGTGGCCGTGGCCGTGGACGGGGAGGTCGTGCCGCGCGCGTCCTGGCCCGAGACGGTCCTGGCCGACGGGGCCGAGATCGAGATCCTGACCGCGGTGCAAGGAGGCTGAGATGAGCGACACGGACACCCTGCGCATCGCCGGACGCGACTTCGGCTCGCGGCTGATCATGGGCACCGGGGGCGCGCCCAGCCTGGAGATCCTGCGCGAGGCGCTGACCGTCTCCGGCACCCGGCTGACCACCGTGGCCATGCGCCGCGTGGCGGCCGGCACCCGCGGCTCGATCCTGGACCTGCTGGCCGAGCTCGACATCGCGCTCCTGCCGAACACGGCCGGCTGCCTGACCGCGGGCGACGCCGTGCTCACCGCGCGCCTGGCCCGGGAGGCGCTGGGCACCGACTGGGTCAAACTCGAGGTCATCGCGGACGAGCACACCCTGCTGCCCGATCCGGTGGAACTGCTCGAGGCCGCGCGCACCCTGGTCGAGGACGGATTCACGGTGCTGCCCTACACCAACGACGACCCGGTGCTGGCCCGCAGGCTGGAGGAGGCCGGGTGCGCCGCGGTCATGCCGCTCGGCTCGCCCATCGGCTCCGGCCTCGGCATCCGCAACCCGCACAACATCGAGCTGATGGTGGAGGCGGCCGGGGTGCCGGTGATCCTGGACGCCGGGATCGGCTCGGCCTCGGACGCGGCGCTGGCGATGGAGCTCGGCTGCGCCGGCGTGCTGCTCGCCTCGGCCGTCACCCGGGCGCAGCGGCCCGCGCTGATGGCCGCGGCGATGCGCGACGCGGTCGCGGCCGGGCGCGCCTGCCACGAGGCCGGGCGGATCCCGCGGCGGCGCTATGCCCGGGCTTCGTCACCATCCCGTGACGAAACGCCTGCCTTTTAACCGTTTTGGGATGAGACTCGTACGGTGCCGGAGACCGGGTTCCCCTTAGACTCGGGAATTGTGAGCACCGCCGTCAGCCTGCCGCAGCCCGAGGACCTCCAGCCCGGGCAGCTCGTCGACGGCCGCTACCGGGTCGAGGCGCGGCTGGCGCACGGCGGGATGGCCGCGGTCTACCGCGCCTGGGACGGGCGGCTTGACCGGCCGGTGGCGCTCAAGGTGATCGACTCCGAACTGGCCAAACGCCCGGAGTACGTCGCCCGCTTCATCCGCGAGGCCAAGTCCACCGCCCGGCTGAGCCACCCGAACATCGTCAACGTCTACGACCAGTCGGTGCTCGGCGCCGGCGACCGCAGGTCGCCCACGCTGGCCTACCTGGCCATGGAGTACGTGCCGGGCAGCACCCTGCGACAGCTGCTCGGCCGGCGCGGGCGGCTGACCCCGCGCCAGGCCATGCAGGTGCTCGACGCGATGCTGGCCGGGCTGGGCGCCGCGCACCGGGCCGGGATCGTGCACCGGGACGTCAAGCCGGAGAACGTGCTGATCAACGACGCGGCGCTGGCCCAGTCGCACTCCTACGCGGCGGCGCTGAAGGTCACCGACTTCGGCCTGGCCCGCTCGGTGGCCGGGGGCCCGGAGGTCGGCTCGCTGAGCGGCTCGCTGCCCGGCGGCGGCCTGATCGGCACCGCCTCCTACCTCGCGCCCGAGCTGGTGCGCACCGGCTCCTGCGACCAGCGCTCGGACGTGTACTCGGCCGGGATCGTGCTCTACGAGCTGCTCACCGGCCGCAAGCCGTTCAGCGCGCCCTCCCCGGTCCAGGTCGCCCAGATGCACGTGAGCAGCCGGGTGCCGGCCCCCTCGGGGCTGCTGCCCGGCCTCGACCCGGCGATCGACGCCCTGGTGGCCCGGGCCACCGCCCGCGAGCCCGAGCACCGTCCGGCCGACGCCAACGCCCTGCGCACCGAGCTGCGGGCGGCCTACGCGGCGCTGCCGGACGCCGCCCTGGACCTCGGCGGCGCCCCGGCCCCCGCGGAGGCCACGCAGGTGCTGCGGGGCGGGCAGGCCAACGCCACCCGCCCGGACGTCTCCCCCACCCGGATGGACCTGCCGGGGCCGACGCCCACCCGGGTGGCCTCGCCGCTGCCCCCGGTCGCCCCGCGCCGTCGGCCGGACGAGCCCTACCGCTACCTGCCGGACGACCGCCGGCCGCGGCGGCGCTACCGGGGCCTTGTCATCTTCCTGGTGATAATGCTGATCGCGGCCGGGGTCGGCATCGGCGCCTGGCTCTACGGCAGCACGCACTACCAGTCGATGCCGGACCTGACCGGGCTGAGCACCTCGACGGCCGAGCGGGCGCTGGAGAACGACGGCCTGAAGTACAAGCTCACCCAGGTCTCCAGCCAGAGCGTGCAGGCCGGCGAGATCGCCTCCACCGACCCGGGCTCCGGGCGCCCGGTGGCCGACGGCGCCACCGTGACGCTCGGGGTCTCCAGCGGCCCGGCCCCGGTCTCGGTGCCCGATGTCACGGGCCTGAGCCAGTCCGACGCCACCGGCAAGCTCAGCGCCCTCGGCTTCAGCGTGTCCGTCTCGGCGCAGACGCAGACCTCGAGCGTGGCGGCCGGCGACGTGGCCGCCTACACCCCGACCGGCACGGCGACACAGGGCTCGACGATCACGCTGGTGCTCTCCTCCGGGCCCGCGCAGGTGCTCGTGCCGGACGTGACCGGCATGAGCATCGGGGACGCGACCACCCGGTTGCAGAGCCTCGGCTTCCAGGTCGTCACGCACCACATCTCGTTCGTGCTCGGCACGGTGCTGCACCAGTCGCCCGGCGGCGGCTCGAGCACCGACTCCGGCGGCACCGTGACGCTCTACTACTGAGACTTCTGAGTACTATCGCGTACTGCTGATCTGCTCGGCCGCGGCCCGCATCCAGCTGCCCGGGTTGTGGATCGGCGTGCCCTTGCGGTACCCGCCGAACAGCAGTCCGAGCACGATGATCAGAACGATGAGCCAGAAGAACGCCCACAGCGCGTTGAAGCCGCGTCTGCGCGGGCGTTCGTCTCGTCGATTGCGGGGCAATCTGAAGCCAGGCACGGAAGTTCGTACTCCTTCGGGATCGTCGTGAAGCGGATGGACAAGGGTGGGTGGTCACAGGTGGCTAGGCTGAGCGAGTGGCGCAGGCGGTTCGTAGCGGGCGGCATAGCCCTGGTGGTGGCGGTCGGGCTGGTCTTGGTCGGATCCGCCATTCACCTCCTACCCCAACTGCGCAATCCATTCTCGGAGACGACGACCGAACGCTCCGGACCTGTGCTGCTGCAGTCGATCGTCCAGCTGTCCAAATACGAGGCGGCCAGCGGCACCTTCCAGGTCGTGGTCGACATCTCCTCCGGCGGCTCGATTCTGCCGAGTTTCCTCGAAGGCAGCGACACCCTGTTCATCGGGGTGGGCACGGAGAACTCCTACGTCGACTTCTCCAAGCTCAAGGGGCAGAACGTGCAGGTGTCCGCGGACCGGCTCACCGCCGCGCTGACCCTGCCCAAGGCACAGCTCGAGGCGGCCCAGCTGAACGTGCAGCAGTCCTACGTCTTCGCGCAGCAGCAGGGCCTGTTCACCCGGGTCAACAGCTTCCTGAGCGGCAACCCGAACTCGCAGCAGGCGGTCTACGAGCTGGCGCAGAAGCAGATCGAGGGCGCGGCGGCCAAGAGCCAGCTGGTGGCGGACGCGGAGAAGAACACCACTGCGATGCTCACGAGTCTGTTGGAGTCACTCGGATTCAAGAACGTCTCGGTGAAGTACACCGGCTGAGGCCGGCCGGGGCCCGCTCCGGCGCGGGCGGCGCCGCCCGCGCCGGAGGACCGAATCAGCCCTCTTGGTAGGAGTAGCGCTGCTCGCGCCAGGGGTCCCCGATGGTGTGGTAGCCGCGCTCCTCCCAGAAACCGCGGCGTTCCACGGTCAGGTACTCGATCGCGCGCACCCACTTCGGGCCCTTCCAGGCGTAGAGGTGCGGCACCACCAGGCGCAGCGGGAAGCCGTGCTCCGGCGTGAGCTGCTCGCCGCCGCGGTGGGTGGCCAGGATGCTGGCCGGGGAGCGCAGGTCCTCGATGCGCAGGTTGGCCGAGTAGCCGTACTCGGCCCAGACCATGGCGTGGGTGACTTCCGGAGCGGGCGGGGCGAGTTCGAGCAGGGTCTGCGCGAGCACGCCGCCCCAGACGTTGTCCAGCAGGCTGAATTTGGTCACGCAGTGCAGGTCCGCGGTCACTTCGGTACGCGCCAGCTCCTGGAATCCGGCGTAGTCCCAGGTGTGGTTCCCACCGTCGAGAGTGGCCCCGTAGACCTGGAGATTCCAGCGCTCCGGCTTGAACCGCGGCACCGGCCCGTAGTGCAGCACCGGCCACGCCGTCTGCGGGCGCTGCCCCGGCGGCAACCGCAGATCCGTCGGCCTCGCCTCATGAAGACCCACCATGGGTTCTATCGTCCCAGACCTGCCGGTGTGCTCCAGACCACAATCTGCGCAGGTGTGGTTGCATGCGCCGAGTCCCTGAGTTAGCTTAGGTTTGCCTTACCCGATCCGGTCTGTCCCATTTTCGAGGAGTTCCGCCCATGTACGCCTGTGTCTGCTTCAGCATCACCGAAGAGGAGATACAGGACGAGATCTCGGCCGGCGCGGACACCGAAGAGGAACTCGGCGAGCGCTGCGGCGCCGGCACCAGCTGCGGGACCTGCGTGGAACGCCTCGGCTGCCTGCTCGAGCAGGCCCGCTCCCGCCCCTGCGTGGACCAGACCCTGGCCGCCTGCCCGTCCGCCTGCGACGCCGCGGCCCTGCACGCCGGGATCACCGCCGCCGCCTGAGCGGCTGACCCGATCACCCGACCTGTCGCGGCACGACGACCGCCTCCCGGCCACGCCGCGAGGCCGATCCACGCCCCACGCCCGAGATGCACGGGATTCGCCCTACGTGCGTGCAAGACTACGTGCTGTCACGAAGGCACGGCATGAAGGGCAAGGCACCGGGCGATGCAGGGCGACAAAGACGTCATCGCGGTTCTCAACGAGCAACTGACCGCGGAACTCACGGCGATCAACCAGTACTGGCTGCACTACAAGCTCCAGGACAACAACGGCTGGGTGAAGCTGGCCAAGCACACCCGGCACGAGTCCATCGAGGAGATGCAGCACGCCGACAAGCTGGCCGAGCGCATCATCTTCCTCGACGGCCTGCCCAACTTCCAGAAGCTCAGCCCGCTGCGGATCGGCCAGTCCGTCACCGAGATGTTCGAGTGCGACATGAAGGTGGAAGTCGAGGCGGTGGCCCGGCTGCGCCGCGGGATCAAGCTGATGCGCGAGCGCGACGACGTGACCTCGGCGAAGATCTTCGAGGAGATCCTCAAGGACGAGGAAGAGCACATCGACTATCTCGAGGCCCAGCTCGACCTGATCGGCATCATGGGCGAGCCGCTCTACCTGGCCGAGCAGATGAGGCAGCCCGAGCACTCCTGAGGCGGTCCGCATCCGCCCCCCACGCCTGAGCGCGGCCCGGTTGTCCGGCCGCGGCTCAGGCGTTCTCGTCGCGCTGGCGGGCCGGCAGGAACGTGGTGATCCCGCGCATCAGGATGTCGAGGCCGAGCTCGAACCGGTCGGCCAGCGGCGAATCCGGCTCCGGCGGGCCGGTCATCAGCCGCGCGAGTTCGACGGTGTTGGGGAACCGCTCCTTCGGCAGCGCCGCGAGATAGTCGCTCACCTCGGCCATCGCGGCGACCACGCTCTCGTCGGTGGCCTCCGGATAGCGTTCGCGCCACATGCTCGCCTCGATCGCGGTGCCCACGAGGTACTGGCTGAACAGATCGCCCATGTAGGCCGCGATGTAGTCCGGCAGCCCGTGCGCCCGCAGCAGCCTGAGCATGTCCTCGACGGTGCGCAGTCCGTTGGGCCCGAACGGGATCCGCCCCAGGAAGACCTTCGCCAGATCGCGGTGCGAGGAGATGATGCGGTAGTACTCCCGCATCGCCGCCTTGACCTGCTCGATCCAGTCGTCCACATCGGCTTCCGGTTCGATTCCGGACAGCCTCGCCTCGCCCATCACGTGGTCCGCGAGCAGGTCGAGCAGCTCGTCCTTGTTCGCGACGTAGGCGTAGAGGGACGCGGCCCCGGTGCCGAACTCCTGGGCCACCCGGCGCATCGAGACGGCGTCGAAACCCTCCTCGTCGACGATGCGCAGCGCGGCGTCGACGATCGCCTCCCGGCTCAGCGTCGGCCGGTCCGCCCGTCCGGCCCGCCGGCCGCCCTGCTCCCGGGCCCAGGGGGGCGGCGGAACGGCTCCGGGCGTGCCCGAGCCGCTCGACGGCTCAGGACCGTCCTGCGACCGCGACGAGGACTCCGACTCGGTCGCCATCCGCGCCACCTTCCGCTCGGCCGGGCGCCGGTACGGATCCGGCCGCCGCTCACCTGATCAGGGTAGCGCCGTCCGAACACCGTACGCAATGCGAACAGCGTTCTTGACACGAACAGCGTTCGCGGCGTAGAACAGTGTTCAGTCAGGGAAACGCCGTTCGTACCGCGCCGGGGACCGCCCGGTCGCTTCCAGGGGATGGGGATCACCATGTCAGCCACCACACAGCCCACCGCGGGCCCGGCCGGCGCCGCGCCGCCGTCCGACGCGGGCCCGGGCAGGCCCGCCGCGCCCAAGCCGAACCGCCTGCAGTGGTTCGTCCTGCTGACCGTGCTCGGCGCGGACATCATGGACCTGCTCGACTCCACCATCGTCAACGTCGCCGCGCCCTCCATAGCCCGGGACCTGCACGCCACCACGACCGAGCTGCAGTGGGTGATCGCCGGCTACACCCTGTCCATGGCCGTCGCCCTGATCACCGGCGGACGCCTCGGCGACCTCTACGGCCGCCGCCGGATGTTCCTGATCGGGATCGGCGCCTTCACCGTCTTCTCCGCCCTCAGCAGCGCCGCCGTGGACCCGCAGATGCTGGTCACCGCCCGGGCGCTGCAGGGCCTTGCCGCGGCCCTGATGCTGCCGCAGGGGCTGGCCGTGATCCGCTCGGTCTTCCCGGCCGACCAGGCCGGCGCCGCGATGGGCATCTTCGGCCCGGTCATGGGCATCGCCGCCACCGTCGGCCCGATCGTCGGCGGCGCGCTGGTCCAGGCGAACCTGTTCGGCTCGCAGTGGCGCTCGGTGTTCTGGGTCAACGTCCCGCTCGGCCTGATCGCCTTCGTCTGCGCGCTGCGGGTGGTGCCGCGCGACACCGCCCACGGCGAGAACGCGCCACGGCTCGACGTGCTGGGCATGGTCTTGTCCGGCCTCGGCATGCTGCTGCTGGTCTACCCGCTGATCCAGGGGCGGGAGAAGGGCTGGCCGGTCTACATGTTCGTGCTGATGGCCGCGGCGGTGCCGGTGTTCGCGCTCTTCGCCGCGCAGCAGCGGGCCCGCTCCCGGGCCGGTCTGACCACGCTGGTCGAGCTCTCGCTGTTCCGCAAGCCCGCGTTCGTCGGCGGCCAGGTGTTCGGGATCTTCTTCTTCTGCGCGATGGGCGGGCTCTTCCTGGTGCTGATGCTCCACCTGCAGCTCGCGCTGGACTACAGCTCGCTGCACGCCGGCCTGACCGGCCTGCCCTTCTCCCTCGGCGCGGCCGTGGGCGCGGGCGTCGGCGGCGGCGTGCTGGCACCCAAGTTCGGCCGCCGCGTGCTGCACGGGGGCGTGGTGGCGATGGCCCTGGGCCTCGGCGGAGTCGCGCTCAGCGTGCAGCACTGGGGTATGGGCCTGACCTCGCTCGAGCTCTCCCCGTCCTACGGCGTGGCCGGGCTCGGCTTCGGCTTCATGATCGCGACCTACTTCGGCATCATCGTCAGCAGCATCGACGACGAGGAGACCGGCTCGGCCGGCGGCGTGATGAACGCCCTGCAGCAGCTGGGCAACACCCTCGGCGCCGCGCTGTTCGGCACGCTCTACTTCGACGGGCTCTCGGCCGGACACAGCTCCGCCACCTCGGCCACCGACACGCTCCTGTGGGCCGCCCTGGTCACCGCGCTGTGCATCCCGCTCGGCTTCCTGCTGCCGCGCCGGATCAAGCCCTCGGCGCTGGAAGCGCACTGAGGCAGGGCACTGATACGGCGCACTCGTCAGGCGCGCCGAGAACGGCGGCGGCGCCGGAGGACCACCCTCCGGCGCCGCCGCCGTCAGCCGTGTGTCAGAGCAGAGCCCTGACGACTAATTGGCTTCTTCCTTGGCCTCCTTGGAGGCCTCGCCCGCGGTGACGAACTCGGCTGCGGCCTTCGTGCCCACCATGCGGAAGCGCAGCGCCTCCCACAGCGGGCCGGGGATCACGTGGATGCCGTAGTGCGTGCGGTGGTGGTTGGCGCAGAGCACCTCGAGGTTCCCGGGCGACTCGGCCCACTGCTGGAACTCCTCGTCGTTCTCGAAGTGCAGACCGAGGGACTCCTGGACCTTCTTCGGGTCCACCTCGTTGATCTGGGAGAACTCGATGTAGGTGTGGTGCAGCTCGGGCTCGCCGCCGCACAGCTCGTCGGCGATGATGCACTTCCACAGGCCCTGGCGCTTGAGCCGGGCCTTGGCCTGCTCGAACAGGTGGTAGTGCGGGTCGTCCTCGCGCGGGGCGTGGTCCGGCACGTGCGTCTCGACGTGGATCGTCATCATCTGGTCGTGCGCGGCGGTCACCGGGCCCTCGGCGACGTCGTGGACGTGCGTGTGCGCGTGCGCGGCGGGGGCCCCGGAGAGCGGCTCGTAGGTGCGCTGCGCGGGCACCGGGTCATCGCCATGCTCGTGCGCGTGCGGCTCGGCCTTCGCAGCGGTCTTCTTGGCGGCGGCCTTCTTGGCCGGCGCGGGCTCGGCGGCCTCGGTCTTCTTGGCCGCCGCCTTCTTGGCCGGGGCCTTCTCGGCCGGGGCCTTCTCGACCGGCTCGGCCGCGCTCGTCTTCTTCGCGGCGGTCTTCGTCGCCGTGTGGGCGTGTTCGTGCTCGTGCTCGGGCTCGCCCTCGGCGTGCGCGTGCTTCTGCGCATACGCCTCGGCGGCCTTGCGGCGGGCCTCTTCCTCGTGCTCCTTCGTGTCGTCGTCGCCGAACAACTTGTCGAACAGGCCCATGCCAGCCCCCTGGAGTCCAGTAGTCCAAACCTTCGAGAATTGAAGGTAGTGGGGACCCCAGGGGTCTATCAACAGCCTCAAACGGTTGTAAAAGTACTCAGTTCCGCGCGCATCATGCGTAATCTGCGATGGTCGCCGCGGCCTCGAGCACGTCCTTCTCGCTGACGTCCAGATGGGTGACGGCGCGCAGCACGCCGGGGCCCGCCGCAGAGATCAGGATATTGCGTTCGCGGCAGCCGGCCACGGTCTTCGCGGTGTCCTCGACCTCGATCATCACGATGTTGGTCTCCGGCGCGCTGACCCGGATTCCCTGCTCGCGCAGGCGATCGGCGAGCAGCGCCGCGTTCGCGTGGTCCTCGGCGAGGCGCTCGATGTGGTGGTCCACGACGTACGTGCCGGCGGCGGCGAGCAGGCCGGCCTGGCGCCAGCCGCCGCCGAGCCGGTGTCGCATGACCTTGGCCTCCTCGCGCTTGTCGGCCGGCATCAGCACGACCGAGCCGACCGGTGCGCCGAGGCCCTTGGACAGGCAGACGGAGAGGGTGTCGGCGATCTGCCCGAACTCGGCCAGCGGGATTCCGGTGGCCACGTGGGCGTTCCACAGCCGGGCACCGTCGATGTGCACGGACACGCCGCGCTCGTCCGCCAGGGCCCTGATCTCGCGCAGCTGCTCGAGCGAGTAGACGGTGCCGCCCGCGCGGTTGTGCGTGTTCTCCAGCGCGACGACCTTGGTGCCGACGACGTAGGGGCCCGGCGTGCGGATCAGACGCCGCAGTTGCTCGGCCGAGAGCTGGCCGCGCTCGGTCAGGGTGGTGCGGGTCTGGATGCCGCCGTGCCAGGCCAGGTTGGCGTCCTCGTGCGCGACGATGTGGGCGTCGGCCTCGCAGACGACCTCCTCGCCGGGGCCCGCGGTCATCCGCAGGCCGATGTGGTTGGCCATGACGCCGGTGGGCACGAACAGCGCGGTGCCCAGTCGGGAGCCGGGGCCGCCGAACAGTTCCAGGACGCGGGCCTCGAGGGCCGCGACGCTGGGGTCCTCGCCGTAGACGTCGTCGCCGACCTCGGCCTCGAGCATGGCTGCGCGGACGGCCCGGGTGGGGCGGGTGACGGTGTCGCTGCGGAGGTCGACGAGGGGCGCGGAGTGCGAAGAGGTCATGGCCGCAGCTTAGAGGCTGCGGCCATGACCTGGCTGAAGGGGGGTTCTATCCTCGGGCCCTGATGTACGCGCGGGGTCGGCCGGGCCGGCCCGCGCGGGCCGCGGCGGTCAGTGCCCGCCGCGGTACATCTCGGCCACCAGGAAGGCGAGGTCGAGCGACTGGGAGCGGTTCAGCCGCGGGTCGCAGGCGGACTCGTAGCGGGTGCCGAGGTCGTCGAACTCGATCTCGTGCCCGCCGCCGATGCACTCGGTCACGTCGTCGCCGGTGAGCTCGACGTGGATGCCGCCGGGGTGGGTGCCGAGGCCGCGGTGCACCTCGAAGAAGCCCTTGACCTCGTCCAGCACGTCGTCGAAGCGGCGGGTCTTGTGGCCGCTGGGCGCCTCGAAGGTGTTGCCGTGCATCGGGTCGCAGATCCAGGCGACCTGGTGGCCCTCCGCGGTGACCTTCTCGACCAGGGCCGGAAGCTTCTCGCGCACGATCCCGGCGCCCATCCGCACCACGAAGGTGAGCCGGCCCGGCTCGCGCTGCGGGTCGAGCTTGTCCAGGTAGGCCAGCGCCGCGTCGGGCTGGGTCGCGGGACCCAGCTTGATCCCGATCGGGTTGCGGATCTTGGAGAAGTAGTCGATGTGCGCGCCGTCGAGGTCGCGGGTGCGCTCGCCGATCCAGACGAAGTGGGCCGAGGTGTTGTAGGCGAGGCCGGTGCGCGAGTCGATCCGGGTGAGCGCCGCCTCGTAGTCGAGCAGCAGCCCCTCGTGCGAGGAGAAGAACTCGACCGCGCGCAGCTCCTCGGGATCGGTGCCGCAGGCGTGCATGAACCGCAGCGCGCGCTCGATCTCGCCGGCCAGCATCTCGTAGCGCTCCCCGGACGGGGAGGACTTCACGAAGTCCTGGTTCCAGGCGTGCACCTGGCGCAGGTCGGCGTAGCCGCCGGTGGTGAAGGCGCGCACCAGGTTCAGCGTCGCCGCGCTGGAGTGGTACATGCGCACCATGCGCCACGGGTCGGGGATGCGGGCCTCGGGGGTGAAGGGGAAGCCGTTGACCGAGTCGCCGCGGTACGCGGGCAGGGTCACCCCGTCGCGGGTCTCGGTGTCCTTGGAGCGCGGCTTGCCGTACTGCCCGGCGATCCGCCCGATCTTGACCACCGGCACGGACGCGGCGTAGGTGAGCACCGCGGCCATCTGCAGCAGGGTCTTGAGCTTGTTGCGGATGGCGTCGGCGGTGACGGCGTCGAAGGTCTCGGCGCAGTCGCCGCCCTGCAGGATGAAGGCCTCGCCCCGGGCCACGGCCGCGATGCGCTCCTTGAGCAGGTCGCACTCGCCGGCGAAGACCAGCGGGGGATACGACCGGAGCTCGGCAGCGGCTCGGCGCAGCTCCTCGACATCGGGCCACGACGGCTGCTGCTTGGCCGTCAGGGTCCGCCAGGTTTCCAATTCGGTCGTATCCACACGACCAGGGTACGGGACGGCCCCCGGCGGCTCCGCAGGGATTCCGTTGGGCGAGACGCCGGGGACGGAGCCGCGCGGGGCCGCCAGGGCCGCGGCCGGGCCGGTCAGGCCGTGAGGATCTGCTCGATCGAGGCCAGCTCGGTCTCCGTCAGCGGCGGCGCGACCAGGGCGTCGATGTTGGCGTCGAGCTGGGCGACGGAGGACGCGCCGATGAGGGTGGAGGTCATCCGCGGGTCGCGCAGGGTCCAGGCGAGCGCGAGCTGGGCCAGGGTCTGGTCGCGCTGCCCGGCCACCTCGTCGAGCGCGCGGACCTTGGCCATGACGTCCTCGCCGAGGGCCTCGGGGCGCAGGAAGTGGCCGACCGCCGCGCGCGAGTCCGCGGGCACGCCGCGCAGGTACCGGTCGGTGAGCCGGCCCTGGTCGAGCGGGGAGAAGCAGATGGCGCCGGCGCCGACCTCCTCGAGCGCGTCGAGCAGTCCGCCCTCGACCTGCTCGCGGTCGAACATGTTGTAGCGGGGCTGGTGGATCAGCAGCGGGGTGCCGAGCTCGCGCAGGATGTGGGCGGCCTGGCGGGTGCGGGTGGAGTCGTAGTTGGAGATGCCCACGTAGAGCGCCTTGCCGGAGCGCACCGCGTGGTCGAGGGCGCCCATCGTCTCTTCCAGCGGGGTCTCCGGGTCGGGCCGGTGGCTGTAGAAGATGTCGACGTAGTCGAGGCCGAGGCGCTCGAGGGACTGGTCCAGCGAGGCCAGCAGGTTCTTGCGCGAGCCCCATTCGCCGTAGGGCCCGGGCCACATGTCGTAGCCCGCCTTGGTGGAGATGACCAGCTCGTCGCGGTAGGGCCGCAGATCCTCGCGCAGGTGGCGGCCGAAGTTGCGCTCGGCGGAGCCGTACGGGGGGCCGTAGTTGTTGGCGAGGTCGAAGTGGGTGACACCGCGGTCGAAGGCGCGGCGCAGCACGGCGCGCTGGTTCTCGAAGGTGTAGGTGTCACCGAAGTTGTGCCACAGGCCGAGGGAGACGGCCGGGAGCTTCAGGCCGCTGCGACCGGAGCGGCGGTACTGCATGGTCTGGTAGCGGTCCTGGGCGGCGAGATAGGTCATGGCGTGATCCTAGTGATCCCCGGCCGGGCCCGGCCTCGAGGCCTCCCGCGGGCCTGCCGCGGGCTCACCGCAGGCCGGGGGCGCGGCGGTGTCGGCGGGGCCGGTTACGCTCGGGCCATGACTGAACGTGTCGCCCGCCGCGCCGCGCGGCTGCTCATCCTGGATCCGGACGGTTCGGTGTTCCTGCAGTTGCACGACGATGTGGAGATCGGACTGCACTGGGCGCCGCCGGGCGGAGGGCTCGAGGACGGCGAGGGGGAGCTCGCGGCGGCGTTGCGCGAGACGCGGGAGGAGACGGGGTGGACGGATGTGACGGTGGGTCCGGCGCTGTGCCGGTGGGAGCACGACTACACCCGGGACGGGGTGCCGACGCGGCAGTCCGAGACCTACTTCCTGGCCTCGGGGCCGCGGCGCGATCCGGAGCAGGAGGCGCGGGACACGTACGCCGAGGAGGGCATCCTGGCGATCCGCTGGTGGACGCCGGGGGCGCTGGGCGAGTCGCGGGCCTCGTTCTGGCCGCCGAACCTGCCGGCGCTGCTGGCCTCGGTGCGGCGGCAGGGCCCGCCGGCCGAGGCGATCGAGCTCGGATACACGCCGAACACGCCGGTGGCCTGAGCCGGGCGATGGGGTACGGCGCGGGCGGATTGACGCCGCGTCAGCCGGGGCCGCGTGCTGCGGGCCAGGCCCCGGCTCAGTCCTCCGCGTCCTGCGCGCGCGCGGCCACGCGCTTGACCGCGTCCTTCGTCCAGGCGCGCAGCGCCTCGGTGTCGAACTCGGAGCCGAAGACGAGGTCGCGCACCTGCGGCAGCGCCGCGCCGTAGTTGATCATGCCCATCAGGAGCAGCAGCAGATAGGGCGCGGGCATGTCCGAGCGGGCCAGGCCGAGCTCCTGGGCGTCGGCGATCTTCTGCTTCTTCACCGCGTAGCGGGCCGCGCGGTCCTCGGTGCGGCAGGTCTCGTCGGCCTTGACCTCGAGCGCCTCCCACATCAGCAGCCGCAGCAGCTCGGGATGCTCGGTGTGGTAGTCGATGTGGTCGTCGACCCACTTGTCGAGGTCGGTGATCTCGGTGGAGACCGACTCGGCCACGTCGACCAGCGTCTTGTCCAGCACCTTGTAGAACAGCTTCTTCTTGTCGCCGAAGTAGGCGTAGATGAGCTGTTTGTTCGCCTGCGCGTTCTGGGCGATGCGGTCCACCCGGGCGCCGGCGATCCCGTAGGCGGCGAACTCGGCGGTCGCCGCCTCGAAGATCCGCGCCTTGGTGGCTTCGGCGTCCCTTGTGACCATGTACTCCATGGTAACCAACTAGTCAGTTGACATCCAGCCCGGGCCCTGGAATATTACTAACCAACCGGTTGGTTGAGGCACTGGGAACCGCCTCCGCCGGGGTTGAATCTTCGATCGGTGCAACGCGAGGGAGCGCGGCGCCGATTCCCGCCACACGAAGCCGAAGTCGACGCACGTACCGCGCGAGGTCGTCCGCTCGTCCCCGCACGGAGCCGAACGCACCTACCGTCACGCTCGCCGGACATCCTGGAGTAAGACGTGTCTCTCACCCAATCCCGCACCGCCGTCGAGCCCGGCGGCGCCGCCACCGCGGCCCCCGCCGCCGCACCGGCCGCCGCCGCGCCCTACCCGGCCCGCTGGCGCGCCCTGCCCGTCATCCTCGCGGCCATGTTCATGGCCATGTTCGACTACTTCGTGGTGAACGTCGCCGCCTCCTCGCTCCAGCACGACCTGCACGCCGGACAGGCGGCGATCGAGCTGATCGTGGGCGGCTACGGCTTCGCCTACGCCAGCGGCCTGATCACCGGCGGGCGCCTCGGCGACCTGCACGGACACCGCAGGCTCTTCGCCGTGGGGATGACGCTGTTCGCCATCGCCTCGCTGCTGTGCGGGCTGGCCCCGGACGGCTGGACGCTGGTGGCCTTCCGGGTGCTGCAGGGCGCCACCGCGGCGCTGATGGTGCCTCAGGTGCTCGCGCTGATCAACACCATGTTCCCGGTGCACGAGCGGGCCAAGGCGATGTCCGCGTTCGGCGCCACCATCGGCATCGGCGCGGTGTCCGGCCAGGTGCTCGGCGGCGTGCTGCTCGACGCGAACCTGTTCGGCTGGGGCTGGCGCTCGATCTTCTTCATCAACGTCCCGATCGGCCTGGCCGCGCTGCTGCTGGCGATGCGCTGGCTGCCCAAGACCGAGCCCACGCACAAGCCGAAGCTGGACCCGGTGGGCGCCGTCGGCATCTCGCTGGCCCTCGCGCTGGTGCTGATCCCGGTCACGCTCGGGCGCTCCGAGGGCTGGCCGCTGTGGACGATCGTGTCCATGGTCGCGGCGGTGCCGGTGCTGCTGGCGACGCTGGCCTACGAGCGGCGGCTCGAGGGCCGCGGCGGCCAGCCGGTGCTGGACATGCAGATGGTGCGCGAGCGGGTGTTCGCGGCCGGCATGGTCATCTCCGGCGGCTACCTCGCCTTCTTCGCCGGCTTCATGCTCTGCCTGACCCTGCTGCTGCAGGACGGCCTCGGCCTGAGCCCGCTCAAGGCCGGCCTCTCCTTCGCCCCGCTCGGCGTGGCCTTCGCCACCAGCTCCTTCTTCCTCGCCCGCCGGGTGGCCGACCGGATCGGCAACCGGGTCATCGTGCTCGGCGCCGTGCTGAGCCTGCTCGGCCTCGCCGTGACCTTCCTGGTGCTGCAGGTGCAGGGCGCCCGGGTGAGCGCGGCCGACCTGATCCCGGGCGGGATCCTGGTCGGGCTCGGCAACGGCATGGCGATCCCCTCCATGATCGGCGCGGTGCTCTCCTCCGGCATCGAGCCGCGCAAGGCGGGCATGGCCGCGGGCGTGCTGACGACCGCTCAGCAGTTCGGCAACGCGGTCGGCGCCACCGTGCTCGGCACCATCTTCTTCTCGGTGCTCGGGAACGGCAGCTCGATCGGCTCCTTCGTCACCGCGATGCAGACCTCGGTGGCGGTGGGCCTGGCGATCATCCTCGTCGTCCTCGCCAGCGCGTTCCTGCTGCCGAAGAAGGTCCTGCGAGGCTGAGCTCTGCTACAGTCGGGCCGTGCACAGCGCGCGCGCAGCCCAGCAGCAGTGGTGGTGGCCGGCAACCCCGGCGGACCACTGAGCTCGCGCTGACCAGACTCTCGCGAACCGGCCGCCACCAGGCGGCCGGTTCGCCGTTGTACACGGCGAAACCTCCACCGGCGCCGGGCGGCCCCAGAAGGAAAGGGCACGCCCGATGAACCAGCCGACGCTCCACCTGACCCCGCCCTACGCCCTGATCCGGCGGCACGACGCCGCGGCGGACGAACTCGAGCTGCTGCGCGGGGAGATCGCCGCGTACGAGCGGCTGGCCGAACTGCCGCGGGTCGAGGACGCGGGCGGCGAACTGCTCGCCCTTGTCCCCTACCGGCAGCTGCGCGAACGCGGCGACGCCTGCCACGACGACGGCACGCCGCTGCGCGCCCTGACCGTGCGCTCGCGCGAGGCCGTCCGGGTCTCGCAGCTGCCGTACCCGGACGCCAGGGCGCGGGTGCGCGACGGCGCCTTCGACATCGACGACGACACCTACGCCCGGCAGGTCAAGGCCGTGCTCGACGAGGAGATCGGCGGCGGCGAGGGCTCCAACTTCGTGCTGCGCCGCACCTTCGTCGGCCACTGCGAGGACGTGGAGGCCACCGCGTTCGCGGCGCTGCGGAACCTGCTCGAGCAGGAGCGCAACGCCTACTGGATCTTCCTGGTGCACACCGGGGACGCGCTGCTGGTGGGCGCCACGCCGGAGCGGCACGTCTCGCTGGCGGACGGGGTGTGCACGATGAACCCGATCAGCGGCACGCTGCGCCGGCCGCCGAGCGAGGTCACCCGGGAGGAGCTGCTGGCGTTCCTCGCCGACCCGAAGGAGCGCGACGAGCTCGCGATGGTCGTGGACGAGGAGCTCAAGATGCTCGCCGAGGTCGGCGACCGGGGCGGGGTGATCGACGGGCCGTATCTCAAGGAGATGGCGAACCTGGCGCACACCGAGTACTACATCAGGGCCCACACCACGATGGACGCGCGCGAGGTGCTGCGCGCGACGATGTTCGCCCCGACCGCGACCGGCTCGCCGATCCGCAACGCCTTCCGCGTGATCCGCCGGCACGAGACCGCCGGACGCGGCTACTACGGCGGGGTCGCGGCGCTGATCGGGCGGGACGCGGCGGGGAACCAGACCATGGACGCGCCGCTGCTGCTGCGGGTGGCCTACCTCGATCCGGCGGACGGGTCGGTACGGGTGCCGGTGGGGGCGACGCTGGTGCGCGGCTCCGATCCGTACGGCGAGGTCCAGGAGACGCACGCCAAGGCCGCGGGCGTGCTGCGGGCGTTCGGCGCGCTCGCGGACGCCGCGTCAGCTGCCGCACCGTCACCTGGCGCGGCGGCAGCTGACGGTGCGACACCGGACGCGCCCGCCCCGGCGCCGCGCGTGTGGGCCGCGGATCCGCAGGTGCGCGCCGCGCTCTCGGCCCGCAACGAGCGGCTCTCCCCCGCCTGGGCCGCGTACCACGCGCCGGGCGAGCTGGCCGCGCCGGAACTCGCCGGGCGCAGCGTGCTGATCATCGACAACGAGGACGCGTTCACCTCGATGCTGGCGGTGCAGCTGCGCAGCCTGGGCCTGCTCGTCACCCGGCTGCCCTACGACCAGGTGGAGGACACGGCCGGGCAGGACCTGGTCGTGCTCGGCCCCGGCCCCGGGGACCCGCGCGACCTGCAGAACCCGAAGATGCGGCTCGGGCACGCGTTCGTCCGGCAGCTGACCCGGGCCGGCACCCCGCTGCTGGCCATCTGCCTCGGCCACCAGCTGCTGTGCGCGGTGCTTGGCTTCGAGGTGCACCGCCGGGCCACGCCCAACCAGGGCACCCAGATGCCGATCGGGCTGTTCGGCCGGACCGAGACGGTCGGGTTCTACAACTCCTACGCCGCGCTCGCCCCGGCCGCCCGCGACCTGCCGGCGGGCGTGCTCGTCGCGCACGACGGGCCGGAGATCGCGGCCGTGCGCGGCGAGGGCTTCGCCGGGCTGCAGTTCCATCCCGAGTCGGTGCTCACCATGGACGGCCTCGGCATCCTGCGACGCGAGCTCGACCGGCTGTTCGGCCTGCGGGCCGCCGCCGCGACACCCGCCGTGGCCGCGGCGTCGGTCTGAAGGCTTCGGGACACGGGCGGGAAGACGAACGTCCCCCGCGCTCCGAAGCGGTGCGCGGGGGACGGACGAGGGCTGTGGCAGGCCGTCGGCTTTAGCCGAACAGGACCTTGGCCTCCTCGTAGAGGTCCAGCGGGACCGTCTTGAGCTCGGTGGTCGCGGAGCTCAGCGGCACCCGGACGATGTCCGTGCCCTGCAGCGCGACCATCTTGCCCCAGTCGCCGGCGTGCACCGCGTCGATGGCGTGCAGGCCGAAGCGGGTGGCCAGCCAGCGGTCCCGCGGGGTCGGGGTGCCGCCGCGCTGCACGTGGCCGAGCACCGTGGTGCGCGACTCCTTGCCGGTGCGCTTCTCGATCTCCTGCGCGAGGCGCTCGCCGACGCCGCCGAGGCGGACGTGGCCGAAGGAGTCGAGCTCCTGGTTGACCAGGATCTCGTCACCCTCCTTGGGCGCCGCGCCCTCGGAGACGACCACGATCGGGGCGTACTCGGACTTGAAGCGGGACTCGACCCAGGCGCAGACCTGCTCGATGTCGTACTTCTCCTCCGGGATGAGGATCACGTTCGCGCCGCCGGCCATGCCGGAGTGCAGCGCGATCCAGCCCGCGTGCCGGCCCATGACCTCGACGATGAGCACCCGGTGGTGCGACTCGGCGGTGGTGTGCAGCCGGTCGATGGCCTCGGTGGCGATGGTCACCGCGGTGTCGAAGCCGAAGGTGTAGTCGGTGTTGTTCAGGTCGTTGTCGATGGTCTTGGGCACACCGACGACCTGGACGCCGTGCGTGTGAAGCGCGGTGGCCACGCCCAGGGTGTCCTCGCCGCCGATCGCGACCAGGGCGTCCACGCCGAGGTTGGCCAGGTTCTCCTTGATCCGCTCGACACCGCCCTCGACCTTGATCGGGTTGGTGCGGGACGAGCCCAGGATGGTGCCGCCGCGCGGCAGGATGCCCCGCACGGCCTTGACGTCGAGCGTCCGGGTCAGGCCCTCGAGCGGACCGCGCCAGCCGTCGCGGAAGCCGACGAACTCGTACCCGTACTGCTGGACGCCTTTACGGACCACGGCCCGGATGACCGCGTTGAGACCGGGGCAGTCGCCGCCGCCGGTGAGCACTCCGACGCGCATGTTGGTTCCTTCCGAAATTTCGCACTGGGGAGGCTGTTGCACCGAGCCGCCGCACCGGCCCGCACAGGAAGCCGATCACTGTGGGGAACACGCGAGGTGGGCGCCGTTGCCCGCGGACCGACGCGCGGTCGTAGACCTCGGTACCAAACTTACCGGTTACCGACGGGTTTCCCCTTCCCCTCCCGTATCGCGGACCGGTTACGTGCGCGTGAACACCGTTCGCCGAGCGCGCAGCGGGGAATTTCCAGGGCCCTGTGGATCGTTGGACGAGTGAATAACGACGGGCACGCGTGTACTCTCGTCCCCCCAGACGCCTGAAGGAGACAGCCGATGAACAGCGCCCCTCTCGCGCCGGCCGCCGTACGCACCTCGGTGCGGATCCCGTTGCAGTTCGGCGACGGCTTCCGGGTCGAGGCCCAGGCGTTCACATTCGACGGCCTGGCCGACGGGCAGGAACACCTCGCCCTGGGCCTCGGCGAATACCTCCATACCGGCACGCCGCTGGTCCGGCTGCACTCCGAATGCCTGACCGGCGACGTGTTCGGTTCGGCCCGGTGCGACTGCGGCCCGCAGCTGCGCGACGCGGTGGAGCAGATCGCCCGTGTCGGCGGATACCTGCTGTACCTGCGCCAGGAGGGCCGCGGCATCGGCCTGTACAACAAGCTGGACGCGTACGCGCTGCAGGATCAGGGCCTGAACACCTACGAGGCGAACGAGGCCCTCGGCCTGCCCTCGGACGGCCGTGACTACACCGCCGCCGCGCAGATGCTGAGCACGCTCGGCGCGCGCCGGATCGAGCTGCTGTCCAACAACCCGGACAAGGCCAAGCAGCTCGCCGCGCACGGCATCGAGATCCAGCGCAAGGTGCCCACCGGCGTGTTCGTCACCCCGACGAACCTGCGCTACCTGCAGACCAAGGTGAACGTGACGGGCCACCAGATCCTGCTCGACGGTTCGGCCGTGCCGGCCGCCGCGGCGTAACGGGACGAGCCGGGGCGTGTCAGTCCTCGGAGCGGGCCCGGTCCCCGGTGCGGGACCGGGCCCGCTCCGTGCCCCTGTCCTTCCGGGGGACCGACTTGACCTCGGACTTCACCTCGGAGGCGTACCGGTCCACGTACTCGCGCCCGGTCATCCGCATCAGGGTGGACATGATCTCGTCGGTCACCGCCCGCAGCACGGTGTGCTCCGCGTCGGTGCCGCGCACCGCGTCCCACAGCTCGCCGCCGTAGCGGGAGAAGTCCAGCGCCGGCCCGAAGGTGACGGTGACCCGGTGCACCCGCGGCAGGACGGAGCCGGTGGGCTGCACCCGCTCGGTCCCCTCGATCGCGCAGGGCAGCACCGGGCAGCCGGCCGTGAGCGCGATCCGGGCCGCGCCGGTGCGGCCCTTGAACAGCCGCCCGTCCGGCGAGCGGGTGCCCTCCGGGTAGAGCCCGACGATCTGGCCCTCCTCGAGCAGCCGCAGCGCCGTGTTGAGCGCGGCGTCGGCGGCCCGGGCGCCGGAGCGGTCGATCGGGATCGAGCCGACGCCGCGGAAGAAGCCGGCCGACAGCCGCCCCTTGATCCCGCCGCCGGTGAAGTACTCGGCCTTGGCCAGGAACTTCACCGGGCGGGGGGTGAGCAGAGGCATGAAGATCGAATCGGAGAAAGACTGGTGATTGGCCACCAGCAGCACCGGCCCCTCGGCCGGGATGTGCTCGACCCCCTCGGCCTGCGGGCGGAACACCACGTGTACGGCCGGACCGATCAGACCACGCTTGAGCAACCCGTAGAACACGACTCCCGCTCTCCCTTTAGCCGGTTAGTCTGGAAAGGCAGGTTACTTGAAAGCCAGCGGACCGCCGCCAGCTTGCCCGTATTACTGTACGAAGCAAGGGATCGAGTGGGACGATGCGAGCAGTAGCGCGTGACCCTGGAGGAGCGGGCCGATGAAGGACGCAGCCGTCACCACCGACACCGTTGCCACCACCGACGGGCCCGAGGGCCCGCAGCCGCTGCTGCCGGGCGCCGAGCCATGGAGCGCCGGGCCCGAGGGCCGGGCCGAGATCGGCATCCTGCTGTGCCACGGCTTCACCGGCTCCCCGCACTCGATGCGCCCCTGGGGCGAGTACCTCGCGGCCGCGCACCCCGACTACGCCATCGACCTGCCGCTGCTGCCCGGCCACGGCCGCACCTGGCGCCACCTGCAACGCACCGGCTGGCCGGACTGGTACGGAGCGCTCGAGCAGGCATTGGAGGCCCTGAGCGCCCGCTGCGGCCGCGTCTACCTGATGGGCCTTTCCATGGGCGGCGGCCTCGCGCTGCGCCTGGCCGAGCAGCACCCCGACACGGTGGCCGGCCTGGTGCTGGTCAACCCCTCGGTCACCCGCAACAAGCCGACCGAGGCGCTGCTGCCGGTGATCAGCCGGTTCGTGCCCTCGATCTCCTCGATCGGCTCCGACGTGAAGAAGCCCGGGGTGACCGAGGTCGGCACCGACCGCACCCCGCTCAAGGCCGCGTACTCGCTCAGCCGGTTCTGGCAGGTGGTCGCGGCCGACCTGCCGAAGGTGACCGCCCCGGTGCTGGTGCTGCACTCGGCCGAGGACAACGTGGTGCACCCGCGCAACGCCGCGATGGTGCTGGCCCGGGTCTCCTCGGCCGACAAGGCCGAGGTGGTGCTGCCCGAGAGCTACCACGTGGCCACCCTGGACAACGATGCGGAACTGATCTTCGAGAGCTCCGCGGCCTTCGTGGCCCGGCTGCGGGAGGCGGCGTCATGAGCAACCCGGAGCGCCCCGAGGGCGACCCCACCGGACCCACCGACGCCCAGGCGGAGGCGGTGTGGAACGACCTGGTGGCCGCGTTCCACGACAGCCAGCCACTGGACGGTCCCGCGCCCTGGCCGGAGGCGGAGAACGTGGCCCAGCCGCCCGCCCCGGGCAGCCTCGAGCCCGGCGCCCGGGTGGTGCGCCCGGCCGTGCGCCCGTCCCCGCCGCGTACCGTGGACCCCCGGCTGACCTGGACCTCCGGCGACCTGATCGGCCCGCGCGACGTCCCGGCGGCCGAACCTGCCCCGGACTCCTTCGAGCCGCCCACCCCGCCGCCGCTGCCCACCCTGGACTGGCCCACCCGCGCGGCCTGGCTCGGCGCGCTCGGCGGCCCCGGCTACCTGATGGCCGCCACCATCCTCAACTGGCAGACCCCCGGCTTGGCCGCGGCCGCGTGCGCGCTGGCGGGCCTGTGCGGCTTCGGCTACCTGGTGAGCAAGCTCAAGCCGCACCGCGACGACGATGACGACGACAACTTCGGCGCGGTGGTCTGAGGGCTCGGTCGCCCGAGGGCTCGGCGGTCTGAGGATTCGGCGGTCTGAGGGCTCGGTCTGAGGGCTCGGTGGCTTGGGGGCTCAGCCGGGCAGGTTGAGCTGCCAGGACACGCCGAAGCGGTCCTGGACCCAGCCGAAGCGCCGGCTGAAGCCGTACTCCCCCGGCGCCATGAGCTCCTTGCCGCCCTCGCCCAGCGCCGCGTACAGCCGCTCGAGCTCGGCTTCGTCCGCGCACTGCACGAAGAGCGAGACTGCGGGCGTGAAGGTGAAGGCGTGCGGTGCCGGACTGTCGATGCACATGAACTGCTGCCCGGCGAGCGCGAACGTGGCCTGCCGCACCGTCCCCTCCACGCCGGGGCCGTCCGCGCCGTAGTGGCTGACGGCGACCACCTCCGCATCGTCGAACAGCGACACGTAGAAGGCCATCGCGGCCTCGGCGTCGCCCTCGAACATCAGGAACGTGGTGATCTTCTGCGAGGACGCGATCCGCATGCCCCGTACTCCCTCGGCGCTCCGGCGTTCGGACTCGGCCAGGATAGCCCCACCCCGCCTGCGATCTGACTTCCAGTCACCCGATGGGCACTGAGCGTCGCGCACGACACGCCGAGAAAATCTGTCGGGGGCGAGGTAACTTTCAGCACGCCGAGACGCCGACGGCGGCCTGCCCTGTCGGGAAGGCCGCCGTCGGCTGAAGTCCTGAAGTCCGTGGACCGTCGGGTGCGGGTCTCGGCTACCGGTCGCGGGCCAGGTCGGCCGCGCCGATGATGCCGGCGTCCGGGCCCAGGGTGGCCGTGACCACCTCGGCCAGCGGCCGCTGCCCGGTGGCCGGGGCCACCGTGTGGTAGTGCTCGCGGGCCGGAGCGGCCAGTATCTCGCCGGCCTCGGAGACGCCGCCGCCCAGGATGAACACGCCCGGGTCCAGGATCGCGGTCATGTCCGCCATGGCCTGGCCGATCCAGACCGCGACCTCGGCGAAGCCCTCGAGCGCCACCGGGTCGCCCTCGCGCGCGGCCAGGGTGATGTGCGAGCCCGCGATGCCCTCGGGGGTGCCGTCGCCGAGCGAGAGCAGCAGCTTGGCCTTCTCCGGGTTGCGCGCGGCGCCGGCCTTGACCAGGCGGGTGAGCGCGCTGCCGGAGGCGTACTGCTCCAGGCAGCCGTGCTGGCCGCAGCCGCACAGCAGGCCGCCCGGCTGCACCCGGTAGTGCCCGAGCTCCGCGCCGATGCCGAAGTGGCCGCGCAGCAGCCGGCCGTCGATGATCACACCGCCGCCGACGCCGGTGCCGATGGTCAGCATCACCACGTTGTCCACGCCGTTGCCCGCGCCGAACCTGGCCTCGCCCCAGGCCGCCACGTTCGCGTCGTTCTCCACCACGACCGGCAGGTGCACCAGATCGGCGATCCGGTCCCGCAGCGGCTCGTTGCGCCAGGACATGTTGGCGGCGAACAGCACCGTGGCCCGGTCCGCGCTGACGAAGCCCGCCGCGCCCAGGCCCACCGCCTCGACCTCGTGGTTCTGGCGCACCGTGTTGACCGCCTCGGCGATCGTCGCCGCGACCTGCCCGGAGTCCTTGGGGGTGGCGAGCTTGACCCGCTCGAGGATCCTGCCCTCCTCGTCCACCACGCCGGCCGCGATCTTCGTGCCGCCGATGTCGACGCCGACCGTCAGTGCCATGATCCCCTCACACGCCTCATCGCTCGCTGCCTCATCCCTGTGTCGGGTGTTCCGCGTCACCGTCGGGGGCCTCGTCGTCGAGTACGTCGACCACGTCCGCCGCCTGAGCGGGGTCCTCGGCCCGCGCACCGGGACCGGCCCACACCTGTTCGCTGCCGCGGATCAGCGAACGGACCGCCGAGGCCAGCTCGCCGCCGGCGCTCGACAGGTGCCCGGCCGCCTCCGGGTAGTTGCGCAACAAGGGCTCCACGAACTGCGTCCGAACCGCGTCCCAGAGCTTGCGGGCCTCGTCACCCAACGACTCCGGATCATCCCTCACCGCATGAGCCCGCGTCCAGTCCGTCGCGTCGCCCGGATGCTCCGGCGCGCTCGAGTTCCGCGCGCGCCCCGTGGGCGCGGGCGTGAGCGAGTCGGTCACCGGGATGTCGAACTCGTCGTCGTCGGCACTGCCAGTCATGGTCCTGCTCCCCGATCACTGCGTGGATCCTGCGGGCATTCGGTATGCGCTTCCTCGTGCTCTATCCGTGCCCTGCGTCGGCACGGGCCATGCCCGCTAGGGCGAGGCCGCCGGGGAAGCCGCCGGTGACGGACCCTCGGAATCGGCCGCGGGCCCGTCACCGGACGCGCCGGGCGCGGGGGCGCCGGGGCCGAACCCGGCTCCGGATCCGGACGCCGACCCGGACGCGGGCTCGCCCGCGGGGGCCGGCCACTGCTGCGGATCGGGCACGAAGCGGATCTCCAGGGCCTGATTGCGCAGCACCGCGCCGGCGATCCGGCAGCGGCGCAGCACCGGTTCGAGCCGCAGCGTGCGCCGGTACGGGCCGACCGTGAGCACGATCTCCTCGTCCCGGCGCAGCAGCCCCATGGCGCGGCGGTCCGCGCCCGGCAGCGGCACGCTCAGGACGTATCCGTCCCCGTTCTTGGCCACCGCGGGCTCCGGCGGGTGCCCGGGCGCGCCGAGCCCGTCGGCCTCGCCGTACGCGGCGGCCGCGACCACGGCGAGCTCCTCGAGCCCGAGCGGCTCGCACGGACGGTAGGGCACCTCGTGCCGGGCCACGCCGCCGAAGACCTCGGCCAGCTGGTCCGCGGCGATCTGCTGGGCCGCGACCCAGCCGCGCGACCAGCTGTCCCGGGGTGCCTCGAGCACCTTGCGGTTGACCATCAGCGCGTCGAGGCGCAGTCCGAAAAGGGCCAGGGCGCAGCGGGCCGCGCGCAGCCGGTCAAGGCCGACGATGTCGGGCGTGGCCACCAGGCGCACCGAGCTGAGCTGATGCGCCAACACCTCCTGGACGGCGGCGCACTCCCGCGCCATCCACTCCGTCAGATCCACCAGCGCGGTCTGCGGCAGCGGCAGGCCGGCGAAGGTGGCGAGCATGGGGCGCAGGGCCCGCGCGGCCTGCGTCTGCACCGGCCTGGTGCGCGAGAGCCAGTCGCGGGCGGCCACCGGCAGCGTCAGCAGCCGCACCGCCTGGCCGAGCGGCGGTCCGTCGACCACCACGAGGTCCCAGGCGCCGCCGTCCACCGCGGCCGCGATCTCGGCCAGCGCCAACGGCTCCCCGGCCCCGGGCGGGGCGAGCAGCTCGGCGGCGTCCGGCGGGGTCAGCCCGATCGTCTCCACCAGCGAGCGCACCTTGGCCACGGCCACGGCATACCACTGCTCGAAGGCCGCCTGCGGGGCGAAGGCCTGGGCGTAGAGCAGCCCGTCGACCTGGGTGGGCACCGGACCGACCGGGTGGTCGAGCACGGTGGAGAGGTCCACGCCGTCGCCGTCCGAGCCGAGCGAGCCCAGCGAGAGCAGCAGGGTCCGCATACCGCGCTGGGCGCCGTGCGCGGCGGTGGCGGCGGCCAGCGTGGTCACGCCGCTGCCGCCCTTGCCGGTGAAAAGGACCAGGTTCGTCACGCGCGCGGGGTGCCCCTGGGCGTCGGCCGGGGGCGCGGGGGCCGCCGCGGAGTCGGGGGCGCGGTTATCGGAGGGACTCAACGCGCTTCTTCAAACCGGCCAGGGCCCGGTCGATGATGACCTTCTCCATCTTCGACTTCATCAAGCCGAGCAGGGGGATCTTCGTGTCGACGGCCAGGGTGTACTCGACGGTGGTGCCCGCCCCGTCGGCGGACGGGGTGAGTGTGTAGGCGCCCTCGAGCGCGCGCAGCATGTCGCCCTTGACCAGGCTCCAGCGCACCGCCGTGGCCCCGTCGTAGGTGTAGGCGAGCTCCTGCCGGTCCCGCAGCGCGCCGCCGTCGATGACCAGCAGCGCGCGCCTGGCCCGGCCGGTTTCCGGCTCCGCCTCGAGGACGTCGACCTGCTTGACCTCCCCCGTCCACTCCGGGTAGGCGGGCAGGTCCGCGATCACGGCCATGACCGCGTCGGCGGATGCGCCGATCTCGATCGAGGCCCGGGTGCGGTCCGCCATCGGTTCCCTTCCCAACGCGTCGTTCGTCCAGCCTCCTCAGAGTATCGTGTCGCTCCGGTGCCAGGGCCGGACAGTGGCCCGGAAATCTTCCTCACACACTCTGGCTACCGGCCGGTAATAAGTTGTACCTTCGTGACGCGGGGATTTTCCGCGTCCCGCCCCCGAATTCTTCAGCGCGAGGAGCCTGCACGTGCGCGAGTTCACCGTCGAACCGCTGTACCGGGTGCCCGAGAGGGCGAACCTGACCGACCTGGTCCACAGGAACGCCGCGGAACTGCCCCAGCACGCCGGTCTGGCCCGCAAGGTCGACGGCAGCTGGGTCGACGTCACGTACGCGCAGTTCCTGACCGAGGTGCTCAGCGCGGCCAAGGGCCTGGTGGGGCTCGGCGTCGCGGCCGGCGACCGGGTCGCGATCATGTCGCGCACCAGTTACGAGTGGTCCCTGCTCGACTTCGCCATCTGGGAGGCCGGGGCGATCCCGGTGCCCATCTACGAGACCTCCTCGGCCGAGCAGGTCGCCTGGATCCTCGCGGACTCCGGCGCCAGCGCGGTGTTCACCGAGCTGCCCGCGAACACCGCCGCGGTGGAGGCGGTGCGCGACCAGGCGGGCACGCTCAAGCACATCTGGCAGATCGACCCGGCCGGCACCGACGGCGCGGGCGCGCTGGCGCTCCTGGCGCAGGCGGGCACGGACGTGGCCGACGCGGTGCTCGAGGAGCGCCGCGCCACCCTCGTGCCCGAGTCGGTGGCCACCATCATCTACACCTCGGGCACCACCGGCCGCCCCAAGGGCTGCGTGCTCACCCACGAGAACCTGCTGTTCGAGGCGGGCAACGCGGTGGCGGTGCTGACCCGGATGTTCCGCGGCGAGGACGCCAGCACGCTGCTGTTCCTCCCGCTCGCGCACGTGTTCGCCCGGATCATCCACATCGGCACGCTGATGTCCCGGGCCAAGCTCGCGCACTGCGGCGACACCAAGCAGCTGCTGCCCGAGCTCGCCAGCTTCCGCCCGACCTTCCTGCTGACCATCCCCCGGGTGCTGGAGAAGGTCTACAACTCGGCCAGCCAGAAGGCGCACGCCGAGGGCAAGGGCAAGATCTTCGACGCCGCAGCGGCCACCGCCATCGCCTGGGCCGAGGCCAGGGCGAAGGGGGACGGCAAGGTCCCGCTCGCGCTCAACCTCAAGCACAAGGTGTTCGACCGCCTCGTCTACACCAAGCTGCGCGCCGCCCTGGGCGGGCGCACCACCCACACCATCTCCGGCGGCGCGCCGCTCGGGGAGCGGCTGACCTACTTCTTCGGCGGCATCGGCCTGACCGTGTGCGAGGGCTACGGCCTGACCGAGACCTCCCCGGCCATCGCGGTCAACCCGATCGAGGCGATCAAGCCCGGCACCGTGGGCCTGCCGGTGCCCGGCACCACGATCCGGATCGCCGAGGACGGCGAGATCGAGGCCAAGGGCAAGATGGTCTTCGCCGGCTACTGGCACAACGACGCGGCGACCCAGGAGGTCATGACCGCCGACGGGTTCTTCCGCACCGGCGACCTCGGCGAGCTCGACGCGCAGGGCTACCTGCGGATCACCGGCCGCAAGAAGGAGCTGCTGGTCACCTCCGGCGGCAAGAACGTGGCCCCGGCCGTGCTCGAGGACCGGATCAACGCGCACCCGCTGGTCGCCCAGTCCATGGTCATCGGCGACGCCAAGCCGTACATCAGCGCCCTGATCACGCTCGACCCCGAGTCGCTGCCGCACTGGCTCTCCCAGCACGGCAAGCCGGCCGACACCTCGCTCGAGGCCCTGGTCAAGGACGCGGACCTGCTCGCCGACATCCAGGCCGCAGTCGACGACGCCAACAAGGCGGTCTCCAAGGCCGAGTCGATCCGCAAGTTCGAGGTGCTCCCGGTGGAGTGGAGCATCGACGCCGGGCAGCTGACCCCGAAGCAGTCCATCCGCCGGCACGTGCTCACGGCCGAGTACGCGGCGAAGATCGAGGCGATGTACGCGCGCTGAGGCGCCGTCAGACCGGCGGCGCGGTCGACCCCCGCCGCACGAGCTCGGCCTCCACCGGGATCGTGCGCGGCGGGTCGTCCGGCTCCGCCTCGTCCTGTTCCAGCAGCAGCTCCATGGCCCGGCGCCCGATCTCCTCCAGCGGCAGCCGCACCGTGGTCAGCGTCGGGCTCAGGTCCGCCGCGAACGGGACGTCGTCGAACCCGACCACCGACAGCCGCCGCGGCACGTCCTGCCCGGCCTGGCGCGCGGCCGCGAGCACCCCGGCGGCCATCAGGTCGTTGAGCGCGATCACGGCGGTGATCTCCGGATGGCGCGCCAGCAGGTCGAACGCCGCCCTGCGCCCGCCCTCGCGGGTGAAGTCGGCCTCGACGACCGGCACCGGCTCAGGCGCGTCCGCCGGCAGCCCGGACAGCCGCTCACGCACCGTCAGCAGACCTCCGGGCCCTGACACGACGCCGATCCTGGTGTGCCCCAGCTCGGCCAGATGCCGCACCGCGAGCCGCATCCCGCCCGCGTTCGCGGGCACCACCGCGTCCACCGCGGCCTCCGGCCTCGCGCCGATCGCCACCACCCGCCCGCCCTCGCGCTGGAACGCGTCGATGGCGGCGGCGAGCGGGGCGTTGACCTCCGGATCCGCGCTGCCGCTGCCGGCCAGCAGCACCCCGCGCGCGCCCTGCGCCCGCAGTCTGCTGAGATAGTCGAGCTCGAGCCCGGGATCGCGGAAGGTCGCGGCCAGCATGACCATCACGCCGGAGGCGTGCGCCGCGTGCATCGCGCCGGAGGCGATGGCGGCGAAGTACGGGTCGGTCACCTCGTGCACGATCAGTCCGACGGTGCCGGAGCGGGCCCGGGCCAGGGCCTGGGCGTGCGGGTTCGAGACGTAGCCGAGCCGCTCCGCCGCCGTCTGCACCCGCTCCACCAGCGCCGCGCGCACCTCCCGCCCGCCGGAGTGGTGCAGCACCCGCGACGCCGTCGCCAGCGACACCTCCGCCGCCGCGGCCACCTGCTTGAGCGTCACCGCCCCCGTCACCGGCCGGCTGCGGCCCGCCCCGGCGGCTCCGGCCGCCGCGGCCGCGGGCACGCCCGCACCGGGCGCCGCGACCTGCGCCGCCGCACCCCGCTCCGCCACGGTTCCCGATTCCTCGGCCTCGGCGGCTCTTGACCTCTCCTCGCGCACGCCCCTACCCTACCCGTTGGAAAGCGCTTTCCAAATCAGCGCCCCCACCCCATCCGCGGCGAACCGCGGCGTCCCCGAAAGAAGGCGACATGGCCCGCACCACCCTCGGCATCGTGATGAACGGTGTGACCGGACGCATGGGCTACCGGCAGCACCTGGTCCGCTCGATCCTGGCCCTGCGCGAGCAGGGCGGCCTGCAGCTGGCCGACGGCCGGGTGCTGTGGCCCGAACCGGTCCTGGTCGGGCGCAACGCGGACAAGCTCGAGGCGCTCGCGACCCGGCACGGGCTCGAGCACTTCACCACCGACCTGTCCGCCGCGCTCGCCGACCCGGCCAACCAGATCTACTTCGACGCCCAGCTCACACCGCTGCGCGAGGCGGCCGTGCAGCAGGCGATCGCGGCCGGCAAGCACATCTACGTGGAGAAGCCCACCGCGTCCTCGCTGGCCGGCGCGCTCGAGCTGGCCCGCTCGGCCGACGCGGCGGGGGTCAAGCACGGCGTGGTGCAGGACAAGCTCTTCCTGCCTGGCCTGCTCAAGCTCAAGCGCCTGGTCGACGCGGGCTTCTTCGGCCGGATCCTGTCGGTGCGCGGCGAGTTCGGCTACTGGGTCTTCGAGGGCGACTGGCAGAGCGCCCAGCGCCCGTCCTGGAACTACCGCAGCGCGGACGGCGGCGGCATCGTGCTCGACATGTTCCCGCACTGGCAGTACGTGCTCGAACACATCATCGCGCCGGTGCGCTCGGTCTACGCGCAGATCGCCACGCACATCCCCGAGCGCTGGGACGAACTCGGCAAGCCGTACCAGGCCACGGCCGACGACGCGGCGTACGGCGTGTTCGAGCTCGACGGCGGCATCGTCGCGCAGATCAACTCCTCCTGGGCGGTGCGCGTGCACCGGGAGGAGCTGGTGGAGTTCCAGATCGACGGCACCCACGGCAGCGCCGTGGCCGGGCTGCGCGAGTGCCGCTTCCAGAGCCGCGCGGGCACGCCGAAGCCGGTGTGGAACCCGGACATCCCGAACACCGAGCCCTTCCGCGCGCAGTGGCAGCAGGTGCCGGACAACGGCGAGTTCGACAACGGATTCAAGCTGCAGTGGGAGCGGTTCCTGCAGTACGTCGCCGACGAGCGCCCGGACGCCGCGTTCGCGCACGACCTGTGGGCCGGCGCGAAGGGCGTGCAGCTGGCGGAGCTGGGCCTGGCCTCGGCCGCCGAGGGCCGCCGGATCGCCGTGCCCGAGCTGGGCCGGGGCGCCTGATGGCCTCCTCCCGCACCGTCTTCGCCGCCGCGCACGTCGTGGCCGATCCGGCGGCCGACCAGCGCCCCGGCGCACCCGCGGCGCTCGACTGGGACGCGACCCTCGCGTTCCGCCACCGGCTGTGGTCCCTCGGCCTCGGCGTGGCCGACGCGATGGACACCGCCCAGCGCGGCATGGGCCTGGACTGGGCCGCCACCAAGGAGCTGATCAAGCGTTCGGGCGCCGAGGCCGAGTCGGTGGGCGGGCTGCTGTGCTGCGGAGTCGGCACGGACCAGCTGCCCGCGACGCCGGACGGCGCGGCGTTTTCGCTCACTGAGATCGGTGACGCGTACGAGGAGCAGCTCGACCTGGTCGAGGGCGCGGGCGCGCAGCCGGTGGTCATGTGCAGCCGCGCGCTGGCCGCCGGCGCGCGCGGTGCCGAGGACTACGCGGCGGTCTACGCCCGGGTGCTCGCCCGGGCGCAGCGGCCGGTGATCCTGCACTGGCTCGGCGACATGTTCGATCCGGCGCTGCGCGGCTACTGGGGCAGCGCGGACCTCGACGAGGCGGCCGAGGCCGTGCTTGGCGTCATCCGCGAGCACGCCGGCCGGATCGAGGGCATCAAGGTCTCGCTGCTGGACGCGGACCGCGAGGTCGCGCTGCGCCGGGCGCTGCCGGAGGGCGTGCGGCTCTACACCGGCGACGACTTCAACTTCCCCGAGCTGATCGCGGGCGACGAGCAGGGCTTCAGCCACGCGCTGCTCGGCGTGTTCGACCCGCTGGCCGCCCAGGCCGCCGCGGCCCTGGCCCGCCTCGACGCGGGCGACGTGGCCGGGTTCCGCGCCGTACTCGACCCGCTGGTCCCGCTGGCGCGGCAGATCTTCGCCGCGCCGACCCCGTACTACAAGACCGGGGTGGTGTTCCTGGCGTACCTGTCGGGGTATCAGGAGCACTTCCGGATGGTCGGCGGATTCGAGTCGGCCCGGGACGCGGCGCACCTGCGCACGCTCTTCGCGCTGGCCGAGCAGGGCGGGATCTTCCCCGACCCGCAGCTCGCGCAGCGCCGCCTGGCCGACCTGGGGCTCGGCGGAATCAATGGATTGAAGAAGGAGGGGACCGGTGACTGAGCGGCTGGCACTGAACCAGTGGACCACGAAGGGCTGGTCGCTGGCCGAGGCCGTCGAAGGCTGCGTGAGCGCGGGTGTGGCGGGCATCGGGCTGTGGCGGGACAAGGTCGCGGAGCACGGCTTGGACGAGGCCGCGCGCCTGCTGCGCGAGTCCGGCCTGACCGTGACCAGCCTGTGCCGCGGCGGCTTCTTCACCGCGCCGGACTGGAAGGCCGAGAACGAGGCGGCCGTGGACGAGTGCGTCGCCCTCGGCACGGACGTTCTCGTTCTCGTGGCGGGCGGATTGCCGCAGGGTGGCAAGGATCTCACGGCGGCGCGCCGGGCGGTGGCGGACGGGATCACCACTCTGGCCCCGTACGCACGCGAGCGCAACGTCAAGCTCGCGATCGAGCCGCTGCACCCGATGTTCTGCGCCGACCGGGCCGTCGTCTCGACCCTCGGCCAGGCCCTCGACCTCGCCGAGGAGGCCGAGCGGCGGAGCGGCTGCGAGAACGTCGGGGTGTGCGTGGACACCTACCACATCTGGTGGGATCCGCAGGTGTTCGGGCAGATCGAGCGGGCCGGGGCGCAGCGGCGGATCCACGCCTTCCAGGTCTGCGACTTCCTCGTCCCGATCCCGGCCGACGCGCTGCTCGGGCGCGGGCACGTGGGTGACGGTGTGATCGACATACCGGCGTTCGTGCGCGCCGTGCGGGCCACCGGATACGACGGATTCACCGAAGTGGAGATCTTCAACCAGGACGTCTGGGACACCCCGGGTGAGCGGACGCTGCGAACCGTGATAGACCGACATGAGCAGCTGATGCGGGCGTCGGCCGAGGCACCCGCGTCGGCGACGACCCTTCGCGGATGAACGATGGGCGGAGGCGAGCCGAGGTGGACGGCGAGATATCGCGGATCCTGGTCTTCACGAAGACCACGGGCTACCGGCACGATTCGATCCCGGCCGGGGTCGAGGCGTTCGAGCGGCTCGGTCTCGAGCACGGATTCGCGGTCGAGGCGAGCGAGGGCGTGCACGCGTTCCGCAAGGGTCGGCTGGCGCGCTACGACGCGGTCGTGTTCCTGTCCACCAGCGGCGAGGTGCTCGACGACGAGGGCCGCGAAGCGCTGGTGGCGTACATGGACGGCGGCGGCAGCTGGCTCGGCGTGCACGGCGCGTCCACCACGGAGTACGACTGGCCGTACTTCGGCGAGCTGGTGGGCGCCTGGTTCGACCAGCACCCGGCCGTCCAGCCGGCGGTGATGCGGGTCGAGGACGACACGCATCCGGCCACCGCGCATCTGGGCACCAGCTGGGCCAGGACGGACGAGTGGTACTCCTTCCGCCGCAATCCGCGCGCCGACGTACGGGTGCTGCTGTCGGTGGACGAGGCGGGCTACGAGGGCGGCACGATGGGCCCGGACCACCCGATCGCCTGGTGCCGGGACTTCGGCGGCGGACGCTCCTTCTACACCGCGCTCGGCCACGCCGACGAGGCCTACCTCGACGTGCCGTTCCAGCAGCACCTGCTCGGCGCGCTGAACTGGCTGGGCGTCAGCACCGGCGGCGCCCGGCCGCTGGAGGACGGGCAGGCCCAGCGGTTCTGAGCCGACGGGCTCCGGTCAGCGGCCGGCTCTGCGCTGGCGCGCGGCCTCGTAGAGCACCACACTCGCCGCGTTCGCCGCGTTGAGCGAGCTGGCCGCGCCCCCGATGGGGATGCGCACCAGGCTGTCGCAGGCCTCGCGCCAGGCCTGGCTCAGGCCGCTGGTCTCGTTGCCGATCGCCAGCAGGGTCGGGCCGGTGAGGTCGAATTCGCCGATGTCGGCCTCGCCGTGCTCGTCCGTGCCCACCAGGCGGATCGGCGTGCCCTGCCCGCGGTGGAAGGCGACCCAGTCGAGCACCTCGGCGCTCGAGGGCACCCGGACCGTGGGCAGCGCGAACAGCGAGCCCGTACTCGCCCGCACGCACTTGGGGTCGTACGGGTCGGCCGCGTGGCCGGAGACGAGCACGCCGTGGGCCCCGAAGGCGTCCGCGGAGCGGATGATCGAGCCCAGATTCCCCGGGCTGGTCGGGCGGTCGAAGACGAGGCCGAGGAAGGCCTCCTCGACGGGCGGCTCGATCCGGCCGAGGTCGTCCGGGGGCGTGGCGAGTACGGCGAGAAGCTCCGGCGGCGCGGACTCCTTCTCGCCGAGCTCGGCCATCAGCTCCCCGGCCATGCCGTACTGCGGCGCCCGGCTCGCCCGCAGGGTGTCGGCGGCCCAGCGGCTGAGCGGGCGGTCCAGATCGAAGATCAGCGCCTCCACCGGCCAGCGGTAGCGCAGCGCGAGCGTGAGCGGCCGTACCCCCTGAACCAGGAACCGTCCGGTCCGGTGCCGCTTCGCCCGGTTGCCGAGCAGCGCCTCCCACTGCTGGAAGGTGGCGTTGCGCGTCGTGATCCTCTCCATGGCCACGAGCCTATCGGGCCGGAAGATCCCGGCCGACGCCCCGGGCTCGGCCGAAGTGGCGGGGATCGGATCGGCCGCCCGGCTGCCCGCCCCTCAGAGCCCGAGCAGGTCCTGGAACTTCCGCTGCACCAGCGGCCAGCGCCACTCGCGCTCGACCCACTCGCGCCCGGCCTTGCCCATGCGCTCGGCCTTGGCCGGGTCGGCGAGCAGTTCGGCGACGCGCTCGGCGGTGGAGCGGACGGCGTCCGGACCGCCGCCGGGCACGACGTAGCCGGTCTCGCCGTCGAGCACCGCGTCCGGGGCGCCGCCGGAGTCGCCGCCGACCACGGCCATGCCGAGCGCGGCCGCCTCCAGGTAGACGATGCCGAGGCCCTCGATGTCGAGGCCGCCGCGGCGGGTGCGGCACGGCATCGCGAACACGTCGCCGGCCGCGTAGAGGCGGGGCAGCTCGGCCCAGGAGACCGGGCCGCTGAAGACCACGTCGCGCTCCACGCCCGTCTCCCTGACGAGGCGCTCGAGTTCACCGCGGTAGGGGCCGCCGCTGCCGATCAGCAGGGCGGCGTCCGGGACGAGCTTGCGGATCAGTGGCAGGGCCTTGATCAAGGTGTCCTGGCCCTTGCGCGGCACGAGCCGGGAGACGCACACGACGGTGGGGCGGTCGGCCAGGCCGAAGCCGCGGCGCAGCTCGAGCGTCTCAGGCTCGTTGCGCACGCCCAGGTGGAAGGCGTCGACGTCGACGCCCGGATGCAGCTGGGTCATCCGCGCCCGGGCCGCGGGGCTGAGCACGTCGCCGACCTCGCGGTGGTAGTACTCGGTCAGATAGGTGACCACGTCCACGCCCTCGCCGATGCGCCGCAGCAGCCGGCGGGCGACGGGCAGCTGGGCCCAGCCGGCCTCGTGCCCGTGCGTGGTCGCGACCAGGCGCTGCACCCCGGCGCCGCGCCGCAGGGCCGGGGCCATCAGGGCCAGCGGGGCGGCCGCGCCGAACCACACGCGGTCGCAACCCTCGGCCTTGGCGAGATCCACCGCTCGGCGTACCCGCACCGGGTCGGGGATCATCATCGTGGTTTTGTCACGGACCGTCAGATACGGCTTGTCACGGTCGTACCGGGCGCACTCCTCGACGTGTCCGCGCCAGGTCGAGGCGTACACGACCACGTCCGAAGGGGTGAATCCATCCACCATCGCTTGGACGAATGCCTGGATACCGCCGGGACGCGGGGGGTAGTCGTTGGTCACGACGAGGGTGCGGGCCATGGGACCACGATCTCAGATCCGCCCCGCGATGCCCGAACCCGACCTAGAGACAGGCGGCACGATGACCCTCCGGGGCATGCTCACTCCCGCGCGGCTGCGCTCGGCGGCGCTGCCCGCGGCGTGCTGGGTGTGGACCAGGGGCGTGCTGATGATGTTCGTCTACAGCGTGGTCCCGTACATCTCGCACGGCGACATCATCGGCGACGTCAAGCTCTACAACCGGTGGTCGCAGATCTTCGCCCAGGGCAGGTTCCCGCAGCATGACCCGACCTGGCAGTACCCTCCCGGCGCGGGCGTCGTGATCGCGGTGCCGCGGCTGATCCGCTCGGTCACCGGGATGAGCTACTACAGCGCCTTCTACACCCTCGCCCTGGTCTCGGACCTGACCGTGTTCCTGCTGGTGCTCTACCGCTGCTGGCGCACGGCCGAGGAGACCGGGCACGAGCGGGCCGACTACCTGGGCGCGTACGTGTACGTGGCAGCGATCTTCATGCTCGGCCCGATCGTGTTCGGCCGGTACGACATCGCCGTGACGATGATCGCCTCGGTCGGGCTCGCGGTGGCGCTGCGCACGGCGGTGTGGACCTGGCGGGTGCGCGGCCTGGCGATCGGGCTCGGCACGATCGTCAAGGTCTGGCCGATCGCGTTGGTCTTCGGGCTGCCCCGGGGCCCGAGCGGGCGGCGCGCCGTGACCTGGGCCGTGATCGGCGGCGCGGTGCCGACGCTCATCCTGATCCTGGTCCTGCCGGGGGCGCTGGGCTTCCTGTCCCAGGAGCACGACCGGGGCCTGGAGGTCGAGTCGGTGCTCGCGACGCCGTTCCTGTTGGCCCGCCACCTGGGCTACCACGGCGTGATCAAGAACCGCTACGGCTCCTTCGAGATCCTCGGCCCCGGCATCGGCTCGATCTCCAGGTTCTGCGAACTGCTCACGCTGCTGGGCTTCTGCTGGCTGCTGTGGTGGCGCCGGCGGGCCCGGCTGACCCCGCAGCGCTGGAGCGAGGGCGTCTACTACGACGCGGCCCTGGTCGCGGTGCTGATCTCGATCATCACCAGCCGGGTGCTCAGCCCGCAGTACCTGGTCTGGATCTGCGGCCTGGTCGCGCTCTGCCTTGCCCTGACGCCGCTGCCGCGCGGAGGCACCGTGCTGGCCGGGCCGTGCTGGCTGCTGATGGCCACGATCTCGATCACCCAGCTCGAGTTCCCGCTGATGTTCCCCCGGCTGCTCAAGGGCAACAGCACCGCGGCGATCATCCTGACCTGCCGCAACTCCATGCTCGTGATCGCCACGGTGTGGGCCGGCTATCTGCTCTGGCGTACCTATGCGCTGCCCAAGGGGCAGGCGGCGACGGCCGTGGCGGACGACGTCGCCGATCGCCCGGATTTCGCCGTGGACGAGGTGGAGCGGGCGCACGTCGGCATCGCGGCGGACGCACCGGCCGCGGCCGAGGCACCGGGCCCGGCGGGCGACGGCGCGGAGCCGGCCACCGGAACGGCCACCGGGCCCGCCGCCGAGGCGAGTAGCGCGCGGGAGGCCGACGTCGATGTCGAGACGAACGGCCCGACCCCCGGCACGAGCGATCCGGACACCGGGTTCAGTTCCCGTCCGGCCGCACAATCTTGCTGATCGGCATGGCCCGCAGCGCGGCGAACTGCACCTCGGAACCGGGCCGCGGCGCGTGGATGACCAGGCCGTGCCCGACGTACATGCCGACGTGGGTGCGCCCGGCGAAGTAGATCACCAGGTCTCCCGGCCGGATCCCGCTCAGCGGCACCGGCGGGCCGATCGAGGCCTGTTCCTGCGAGGTCCGCGGCAGCATCACCCCGGCCTTGGCCCAGACGTGCTGCATCAGCCCGGAACAGTCGAAGCCGTACGGTCCGACCGCGCCCCAGACGTAGGGCTTGCCCAACTCGGCGTACGCGGCGCTGATGGCCCGTTGGGCCCGGCCCGCGTCGATGTCCGCCTGCCCGCCGGACCCGGCCACGGCCGTGTTCACCGCGGCGAGCAGGGCGCCGAGCGAGGGCGGGTGGACGGACTGGGCGGTGCCGAAGCCGTCGCCGCCCTCCCCCTCGGCCAGTGCCTCGGCGACCACGTGCCGGTCGGCGAAGCCGAGGGAGTCGAGCTGGGCGCGCGCCTGGGCGAGTTCGGCCTCGATCGTCGCACGCTGCTCTACCAGCGCCGCGTGCGCCTGCTGAAGGTTCGCCAGTTCGGTCTGGCCGAGCGCGCGCAGCGAGGTGAGCTGGGCCTGGAGCACCCGCGCGGACTGCACCTGCTGGGCGTCGAGCGCGGCCACCCGGTCGTTGAGCACGGCGCGCTGGAGATAGAGGTCGGGGTGGGTGGCGAACAGCAGGGTCAGCGACGAGGTGTCGCCGACGTCGCGGTACTGCTCGGCCGCCAGCCGACCGAGCCCGCCGCTCAGCCGGGCGAGCAGGCTCTGTGCCGCCGCGCTCTGGCCGGACTCGGCCGCGACCGCGGCCTGGAGCCGGCCGATGCTCTCCTGGTCGGCGTCGTACTGCTGGGTGAGGGCCTCAGCCTGCTGATACAGGTCGGCGATGTGCTGCTCGGCGGCGAGCCGGGGATCGGCCGAGAATCCCGCGGTGGCCGTGCCCGGCGCCGGCGCGGCGTTCCCCACGGCGGGAACGAGGCCGATGGCGGCGCAGGCGACCGCGGTGACCGAGGCGGCCGGGACCCCACGCCGCAGCACGACGCTGTGCGCGGCGCGGTGTCGCGGAACTTGCGCGTGCGACGCCAAGGCGGCGTCACCCCTCTCGAGCGGGCTGGGACACATCCTGCGCGTCCCGACGGCAGTCGTAGAACGCAGCGCAAGCTATCGGTCACGCAACCGGCGGGCCAAACGCGTTCGCTCGATCGGGCGAGTAATCCGACTGATCGTCAGCAGGTCAGGACCGGCCGAGGCGGCGCACCAGCATCGAGGACGGCACCGGGCGGGCGCCGCTGCGGCGCACCCCGTCGGCGACCTCCTTGTCGGAGGAGACCACGATCAGCGGCCGGCCCTGGGGCTCGGCGGCGACGAGCCTGCGGATGAGCGCGTCCGCGATCTCGCCGCCCTTGGAGAACAGCACCCTGACCCCCTTGTGCGGGGGCACCGGGACCGGGCCGGCCAGCTCGGCGCCGTCGAAGACGCAGGTGATCTCCGCGCCGGTGCGCGCGGCGATGCCGCCGAGGCCTTTGAGCAGCCTGATCCGCTGCTCGTGCAGGGACAGCGTGGGGAACCCGGTCTTCGTCACGTTGTAGCCGTCGACGATCAGGTGCGCGCGGGGCAGCGCCAGCATCGCATCGAGCAGCGCCGGGTCGTCGCCGGCCCTGGCCTGGCCCTCGACGTCGTGGGCGCCGATGGCGTCGGCGCGCACGGCCTCGACCGTGTCGGCCGGGCGGGCGCTGCTGGGCGCGATGGCCAGCTCGCGCTGCAGGCCCGCGGCGGCCTCGCTGATGGTGTCGAGCAGCAGCCGCAGCCGTAGGTCGTCGGCGCCGCGGCTGGCCTTGCCGGCCTTGCGGGACGACTCGAGCGCGGCCTCGGCCTCGGTCAGCCGGGTCCGCACCCGGCGCAGCTCGGCCTCGGCGGCCGCGACCTGGACCGCGGCGGCGTTCTGCACGACGCCGCCCTCCGCGAGGGCCTCGCGGGCCTGGGCCTGGGCGCGGCGCATGTCGGCCTCGAGCTGGCGGATGCGCCGCCGCAGCGAGTCGCCCTCGCGCCGCTCGGCGGTCAGCTCCGCCTTCAGCGTGTCGATCTCGCTCTTGGCCTGTTCGCGCAGCGTGTCGATCTCGGCCTTGAGCCTGGCCACCTCGTCGCCCAGATGCTCGTCCGCCAGCGCGCGCTCGGACTCGCGCGCGGCGAGCTCGGCCTGCTCGAGCAGGAGCGTCCAGCCCTCCGGACGCAGCACATAGGCGATGGCCGCGACGTCGCGCGGGTCGGCGGCCGGCGGGATGTGGCCGGCGAAGAGGGTCTGGGCCACCTCCGGGTACGTCTCGCGCACCCGCTCGGCCACCCGGCCGCGGAAGACCCCGTCCGCCTCGAGCGCAGCCGCGAGCGGCGTGGCCGCGAGCCTGGCCCGCTTGGCCGGGGTGAACCGGGCGAAGGGACGCAGCGAGGCCGGCAGGGCCGCGTGGCTCAGGCCGCCCGCCACCTGCGCCGCGAAGTCGAGCACGCGGGCGCGCACCGGCTCGGAGAGCGTGGCGACGAGGTCGACGTGGGAGTCGGGGGCGCCGTCGGCCGGGTGTGCGGCCGCATCCTGCGGGGCGTATGCGGCCGCGTCGTCGGCGGCGTCGTCCGGCGCGGGATCGGCGGCGGCCACGGGCGCCACGGAGACCGGCGGCGCCGGGGGCTCGGGCGCGTGCGGCGGCAGTGGCGGCGCCGGCGGCGTGGGCGCGGCGGGGGGCTCGGGCGCGCCGAGCGCGTCCGCCCCGGCATCCTCGCCGCTCATCATCCGCCTCTCGTCGCCACCGACTGTCGGTATTCGGGTATTTCCCAGGGTAGACGCTTTCACGCGCCCGGCGAGAGCCCCCGCGCGCTCCGGCGCGGGCCCGTCGTAAGCTGGCCTCATGGTGACCGCGATAGTGATGATCAAGGCCGAGACCGGGCTCGTTCCGGAGACCGCCACCTCGGTGGCGGCGCTCGACGGTGTGAGCGAGGTCTACTCGGTGACCGGTGAGTGGGACCTGATCGCCATCGCGCGGGTGCCCCGGCACGAAGACCTCGCCGACCTCATCCCCGGCAGGCTCAACAAGGTCCAGGGCGTCCTGCGTACCGAGACCCACACGGCCTTCCGCGCCTACAGCGACGTCGATCTCGAGGCGGCCTTCGCGCTCGGTCTCGAGTAGCCGGGGCCCGAGCAGGCCGGGCCCTGACGGCCGGGCCCGAGCAGGCCGGGGCGCGGTGACGGCCGCGGCGCGTCCCGCCGCGCACACCGGCACCACGGATCCCACCGCCACCACAGCCCCGACAAACACGTTCCCCTCCGCACCTCGACGGTACGGAGGGGAACTGCTGTGTGGCTACAGCTTTTTCGTGCTTCGCGGCCCGCGCGGACTCAGTGGTGGCCGCTGGTGATCGACTCGTGGTACTCCTCGGCCGTGGGCTTCTCCACCCGCTGGCCGAAGTACCACTGCGTCGCCTTGGCCCGCAGCTTCGCGCGGCGCAGGTTCGGGGCCGGGACGCCGTTGGCGTCGGTGACCTCGGTCAGCGTCAGCGGGCGGTGCACGTCGTGCGCCGTCAGCTTGTGCAGCTCGCCCTGCGAGAGCGGGGTGTGGACCTCGGAGAACGCGCCCTCCGGGGACCGGGTGATGATGCCGGACTCGGCGCCGTGCAGCACCTTGTCGCGGTCGCGCCGCTGCAGCCCGAAGCAGATCCTCCGGGTGAGCCAGAACGCGAAGATCGGTCCCAGGATGATCAGGAACCTGCATACCCAGGTGATCGATTCCACCGAGAGGTTGAACCGGATGGCGATCAGGTCGTTACCGCCGTTGAGCCAGCCCACGCCGTAGAACGTGATGCCGGCGACGCCGAGCGCGGTACGGGTCGGCATGTTGCGCGGGCGGTCCAGGATGTGGTGCTCGCGCTTGTCGCCGGTGATCCAGGCCTCGATGAACGGATACAGCGCGATGCCGCCGAACAGGATTCCCGGTACGACCGCGAAGGGCACCAGGACGTTCAACGACAGGGTGTGGCCCCAGAAGTTGAACTCCACGTTCGGCATCATGCGCAGAGCGCCTTCGAAGAAGCCGATGTAGAAGTCCGGCTGCGATCCGGCCGTGATCTGGTTGGGCACGTACGGCCCGTACACCCAGATCGGGTTGATCGAGACCAGGCCGCCGAGCAGGGCGATGAAGCCGAACACGACGAAGAAGAAACCGCCGGCCTTGGCCATGTACACCGGCATCAGCGGCAGGCCGACCACGTTCTTGTCGTTGCGTCCCGGACCCGCCCACTGCGTGTGCTTCTGGTAGAAGACCAGGATCAGGTGCGCCGTGATCAGGCCCAGGATCAGGCCGGGCACCAGCAGGATGTGGATGGTGAACAGCCGCGGCACGATGTCGTGGCCGGGGAACTGCCCGCCGAACAGGAAGAACGAGATGTACGTGCCGACGATCGGGATCGACAGGACCAGGCCCTGCATGATCCGCAGACCGGTGCCCGAGAGCAGGTCGTCCGGCAGCGAGTAGCCGCAGAAGCCCTCGGCCAGCGCCAGCGTGAACAGGCCGAAGCCGATGATCCAGTTGAGCTCGCGCGGCTTGCGGAACGCGCCGGTGAAGAACACCCGGAGCATGTGCACCATGATGCCCATCACGAAGACCAGGGCGGCCCAGTGGTGGATCTGGCGCATCAGCAGGCCGCCGCGCACGTCGAAGGACAGGTTCAGGGTCGAGGCGTAGGCCTCGGACATCCTGATGCCGTCCAGCGGCGTGTACGAGCCGTTGTACGTCACGTCGCCCATGGACGGCGTGAAGAACAGGGTCAGGAAGATGCCCGACAGCAGCAGGATGATGAAGCTGTAGAGGCAGACCTCACCCAACATGAACGACCAGTGGTCGGGGAAGATCTTGCGCAGGTTCTTCTTGGCCGCGCCGGCGATGCCGAGCCGCTGGTCCAGGTAGTCCGCGGCCTTCCCGCCCAGCGTGGTCGGGACGATTTCCTCGCCCGCAGTGGAAGTGCTCATCCGCGTTCCCAGAAGCTCGGGCCGACCGGCTGGTTGAAGTCGCTGCGAGCGACCAGGTAGCCGTCGGCGTTCACAGTGATCGGAAGCTGCGGCAGCGAGCGCGCCGCCGGGCCGAAGATGACCCTGCCGTCGTCCGAGAGGTCGAACGTCGACTGGTGGCACGGGCACAGCATGTGGTGGGTCTGCTGCTCGTAGAGCGCCACCGGGCAGCCCACGTGGGTGCAGATCTTGGAGAAGGCCACGATGCCGTGGTAGCCCCAGTCACGCTCCTGCGAGGACTTGATGTCGGCCTCGTTCATCCGCACGAGCAGGATGGAGGACTTGACCATCATGTTGTTGAAGTCGTCGCCGGCCGAGAGCGCCGCCTTGGGGCGGGCGTTGACCAGCGAGCCGATGGTGATGTCCTCCGGCCGGATGCCCTGGCCGGTGGTGCCGTCCAGCGACACGGTGTTGTCGTTGATGATCAGCTCGCCGCCGGTCCACGCCGTGTAGCGCAGCGCGTTGCCCGGCAGCGGGCCGAGGTCGCGCAGGATCCACAGCGCCGGCAGCGGCAGCACCGCCATGGCGCCGATCAGGGTGCGGCGGATGAGCGGACGCTTCTTCCAGTCCGAGTCCTCCACGCCCTGCTGGAACTCGGCGATCGCGGCGGCCTTGTCCTCGTTGCTGGACTCGTACTCGTGCCGCTCCTGCGGGATCTCGACGTCCGTCATCAGGGTGCGGGCCCAGTAGATGGCACCCGCGCCCATCGAGAACAGCGCCACGCCCAGGCACACGCCGAGGGCGAAGTTGGACGCCGACATCGCGCCGATGGGGAAGAAGTTCACCAGCGACTGGCGGTTGTTCGGGACCTGCGTGTAGCAGACCATGAACGCGATCGTGGCGACCGCGGACAGCACGAACAGGCCCGCCACGATGCGCTCGGAGCGCTTGGCGGCCTTCTCGCTGATGTCGGTCAGCCGGGGATGGTGCTCCGGCAGGCCGGGGTCGGCGAACGGGTCGCCGGACGGGACCACGTGGCCGTGTCCGTGCTCGTCGACGGCCACCGGTCCGTGTCCGTGCTCGTCGTGCTCAGTCATGTCACCGCTCATGGTCTACTTGCCCCCCTTCTTGGCGGCAGCCTGGGCGACGCGCTCGGCCGAGGCCTTGGTGGTGTGCGCCGCGATCCAGACCGCGAACAGCAGCAGCGCGATCAGGCCGAAGGTCCAGATGAACAGGCCCTCGGACGTCGGCCCGATCCGGCCGAGGCCGGCGCCTCCGTAGTTGGCCTCGTCCCGGGTGGAGACGATGTAGGAGATGATCGCCTGCTTCTCAGCGGACGGCAGGACGGTGTTCGGGAACTGCGGCATGTTCTGCGGGCCGGTCAGCATGGCCTCGTACATGGCCTTCGGCGAGGTCTGGGTGAGCTCCGGGGCGAACTTGCCATCCGTGAGCACACCGCCCTCACCGGCGAAGTTGTGGCACTGCGAGCAGTTGGTACGGAACAGCACGCCACCGAGCTGCACCATCGAGTCGTTGACCGAGTACTGGCTCTGCGACGGGACCACGGGGCCACCGCCGAGGCTCTGGATGTACGCGGCCATCTCGTCGATCTGGGCCTGGGTGTAGAGCACGGCCTTCTTCTGGATCTGCGCGCCCGGCTGCTGGGCGGGCATGCGTCCGGTGGAGACCTGGAAGTCGACTGCGGCCGAGCCGGAACCGACCAGGCTGGGACCGTAGCTTGAGCCTTCGCCGTTCATACCGTGACAGCTCGAGCAGGACGTCTCATACAGCGCCTTGCCATTCGCGATGGCCTGGGCGCTGGTGTTTCCACTGTCCGCGTTCGCCGAGGCGGGCGATACGAACGCGGCGAACAAGGTGCCCGCGAAACCCAACGCGAGCACCAGGACGACGAACGCTGCCAGCGGGTGGCGTCGCCGTGTAGAGAGCGATTTCACGACTTATGTCCCTAATGGAGCTTCTCGTCCGGAGTTACTTGAGAATGTAGATAACGAAGAACAGGCCGATCCACACGACGTCGACGAAGTGCCAGTAGTACGAGACGACGATCGCCGAGATCTCCTGGTCATGCGTGAAGCGCTTGGCTTTGTAGGTACGCATGAGGACCATCAGGAAGGCGAAGAGACCGCCGGTCACGTGCAGGCCATGGAAGCCGGTGGCCAGGTAGAAGGCACTGGTCCACTGGTTCTCGGAGATCGGGTGGCCGTCGCGCACGAGGGAGGAGTACTCGTAGACCTGGAGCGAGATGAAGATCGCGCCGAGGATGAAGGCCCACATGTACCACTCGCGCATACCCCAGCGCCGCAGGTTCAGCAGCGATCCGGTGCGCTTGACCTGGTGGCGCTCTGCCGCGAACACGCCGAACTGGCACGGGAACGAGGACGCGACCAGGATGATCGTGTTGACCGACGAGAGCTTGACGTTGAGATTGCTCGCGTTCTGCTCGAAGAACGAGTTCCCCGAGACCGACCGCAGCGTGAAGTAGATCGCGAACAGCGCCGCGAAGAACATCAGCTCGGAGGCCAGCCAGATGATCGTCCCGACACTGACCAGGTTGGGCCTATTGGGCACCCGGTGCGCGGGTGCGGCTTGGGTTGCAGTTGCTGTCGCCACGGCGGCCATTATTGCCTCTTGCCGCTACCGCCCCATCGCCGGGGTACCCCTTTGGGCCGGGTGTCGCTGACGATCCATCGAATGGCGGCGCGGAAACCGGACGCGATTAGACCAAACGGGGAAGAAGTCACCGGGACGCCGGTGCGTGAGCGTCCGTCAGCACGTCGGCGGCGGGCCGGGGTCGAACGTGTCCGCACGACTCCTGCCGCGTTATCAGATCGTTAGGGCTGGTTTCCGTCGAGGCCGCGTCCTACGCTGGGTCGCACGCTCACCCGCCGTCACCGGCCGGGGGCGCCGTACTGCGCGCGATCAACAGGGTGCCGCACCGCGGCATTCGCAGTCCTCGAAGTGGAGGCGTGTTCATGTCCGCAGCAGCCTTGGCCGATACGTCCGGGTCCGGGGCCTTGGGGTCCACCGCCGTGGGCGCACCGCCGCCGGCTCCGGCCAAGACCCTGAAAGTCCTGCTCTACAGCGACGACGCGCAGGTGCGCGAGAGCCTGCGGCTGGCCCTCGGCACCCGGCCGGACCCGGACCTGCCCGCGCTCGCCCTCGAGGAGTTCGCCACGGCCGCCGCGCTGATCGAGCGGATGGACGCCTCGGTCAAGGGGGTCCGGGCCGACCTGTTGATCCTGGACGGTGAGGCCGTGCCGGTCGGCGGGATGGGCCTGGCCCGCCAGCTCAAGGACGAGATCTATCAGTGCCCGCCGCTGCTGGTGCTGACCGGGCGGGCGCAGGACGGCTGGCTGGCCACCTGGGCGCGGGCGGACGCGGTGGTCGCGCACCCGATCGACCCGGTCCGGCTGGCCGAGGTGGCCGTGGGGCTGCTGCGTCCCCGGGTGGGCTGACCGGCCGGACACACGGGCCGGGCCGCACGGCGCCGGCCCGGTCCGGCCACCGGACGACCACACTGCGTCGCATCTTTTCCGCGTAGGCTGGGGGCGGATCCCGGGGCTTGGTCCCCGGGCGTACCCGAGCAGCGGAAGGAGGGCCAGGAACGATGACGGCAGTGGAGGGCACCCACACCTGGCCCTCGGTACTGGGTGCACTGATCCGGCGGGAAGACCTCTCGGCCGAGGCCACGGCCTGGGCCATGAACGAGATCATGTCCGGGGCGGCCACCTCGGCGCAGGTGGCCGCGTTCGCGGTGACGCTGCGGGCCAAGGGCGAGACCGTGCAGGAGCTCGAGGCGCTGGCCGCGACCATGTACCGGCACGCCAACGTGCTCGTGGTGCCGGGGCCGACGGTTGACGTGGTGGGCACCGGCGGGGACGGCGCGAAGACCGTCAACATCTCCACCATGTCCGCGATCGTCGCGGCGGGCGCGGGCGCGCGCGTGGTCAAGCACGGCAACCGGGCCGCGTCCTCGGCCTCGGGGGCCGCGGACGTGCTCGAGGAGCTCGGCGTACGGCTGGATCTGACGCCGCAGCAGGTGGCGGCGGTGGCCGAGACGGCCGGGATCACCTTCTGTTTCGCGCAGACCTTCCACGCGGCACTGCGGCACGCGGGCGTGGCCCGCAAGGAGATCGGCGTGCCGACCACCTTCAACCTGCTCGGCCCGCTGACGAACCCGGCGCGGGTCAAGGCGCAGGCGGTGGGCGTGGCGGACCTGCGGATGGCGCCGATGGTGGCCGGGGTGCTGGCCGGCCGGGGTAACAGCGCACTGGTCTTCCGCGGCCAGGACGGCCTGGACGAGCTGACCGTGACGACCACCTCCACGGTGTGGACCGCGCACGCGGGCACCGTGGTGGAGGAGACCTTCGACCCGCGTTCGGTGGGCATCGAGCTGGCGCCGGTGGAGGCGTTGCGCGGCGCGGACGCGGCGTACAACGCGGACGTGGCGCGCAAGCTGCTGGCCGGGGACACCGGGCCGGTGCGGGACGCGGTGCTGCTCAACGCGGGTGCGACGCTGGCCGCGCTGGCCGCGCTCGAGGTGCCGGCCGGGCAGCTGGCCCCGCTGGCCGAGCGGCTGGACGCGGGCGTGCGCCGGGCCGCCGCCTCGCTGGACTCCGGAGCCGCGGCCGCCGCGCTCGAGCGCTGGTGCGCCGCGACCCGCGCGGTCTGATTCGGTACCGCGGTCTGATCCGGCAGCCGTCCCGGCCTCGCGAGGACTGGGGCGCAATCCGGGCAAAAGCACGCTTAATACCCTTCGGCTCCTGATCCAAACCCGGGGCCGAAGGGTATTACCGTCGGAACGGTTCACTCCTACGCCGCAGCGTTTCACCCGAACGGTCTACATGCGGGGGCGTACGAGCCTCGCGGCAGGCGGGTCGGACGCCTCCGGCGACGCGTCGGAGCACGAACCGTCGAGCGTTGAGCGGCCTCAGCCGGAGAGCACCGCGCGCAGCTCTTCGAGTCGATCGCGCACGGCCTGCTTGTTGTCGGTGGTGGCCCACAGGTCCATCCACTCGCTGTCCGAGCCGCCGACCCGGTCCAGGGCGGCCAGGGCCAGCCGGGCGCAGGCGGTGTCGGTGACCGGGCGGTGCACGGTGAGCCACTCGTCCACGGACGGGTTCCCGGTGGCCGCGCTGCGCGAGCGTCCGGCCGCGACCAGCCCCGCGGCGGCCACGGCCAGGTGTCCCTCGGCCAGCTCGACCCGGCCGGGCCGCCCGGCCACGGCCGACAGGACCGAGCTGAGCTTCGCCGGAACCTCGGGGTCCGGGGTCTCCTCGATCTCGTCGAAGAAGTCCATCGCGACGTCGTTGTCGAACGGCCCGACCTGCCAGGTACCCATCCTGCTGCCAACCTCCCGGTTCGAGCCCCCCGCGTGGCCGGCTCCCACGAAGGGGCCTTCCTACGCACGGTAACCGGGAATGCGCGCCCGCGCTACGCGGGCGCGCCCGAGCCCCTCGCTAAGCGCTGACCGGTTTCCCGTTGAGCGTCGCCCCATACGCCGAGCCCTTGAGCAGGGTCGCCCAGTCCAGCGTGAAGGTGCAGATGCCGTTGGACACCGCGACCTCGCGCTTGCGGCTGCCGTTGATGGTCACGACGTCGCCGGTCTGGACGATGTTGTAGAACCACTCGGCGTCCACCGTGCGGCAGTGCACGCAGCCGTGCGAGTCGTCGTTGGCGTGGCCGATCTCCCCGTCCCACGGCGCGGCGTGCACGTACGTGCCGCTCCAGGTGATCTGGGTGGCCCAGTTCACGAAGTCGTCGTAGGTGTCGCCGGGGCCGTAGTTGCCCTTCATCTCCACCGGGTTGCCCTTGCCCAGGACGCTCATGGTGCCGGTGTAGGTGACGAAGGTCTCCGCGCTGAGCATGCCGGTGTCGATCGGGAAGGTCCGGATGACCTTGCCGTTCTGGTAGCAGGTGGCGGAGTACGTGTCCTTGTCCACGATCAGCCGCAGGTCGGTGTCGCGGATGGTGAAGTCGTGCGAGGCGTAGTCCTTCACGCCGAACTGGTGCTCGCCGAGCCGGACGCCGTTGAGGTCGAAGGAGATCGAGACCTTCGTGTTCACGGCCCAGAAGTCCTTCGGCCGCCAGTCCAGCACGGCGCCGTCGGTCGAGTTCGACACCCAGTACCAGGCGCCGGCCACCGCCGGGCTGGTCGTGACGACGCAGGCCTTCTCCAGCGCGGCGCGGTACTCGGCGGGCACGTAGTTGGAGAAGGTGACCCGGATCGGCTGGCCCACGCCCACGGTCGAGCCGCGCGGCGGCACCACCGAGGAGACGCCGAAGGCGGCCGAGGGCTTGAGCGTGTGGAAGGAGACGACGCTCGACTTGGTCTTGCCCGCCGAGTTCTTGGCGGTGACGGTGAGCTGGTAGCTCGAGTTCACGTCGAGCGCGTTGGCCGAGGTCCAGGTGCTGCCGTCGGTCGAGAGCGTGCCGTTGGTCTGGTCCTGGCCGGAGAGGGAGACCGAGGCGATGGTGCCGTCGAGGACGGTGACGGTGATCGGCTTGGACGGGTCCACGCCTGACGCGCCGTCAGCCGGAGAGGTGGTGATGGTGGGCAGCGGCACGGCCGCGGCGGTCGACGCCTTCGTGCTCGCGCCGGCGCCCCCGACCCCGGCCTTCCCGGTGCTCAGCGCGCTCGGCGAGCTGGTGGAGCCGCCCGAGGACGCCAGCGCCGCGACGGCGCCGCCGATCACGACCACCCCGACCCCGCCCGCGACCAGCGCGGCCCTGCGGTCGAACCGACGCCCTGCCAGGGTGACGGTGGGACGCTCGGTCGGCGGCTGCGGCGGCTGCTGCTGCCGCGGCTGGGGCTCGGGCTCGGGCTGCGGCGGGACGAACGAGGCCGACGCGAGCGCCTGCGCCACGCCCGGCAGGGCGGTGGTGGCGGCCACAGCGGCTGCGACCTCCGTGACGGCCGTGGCCTCGGCGGGCTCGGGGGTCTCGACGGGCTCAGCGGGCGCCTGAGGGGCCGGAGCGGGCTCGGGCGAAGCAGCTGCCTCGATCAGTGTGATGATCTCCGTGGCGGCCGCCTCAGGGCCGGACTCGGAATCATCCTCGGTCTCGGCTTCAGACTCGGATTCGGCCTCCACGACCGCCTCGACCTCGATGACGTCGACCGCTTCGACGACCTCGGTGTCGACTTCCTCGACAACCTCCGCGACGACCTCTGCTTCGACCTCGACCACGATCTCGGTGTCGGACTCAACCTCGACCACCTCGACGTCGACGACCTCGACTTCGGCCTCCGCCACGACCTCGACCCCAGCCGCGTCGTCCTCGACCTCAACGGTCTCTACGACCTCTACGGTCTCTATGACTTCTACGGTCTCTTCGGTCTCTACGATCTGCTCGGTCGGCTCGACCGATATGGCCTCGTCGGCCCCCTCGACTGCCTCTTCGGCGCCATCGCCCGGAGCGACCGCGTCAGCCATGTTGTGCCTCCACCCTGCTGTGCCCGCCTTATGCGGCACCGACCACGGCACAGCGTATGCAGCAAGGGCCGGTACGGATATCCGTACCGGCCCTTGCTGAGTACTTGTTACGAACCTACGACCTGACGGTCATTCAACCGCGCGGCTTCCTAGATTCTTTTAATAGTGCTTGTTCTCGCCGCGGTAGTACTCGAACACGAATCCGTACACGCCGAACAGCGCGAACGGGGCGGCGAAGTACATCAGCCAGAAGCCGACCGCGATGCCGAGGAACGTGGCGGCCAGCGCCAGGCACAGCATCAGCGGCCACCAGCTCGTGGGCGAGAAGAAGCCCTGGTCGCCGGCGCCCTCGTGCGGCTCCGCGTCCGCCCGGTCATCCGGCCCCGGAGCGATCCGGTGAGCCGTGAAGCCGAGGTAGAAGCAGATCAGGCCGGAAAGGCCGGTGGCCATGATCAGCGCCGCCGTACCCGTCGGGTCGTGCGAGGTGATCCAGTAGAGCGCGACCATGATGATCAGGAAGCCCGTCATCCAGCCGAACAGCTTCGAGGTGACCTTCACGGATCACGCCTCCCCGGACTTCTCGCCGGACTTCTTGGCAGCCCGGCGGGTCGCCTTCTGCGCGGCGGCCTCGGCCTCGCGCTCCTTCATGAGCGCCTTCTTCGCGGCGTGGCCGCGCTCGCCGTTCTCGATCTCCATCAGCGCCACCTCGGGGTGGTGCAGGTCGAAGGCCGGGGACTCGGAGCGGACCCGGGGCAGCGAGTTGAAGTTGTGCCGCGGCGGCGGGCAGGAGGTGGCCCACTCCAGCGAGCGGCCCCAGCCCCACGGGTCGTCCACGGTCACGCGCTTGCCGGACTTGGCCGTCTTGTACACGTTGTACAGGAACGGGAACATCGAAAGCGCCAGCAGGTACGAACCGATCGTGGAGATCGTGTTCAGCGTGGTCCAGTCGTTCGAGGCCAGGTAGGTGGCGTAGCGGCGGGGCATGCCCTCGGCGCCGAGCCAGTGCTGGACCAGGAACGTGGTGTGGAAGCCGATGAACAGCGTCCAGAAGTGGATCTTGCCCAGACGCTCGTCGAGCATCTTGCCGGTCCACTTGGGCCACCAGAAGTAGAACCCGGCGAACATGGCGAACACCACCGTGCCGAACAGCACGTAGTGGAAGTGCGCGACCACGAAGTACGAGTCCTGCACCGCGAAGTCGATCGGAGGGCTGGCCAGCATGACGCCGGTCAGACCGCCGAACAGGAACGTCACCAGGAAGCCCACCGACCACAGCAGTGGTGTGTCGAAGCTCAGTGAGCCGCGCCACATGGTGCCGACCCAGTTGAAGAACTTCACGCCCGTGGGCACCGCGATCAGGTAGGTCATGAACGCGAAGAACGGGAGCATGACCGCGCCGGTGGTGAACATGTGGTGCGCCCACACCGTCACCGAAAGGCCCGCGATCGAGAGCGTCGCGAAGACCAGGCCGGAGTAGCCGAAGACGGGCTTGCGGCTGAAGACCGGGATGACCTCGGAGATGATGCCGAAGAACGGCAGCGCGACGATGTAGACCTCGGGATGGCCGAAGAACCAGAACAGGTGCTGCCACAGGATCGAGCCGCCGTTGGAGGCGTCGAAGATGTGCGCGCCGAGCCGGCGGTCCGCCTCGAGCGCGAACAGCGCCGCGGCCAGGACCGGGAAGGCCAGGAGCACCAGCACCGAGGTGAGCAGGATGTTCCAGGTGAAGATCGGCATGCGGAACATGGTCATACCCGGCATACGCATCGTGATGATGGTGGTGATGAAGTTCACCGAGCCGAGGATGGTGCCGAAGCCGGACAGGGCCAGACCCATGATCCACATGTCGCCGCCGGCGCCGGGCGAGTGCACGGCGTTGGACAGCGGGGAGTAGGCGAACCAGCCGAAGTCGGCCGCGCCCTGCGGGGTCAGGAAGCCGCCGATGGCGATCAGCGAGCCGAACAGGAACAGCCAGTAGGCCACCATGTTCAGCCGCGGGAAGGCCACGTCGGGGGAACCGATCTGCAGCGGCATGATCGCGTTCGCGAAGCCCGCGAACAGCGGGGTCGCGAACATCAGCAGCATGATCGTGCCGTGCATGGTGAAGGCCTGGTTGTACTGCTCGGGCGAGAGCACGTTCAGACCGGGCCGGGCCAGCTGCGTGCGGATCAGCAGGGCGAGCAGGCCGCCGAAGCCGAAGAAGATACACGAGGTGACCAGGTACAGGAAGCCGATGACCTTGTGGTCGGTGGAGGTGATCCACCGGACGAAGGTCTGTCCCGGCTGCCGGGTGCGGTACGCCGTCACCGAGGGGACGGAGGTGACCGCGGGGTCGTTGATCGCGGTCATGACGCGTCCCCTCCCACTGCGTTCTTGCCGCTGACGCTCGTCATCGGGCCGACGACACAGCGGATGCCGTCACCGGTGGTGGTCAGGTCGGTACCCGTCAGGGCCGTGTTGGTGCCACAGCCGGTCACGAGGGTGCCGCCCTGGTCCTGCGCCTGCAGCGACTTGATGTGCGCCTCGTAGTCGGCCTGGCTGACCACCTTGACGTTGAACAGCATCCGGGAGTGCTCGACACCGCACAGCTCGGCACATTCACCGATATAGGTGCCGATCCGGTCCGGGGTGACCTCGTACATGTTCACACGGCCGGGCACGACGTCCAGCTTGAACAGGAAGTTCGGGATCCAGAACGAGTGGATGACGTCCGGGGAGGTCAGGGTGAACTTGACCTCCTCGTTCACCGGCAGGTACAGCGTCGGGATCTGCCCCGGGGTGCCGATGTCGTAGGCGGTGCCCGCGTCCTTGTACGACGGGTTCGTCGTGGCCGGGCCGCCGTTGCCGTTGTCGAGCGCGGCGTCGTAGTTGTAGTTGAAGGTCCAGCTCCACTGCCGGCCGACGACGTTGATGCTGGTGTACTGCTGGTCGTTGACCTGCAGCAGCTTCGTCTCGCTCTTGGCGGTGAAGTAGAAGATCACGCCGACCATGATGAGCGGGATGCCGGTGTAGAGCAGTTCGAGCGGCATGTTGTACCGGGTCTGCGGCGGGACCTCGATGCCGTGGCGCTTGCGGCGGTAGGCGAAGCAGCACCACAGGATCAGGCCCCAGACCAGCGCGCCGACGGCGAACGCGGTGATCCACTGCCCCTGCCATAGATGCAGGATGGTGGGCGCTTCCTTGGAGGCCGGTTCCGGCATGCCGAGCCGGGTGAAGGCATTGTCGGCGCAGCCCGAGGCCGTCACCAGTACGGCAGCGGCCAACGCCGCGCCGGCGGCCAGGCGCCGCTTTCTTGACGCGTCGACGCGCGCCCGCCCCGTGCTCTCACGCGGCGGGAGAGGTCTGCGTTCAGAGCCGTGCTGACTCAACGTACCCTTCCCGATCTCTCGCCCCCTCCGCCGCGGGCGAGTCGGTGGGTCGCGCTCGCGGTGGCGCCCGCATCGCAGGCGGGGGATCACTGATTCAATACTGCGGCCAAACCCTACTCCAGCCTCGAAGGCCTCATGCGGGCAGGTACCCCTCTACGGAAGAGGGCAGGACTGGAGCTCATGCATACGGTCTAATGCCTGGCCACAACGGGCAGTTCGGACATCTGTCACTCAATCATCTCCATAAGTGAACGACCGTCAGCCGCTCGACACGCATGTCCTGGCCTAGGCTCGATCCCATGGTGTATCTGGACGCGGCGAGCGGGGAGCCGCTGGATCCGGCCGGGCGCGAGGCGTACCTGGCCGCGCTGGACGAGGGCTGGGCCGGACCCGACCGGCTCTACCGGGAGGGGCGCCGGGCCCGGATGCTGCTGGACGCGGCCCGGGAGGCGGTGGCCGAGCTGCTCGGGTGCCGCGCGGACGAGCTGGTGTTCACCGCGTCCGGGACGGCGGCGGTGCACCAGGGCGTGCTGGGACTGGCCAGGGGCCGGGCTCGGGCGGGCACCCGGATCGCGGTCGGCGCGGTGGAGCACTCGAGCGTGTTGCACGCGGTGGACCTGGCGGTGCGGCGGATCGGCGGGGACCGCGTCGTGCTGCCGGTGGACGGGTTCGGCCGGGTCGCGCTGGGCGCGCTGGCCGACCTGTTGGACCAGGGCGCGGGTCCCGCGCTCGCGTTCGCCGCGATCCAGTCGGCGAACCACGAGGTGGGCACGCGCCAGCCGGTGTCCGCCGCGGCCCGGCTGCTCGCGGAGCAGGGTGTGCCGCTGCTGGTGGACGCCGCGGTCACGCTCGGGCGCGAGCCGGTGCCGGAGGGCTGGGCGGTGCTGGCGGGTTCGGCGCGCAAGTGGGGCGGCCCGGCCGGAGTGGGCGTGCTGGCCGTACGTAAGGGCACGCGCTTCGCCGCGGACTGGCCGGAGGACGAGCGGGAACGCGGGTGGGTGCCCGGCCCGGTGAACGTCCCGGCGATCCTGGGCGCGGCCACGGCGCTGCGGGCCCGGGCGGCCGAGGCCGAGGCGACGGCCGAGCGTCATCGGGAGCTGACGACGCTGCTGCGCACCCGTATCCCCGAGCTGGTGCCGGATGTGGAGGTGGTCGGCGACCCGGTCGACCGCGCCCCGCACATCCTGACCTTCTCCTGCCTCTACGCGTCGGGCGAGGCGTTGCTGTTGGAGCTCGACCGCCTCGACTTCGCCGTCTCCTCCGGATCCTCCTGCACGGCCTCGACCCTGACGCCGAGTCACGTCCTGGAGGCGATGGGTGTGCTGACGCAGGGAAATGTCCGGGTCTCGCTGCCCTGGAGGGTGTCGGCCGAGGACGTCGAGCGGTTCCTCGCCGTGCTGCCGGACGCGGTGCGCGTCGCCCGGCCCCAGCAGGCGGGCGGGGCCGCGCCGGGCACGGACGCTGCGGCAGACGGGGCACCTGAATCGGCCGCACCCACCGAGACGCCGCAGCCCGAGCTGGACATCGACGCCGTCGGCAAGCTGTGTCCCCTGCCGGTGATCGAGCTCGGCAAGCGGATCCGGCAGGTGGAGGTGGGCGGCACGGTCCGGGTGTGGGCGGACGATCCGGCCGCCCGGCTGGACATTCCGGCCTGGTGCCGGCTCACCGGTCAGGATTACCTCGGCGAGGAAACGCCGGACTCGAGGCCCGGTGTGACGGCGTACCGGGTGCGTCGGCGGGAATAGCGCTCGCATGGCGGTATCCGGAGCGGGAACCCGGGGCGGGCGGCGTGCGTCACAGCTTCAGCCGCGCACGCCTGCCGCCGCGGGCCCACGCGAGTTCCGGCAGATCCCGGAGCCGCCTCACGGTGGCGGGTCATCCCGAGGCTCCCACGAAAGGAATGCGCATGACCGGTTCAGTCCGTCCCCGCACCGCATCCCTGTTGGCCTGCGGCTTCGGCGCGCTGGCGTTGACCGCGACGCTGAGCGCGTGCAAGTCGTCCACCACCACGACGAGCGCCGGCGGGTCGGCGTCCGTCGCCGTGAGCACGACCGGCGCCGCGTCGGCCACGGGCAACCCGGGCTCCGGGGCGGGCGGCACGGCCTCCGCACAGCCCAGCTCCACCATGTCCCCGATCGGCGTCGGGGCCGCGACCACGCCGAAGCAGCAGCTCAGCGCGGTGCCCGCGGGCCAGAAGCTCACCGCCTTCACCACCGCGTCGGCCAGTGCCGACGGCCGCACGCTGTATGTGGAGCTGGAGTCGATGGGCGGAGCGTGCGGCCAGTACGACGTCGTATTGCAGGAGTCGAGCACGAGCGTGCAGGTGGGCCTGGTGCACCTGGCCTCCGGCGGCCACATCTGCCCGCAGTTCGTCAGCGCGCTCCGGGTCGCCGTCTCGCTCTCCGCCCCGCTGGCCGGCCGCCCGGTGGTGGACCTGGCGAACGGTCAGAGCCTTAACGTGGGCTGAGAAACACACAGCAAGAAATCAGCCGCGACCGGGGAACCTGGGGCGACGTACAATCGTCATATCTGGTGTAGTGGTACTCGACACCGTGAGTCGTTCGACGGGGAAGCTGTCGACTCGAAGCCGAGGGGATTACGAGTTCATCACTTTGAGTGATGGAATGGTTCCGGTCCGGGTAGAACTATGGGGTAGGGACACATAAGCCTGCGCCCGCGCCGCTCTCCCCCCGGCGACGTGGACGCTGTGGCGGACCGTATCGGAGGGCAGCCACCCGCTGAAGTTCGCGGGTGCTCCGGGTCCGCAGGAGGCAGGGCCTCCGTCGTCGTTTGTGGGTAGCGGCGCCGGAGGCCCTGCCGTTTCCTGACGCGGTTCACGCGCCGGAGACGAGCTCATCATCACTTCCATCACCGCAGCTCAGCGCGTGGGCACGGGTAGGTAGGCCGCACCGGTCGAACCCGAGCCGCGCCTGGATGCCGGGCCCGGACGGCGCCGATCGCCGCGCGTTCACCGTGACACAGCCTCACCGTGACACACCCGTGGCACAGCCGGGCGGGCCGGCGGGCACACGGCCGAACGGTGGCGAATCGTGGCGAATGGCGACCGGGTGGCACCTCCGACCGCGCCGGCGCCCCTCCCCCGGCGGCGCGCCGGCCACCCGATTGCGATTACCGAGAGTGACCGAACCATCAGGACAGCACTTCGGAAAAGATCTTTTCGAAACACTATTTTCGAAACAAGTCTTTCGCGCTACGCTCCCGCCATGAACGAAGCCGCACCGCCGGTCGAGCAGGCCGAGGATCCGTTCGCCGAACTGCGCAAGACGTCGGATCCGCGGGAGCTGCGCGCGCTGGCGCATCCGACCCGGCTGGCGCTGTACGAGGCGCTCGGCGTGCACGGGAGCCTCACCGCGACGCAGGCGTCGAAGATCGTGGGCGGTTCGCCGACCTCGGTGGCCTACCACCTGCGCACCCTGGCCAAGTACGGCTACGCCGAGGAGGCCGGGAGCAGCGACGGGCGTGAGCGCCCGTGGAAGCTGCGCGCCGTCGGGTTCGACTTCAGCTGGGACCCCGACACGCCTGGTTCCGCGGCCGGGAAGGCTCTGCACGACCTGCTGTTCCAGCGCTGGCTGGAGCGGCGGGAGTACTACCAGACGCATCGACAGCAGTGGCCGGCCGAGGTGCGCGAGGCGTCCGGCGAGTTCGGGTTCCTGCTCTTCGGCACCCTCGAGGAGTATCGCGAGCTCAGGGACGCCTGCGCACGGCTGGCCATGAGGTACATCGACCGGATCAAGGACCCGTCGCTGCGGCCGGAGGGCTCGATGATGTTCGAGTTCAACCTGTTCGCGAACCCGGTCGAACTCGCTCCGCTCGACCCGGCCGACGAAGAGAACTGACACTGACGGAGACGGCCGGCGAACCGATCTGGGGAACCACCGGGAGCAAGGGGAGGGACGCGGCCATGCGCGCGTTGTTCAGGAACCGCAATTATCGGATATACCTGCTCGGCAGCACCGTGGACTCCATCGGGGACATGGCGTTCTGGCTGGCCGCGGCGATCTGGGTGAAGGAGCTGACCGGCTCGACCGCCGAGCTCGGCGTCTGCATCCTGATGATCAACCTCGGCACGCTGCTCTCGCCGGCCACCGGCGTGCTCGTCGACCGGCTGCGGCGCAAGCGCACCCTCATGGTCACCAACGCGCTCACCGCGCTGGCGCTGCTGAGCTTGTTGGCCGTGCGCGGCCCCGGCCAGGTATGGCTGATCTTCACGGTCATGTTCTGCTACGGCCTGAGCTCGGCCATCACCAACGCGGCGTTCAGCGGGCTCAAGCAGCAGCTGATGCCCAAAGACCTGTTCGCCGAGGCGAACGGGCTCGCGCAGGCGATCCAGCAGGGCTCGCGGCTGATCACGCCGGGCATCGGGCTCGGCCTGCTGGCCGCGTTCGGCGGACACGTGCTGGCCGTGATGGACGCGGCGACCTTCGGCTTCGGCCTGCTGTGCTGGTCGCTGGTGCGGATCGAGGACCCGAAGCCGCAGCCCCCGGCGCCGCAGGAGCGGCCGGGGTGGTGGGCGGAGAGCTCGGCCGGGTTCCGCTACCTGTTCGGCACCCCGCTGCTGCGGCAGCTGACCGCCGCCTTCGCCCTCGCTCTGTTCGCCATGGGCTTCCTCGAGACGCTGGTCATCCCGGTCGCGACCGTGGGCCTGCACCACGCGCCAACGTGGGTGGGCGTGTTGGTCACCATGATGGGCGTCACCGGTCTGGCGGGTGGGGTCCTGGCGGGTTCCCTTGTACGGCGGATCGGGCCGGGGATGGTCACCGCGCTCGGGCTGGCCCTGGCCGGGGCCGCCTGCCTGGCCATGGCGGCGCCGGTGACCTGGATCGTGCTCGGGGCGGCCGCGCTGCTCGGGTTCGGACTGCCCATGGCCATCGTGGGCTCCGTCACGGCCGTTCAGCTCTTTACGCCGAACGAGCTGATGGGCCGGGTCAGCGGCGCGGACAACCTGCTGGTGACCAGCTCGCAGTGCATCGGCATCGCCGTCTGTGCGGCGGCGGTCGGCGAGATCTTCTACCGCGATCTGTGCTACTTCGTCGGCGGCGTGATCGCGCTGAGCGCGCTGTATCTGGCCAGCCGCAAGGCCCAGCGCCAGGGCCTGCCCGCGGACGCTGCGGGCTCTGACGGGTCGGAGGCCTCCGGCGCGCCGGCCTCGGCGGTCGAGGGGACGTCCGCGGCCGAGCCGACTCCGGCGTGAGCGGCGCACAACACCACGGGCCCGGGTCCGCGTGGATCGACCGCGCGGGCCCGGGCCCGTGGTGGAACGGCCCGATGGCCGCCGTGATGACTAGTTGAAGCTCTCGCCGCAGGCGCAGGAGCCGGTGGCGTTCGGGTTGTCGATGGTGAAGCCCTGCTTCTCGATCGTGTCCACGAAGTCCACGGTCGCGCCGACCAGGTACGGAGCGCTCATCCGGTCCGTGACGACCTTGACGCCACCGAAGTCGGAGACCACGTCGCCGTCGAGGGAGCGGTCGTCGAAGTACAGCTGGTAGCGCAGGCCGGAGCAGCCACCGGGCTGAACCTGGACGCGCAGGGACAGGTCGTCGCGGCCCTCCTGCTCCAGCAGGCTCTTGACCTTCCCCGCGGCCTCACCGGTCAGGATGATGCCGTCCACCTTGGTGCTGCTGATCTCAACCTCTACCGACATCGTGCTAACCCCTTGTCTCAGTACGGTCCGTCGGGTCGTTGCCTCTTGCGCTCAACGCCGCTACGACGGCTTGGTATTCCCGAGGAGTGTTCCCGAGGAGTCGGTGCCAGCCGTCCACTTCCCGTCTATCGTCGCACACCGGAGCACGGGCGTGGTATGACCGGCGTCTCTTCGCGCGGGTGAGGCGTCGGATCCGCACGAAATCTCCACGGGATCTTGGGGAATAACGGTGCGATAAGATGGCTTGTCGTCAGTACGACGAAAAGGTGCGCGGCGAAGGCCGGGCCCGACCGAGGAGTTCAGGGACGTGACCACGACCAGCCAGACCAGCGAGCGAACCGGCTCCGTCTTCGCCGAACCCGCCGGCACCCCGCTCTCGCTGCTCCTGCTCGGACAGGCGGCCGACCCGCGCAGCGAGCGCGGCGTGGAGTGCCCGGGCGACCTGCCCGCACCCAGCGACCCGGACCTGGTGGCCCGCGCCTGGGCGGCCAAGCAGGCCCTGGGCGAGAAGGTGTTCATCCTGGGCCACCACTACCAGCGCGACGAGGTGGTGCAGTTCGCCGACGTCACCGGCGACTCGTTCAAGCTGGCCAGGGACGCGGCCGACCGCCCGGACGCGCAGTACATCGTCTTCTGCGGCGTGCACTTCATGGCCGAGTCCGCCGACATCCTGACCTCGGCGAGCCAGCAGGTGCTGCTGCCGGACCTGGCCGCCGGCTGCTCGATGGCCGACATGGCCACGGCCGAGCAGGTCGAGCAGTGCTGGGACGTGCTCGCGGACCTCGGCATCGCCGACCGGGTGGTGCCGGTCTCGTACATGAACTCCTCCGCCGACATCAAGGCCTTCACCGGCCGTCACGGCGGCACCATCTGCACCTCCTCCAACGCCGAGCGCGCGCTGACCTGGGCGTTCGAGCAGGGCGAGCAGGTGCTGTTCCTGCCGGACCAGCACCTCGGGCGCAACACCGCGGTGCGCCAGCTGGGCCTGAGCCTGGACGAGTGCGTGCTGTACAACCCGTACAAGCCGATGGGCGGCCTGACCGCGGAGCAGCTGCGCGGGGCCAAGATGATCCTGTGGCGCGGGCACTGCTCGGTGCACGGCCGGTTCACCCCGGAGTGCGTGGACGACGTGCGCGAGCGCATCCCCGGCGTGAACGTCCTGGTGCACCCGGAGTGCCGGTACGACGTGGTCGAGAAGGCGGACTACGTCGGCTCCACCGAGTACATCATCAAGGCGCTGGAGGCAGCCGAGCCCGGCAGCGCCTGGGCCGTGGGCACCGAGCTGAACCTGGTGCGCCGCCTGGCGAACGCGCACCCGGACAAGCAGATCGTCTTCCTGGACAAGTCGGTGTGCTACTGCTCCACCATGAACCGGATCGATCTGCCGCACCTGGTCTGGACGCTCGAGTCGCTGGTGGCGGGCAAGCCGGTCAACCGCATCACGGTCGACCCGCGCACCGCCGAGCAGGCGCACAGCGCGCTGGAGCAGATGCTGGCGCTGCCGTAGCGCGGCGGGCTGGACGAACGAACGCCGGGCACCCGCGGGGTGCCCGGCGTTCGGCATGTTCGGCATGTTCGGCGTGCGGGGCTCGGCGGCCCGGACGGCTCAGTAGTCGAGGTCGACTTCGATCGGCAGGTGGGACTGGCCGCCCGCGATGGCCGGCAGCACACTCGAGCGCAGCGGCTGCAGGCCGCGGGTGAGCACGTCATCGAGGCGCACGATGGGGAACTCGGCGGGCCAGGTGAACCCGAAGCCGCTGCCCGCGGCCTGCTGCGCGCTCTGCAGCCCGACGCCCTGGGTGAGCTGGGAGAACTGCCGGTCGGTCGCGGCCACGTTCACGTCGCCTATGACCGCGAGCCGCGGCGAGGTGTCGGCCTTGAGTACCGCCACCAGCTGGGTCAGCGCGGCGTCGCGGGCCTTGGCGAAGCCCTGGTTGCCGAGCACCGGCTGCGGCAGGTGCAGCAGGTAGACGGTGAGCGGCTTGCCGTCCGGCATCGAGATCGTGGCCTCGAGCGCGCCGATGACCGGCGTGCCCGCGGTCGCGGCGGCCATGCCCGCCGACTGGGTGTCGAGCGAGACCGCGCCGTCCTGCGTGGTGCCGAGGGTGATCGGCTTCTCCGCGGAGATCGGGTAGCGGCTCCAGAGCCCGAACTCGTACTCGGTGACGTGGTACTTGTAGGCGTTGTTGAGCGCGTTGACCGAAGAGGACTGGGAGACGTTCGAGTACACGTCCTCCAGCGCGACGATGTCGGCGTGCTGGGCGAGCGCCATGGTGCCGGAGGTGGTGACCTCGCTGGTGACGCCGTTCACGTCCTCGCTGAAGATGTGCAGCTGCGCGGGCGCGTCGCTCCCGCGCGGCAGCAGCTGCGGGCCGTAGAGCGCGGTCCACACGAGCGCCGCCGCGAGCGTCGCGATCAGCGCGCGGCGGGTGTGCACTATCCCGGCCGCGACCAGCAGCGCCACCACCGGTACGGCGATCCACGGCAGCCACGTCTCGAGCAGCGACCCGACGCCGCCGACGTCCGGCAGATACCGGTGCAGCACCAGGAAACTGACGGCCAGCCAGCCCAGAACGGCTATGGCCGAGGAGGTCTGACGGCGCATCGAGGACGCGCGGTGCGAGCGCCTGGCCGCCTTCGTCGTCGGCTGGGTGCCGGTGTCGGGGGCGGGTTCGTCCGTGCCCGGGCCGTCGCCTGCCTGCTCGCCTTCGGGCGCGGGGAACGGCTCGACGGTCGGAACCGCGATCGACCCGAACTCGGCCGGAACGCAGACCGGGCCGGGAACCGGGCCGGAGCCCGGACCGACGCCCGCGCCGACGCCCGGAACGGCGGCGGACGCGTCCGGCACGGTCGCGGCCGCGTCGGTGAACCCGACCCCGCCCGCCTCGATCGGGGCGGCGGCGGGCTGCTGCGGCACGGCCGCCCCGCCGCGGAATGGGTCCGAGGGCTGAGTCGGGATCGAGCCGCCCGAGGACGGTCCGGCGAGCTCCGGGACCGGACGGGCGGCGCTGAGCGCGCGCGGCGGGTACGGCAGGGTGCGGCCAGGGACCGGGCCCTGCGGCCAGGCCTGGCCGGGGATCTGAGTCTGATTCAGAACCCGATGCGGGCCCTGCGGTGCGAACGGGGACGTCATCGGGCCCTGCGGAAGTGCGGGTGAGGCGCTCGACGCCGGCTGCGCGGGAATCACCGGAGTGGCGCTCGGGCTCGTTGGTGCCGCCGCGCTCATCGGGTCCGCCGGGTCGGCCGCGGGCGGGTTCACCCCGGGTACGGACGCTTCCGACTGGCTCTGCCCCGGCGCCTGTTCGGCACGGGGGGCGGGAATACCGAACTCGGGCCAGAGCCGGAGGTCGGGAAGATCCCGTCCGGCCTGTTCGTCACCCTCGGCATTGGTCACCGGCCCAGCCACCATCGCTTCGTCGTCCTCCACGGCACCTGAACCGCGCCGTGGCCCCTGCTCAGCCGCCCCGACGCGCCGAGCCTAGCGCCCTGGTCACCGGGGCTGGCAAGTCCGGCCGCCGAATCGTGGCAGAGGTGTGACGTGGGTAAGGTTTCGCGGTCGCCGCCGCGACATACGCCGTTGTACGACGGCGCCGACACGCGCGCCGCGGCGCCTCAGAGCCCTGGTGCGCCCCACACCGGGAACCAGCGGCCCAGATCCTGCTCCAGGCGCAGGTCGTTGGTGAGCTCGGAGCGCATCTGCAGCTCGAGGGTGTTGTCGCGGTTCGGCTCGTTCTGCGGGGCGAAGGGGTAGAAGGTGCCGCGCTTGTAGAGGTAGATCAGCGCGAGCTTGCGGCCGCGGTCGTCCTGGAAGCTGACCAGCGTGCACAGCAGGTACGGGCCGAAGCCCTTGTCCTGCAGCTCGGAGTTGACCGCGTGCAGGTCGGTGACCAGGCCCGTCATGTCGTCCTTGGGATGACGGCTGGTGAGCCAGGTGTAGCCGTACTGGTCCTTGGTGACCTCGATCTGCGGACCGTCGATGCTCTGGAGCAGTTCCTCGATCTCGGTCTCGACCTGGTGGAACGCGCCGCCCTCGGCCTTGCGGTAGCACACCGAGCCGTAGCCGGTGGGCCGGAAGGTGCCGTTGACCTCGAGGGTCATGGCGGCGGAGGGCAGGCCGAAGAGCTGGTCCAGATTCGGCTGGACGGGCTTGCTCCGCCCCAGCAGCGTGTCGAGGAAACCCATGCCCTCACCCTATCCCCGGCGCGCCCGCCGGTCCGTGTCGTGCTGCTCAGCTGCTCCGTACCGCCCTGCGGCCCGCGCTGCCTGCTGCTCGCCGCCGCGCTGCCGTACCGCCGCCCTACCGCCGCGCCGCGCTCAGTGCCGATGCCCGGCTCAGTGCCGGTGCCCGTGGACCTCGGGGGCCGCCGGGCCGCCGAGCTGGGCGTTGATCTTGTAGAGCTGCTCGATCCGCTTCTCGGTGGCCGGGTGGGTGGAGAGCAGCGCCATCGCCGAGTCCCGGGTGAACGCCGGGGCGAAGTAGAAGGCGTTGAACGGCTCGGCCGCGCGCAGGTCCTGCTGCGGGATCTTGGCCATGTCGCCGGTGATCTTGCCGAGCGCGGAGGCCAGCGCCATGGGCTGCCCGGTCAGCAGCGCGCCGGCCCGGTCGGCGGCGAACTCGCGGTAGCGCGAGAGGGCCCGGATGAGCAGGAAGGAGATCGCGTAGGTGACCACCGAGACGAGCATGATGATCAGCTGCACCGGCACGCCGTCGTCGCGGTTGTCCCTGCGGTCCCCGCCGAGGCCGAACCAGAAGGCCATCCGCGCGACCAGCCCGGCCAGGATGCCCAGGAACGAGGCGATGGTGATGACCATCACGTCGCGGTGGGCCACGTGCGAGAGCTCGTGCGCCAGCACGCCCTCGAGTTCGTCCCGGTTCAGCGTGGAGTTGTGCAGCAGGCCGGTGGTGACGCAGATCACCGCGTTGTTCGGGTTGCGCCCGGTGGCGAAGGCGTTGGGCACCGAGGTCTCGGCGATGGCCACCCGCGGCTTGGGCATGTCCGCCATCGCGCACAGCCGCTCGACCATGGCGTGCAGCGCCTCGGCCTCCCGGCTGTCGTTGGGCTGCACCTCGCGCGCGCCCATGGCGAAGGTGGCGATCTTGTCCGAGAAGAAGAACTGCGCGAACAGGATGGCGCCCGCGAAGATCAGGACCACCGGCAGGCTTTGCGCCGGTACGAACGCGACCAGCGCGGCGATGAAGGCCACCGCGAGCAGGCCGATGAGGAACATGACGAGCACCATGCGGGAGGTCAGCCCCCGATCGGGCGCAAATCTCGTCTTCGCCACTGTCCCAGCCCGCCTTCCGTGCCGGCCGCCCTCCGACGGGCCGTCGTTGTCGGTAGTACCTCTGTGCTTACCCCCGTCAACGATCAGATCCTCCGGGTGGTTCCCCGGGCCGTTCCCCGGGCGCGGCGAGTCCTGCGCGCCCAGGTCACAAGCCCGGCTCACACCTACCCCGGCCACACCGGTCGGAACCGGCCGGCCCGCGCCCACCCCGTGCGACGGACGTCCCCTGCGCGCCGGGGCGCGGAGGGGACGTCGGGATCCGGGCGGCCGCTCAGCCCGGGATGAGCCCGTCCGAGGAGAGCAGGTCGCGCACCTCGTCGAGGCTCGCGTCGGCGTTGGGCAGGATGAAGTCGCTCGGCTTGAGCTCCTCCACCGGCAGCGGCGTGCCGAGCTCGCGGACCTTGCCGAGCAGGGCCTTCATGGCCACCTCGAAGGGCCCCTGCTCGCCCGACTCGACCGACGCCATCAGCGCGTCGTCGAGCTGGTTGAGCTCGGCCAGGGACTCCTTCTCGAGAACCAGCTGGCCCTCGCCCAGGATGCGCACGATCATGCCGCGCCACCCTCCTTGAGCACGTCGGCGTCGCTGATGTCGTCGTTCTTGGCGTAGGAGGTGCTCGAGCCGGCGTCCAGCGCCTTGGTCGAGCCGCCGGACAGCTCCAGCTTCATCTTGGCCAGCTGGTCGTCCACCGCGCCGCCGGCCGAGAGCTGCTCGAGCTGCCGGGTGATGTCGTCCTTGCCGAGGCCGGACGGGTCGTCCAGGGCGCCGGAGGCCATCAGCTCGTCCACCGCGGACGCGCGGGCCTGCAGCTGCGCGGTCTTGTCCTGCGCGCGCTGTATGGCCATGCCGATGTCGCCCATCTCCTCGGAGATGCCGGAGAAGGCCTCGCCGATCTGGGCCTGCGCCTGGGCGGCGGTGTAGGTGGCCTTGATGGTCTCCTTCTGCGTGCGGAAGGACTCCACCTTGGCCTCGAGCGCCTTGGACTGCCGGACGAGGTTCTCCTCCTGGCCCTGGAGGGACTCGTACTGCGTGTTCAAGTCGCTGATCTGCGCGGAGATGTTCGCCCGGCGGGTGAGCGCCTCGCGCGCGAGGTCCTCGCGGTTGAGCTCGAGCGCGCGGCGGGCCTGGCTCTCGAGCTTGTCGCCCTCCTGCTGGAGCTTCTTCATCTGCAGTTCGACCCGCTTGCGGGAGGTGGCCACGTCGGCGACCCCGCGCCGCACCTTCTGCAGCAGTTCCATCTGCTTCTGGTACGAGTAGTCGAGTGTCTCGCGCGGATCCTCGTACTTGTCCAGGGCCTTGTTGGCCTTGGACTTGAAGATCAAGGACATGCGCTTCATAACTCCGTCGGCCATCAGCCCTCCAGCTCCCCCTTCAAAAGGTGCGGTATCGCTCACGTTCGGACTCGTCTGCTTCCACGATATTCCCTCGTACCGTTGTGGGGCCATCGCTCCCGCTGTTTGGCGTCCTGCCCCGCGCCGGGGCGGTTATGTCCCGGAGCACTTAGCGTTTACGCTTCCATACGTGTTCCGACGTAGTTCCTCCGCCAAGCAGCCGATCGACGCGCCCGTCGACGAGGTCCCGGCCCAGGCCGGCAAGACCGAGGCCCCCTCCGGCAAGGGCCGGCCCACTCCGTCCCGGCGCGACGCCGAGAGCGCCCGCAAGCAGCGCCTCGGCGCGCTGCCGAGCGACCCGAAGCAGGCCAAGCGGGCGGAGCGCGACGCCCAGCGCGCCTCCTACGACCGCTCCCGCCAGGCCCTGAAGGCCGGCGACGAGCGCTTCTACCCCGCGCGCGACCAGGGCAAGGCCCGTGCGTTCGTGCGCGACTACGTGGACGGCCGCTTCCGCCTGCTGGAACTGCTGATGCCGCTGGTCGTGCTCAGCTGGGCCACGCTGATCACCGGCAAGTCGGGCGTGATCGTGGTGGGCGAGCTCGTCATGGAGGTCGTGGTCGTCGTCGGCCTGCTGCTCGGGGTGCTGCTGACCTTCCGGGTCAAGCGCGCGGTGGCCGCCGAGTTCGGTCCCGAGGACGTGCGCGGCACCGGCTTCTACGCCTTCTCCCGCGCGCTGATGCCCCGCTTCATGCGCCAGCCCAAGGCCCGGGTGACCATGAGCGGCAAGCCGAAGGTCTGAGCCCGTCCCGCCCCAACCGGGCGAAGATCGTGGCGGTAAGGGCCGGGCGTAGGGTGAAGCCATGGAGTTTCGTCACCTCGGCCGCAGCGGCCTGATCGTCAGCGAGATCGCGTACGGCAACTGGATCACCCACGGTTCCCAGATCGAGGCGGAGGCCGCGCACGCGTGTGTGCGCGCCGCGCTCGATGAGGGCATCACGACGTTCGACACGGCGGACGTCTACGCCGGCACCAAGGCGGAGGAGGTGCTCGGCGACGCCCTGGCCGGCGAGCGCCGCGAGGGCCTTGAGATATTCACCAAGGTCTTCTGGCCCACCGGCCCCGGCCGCAACGACCGCGGCCTCTCGCGCAAGCACATCGCCGAGTCGATCAACGGCTCGCTGCGGCGGCTGCGCACCGACTACGTCGACCTCTACCAGGCGCACCGGTACGACGTCTCGACGCCGCTGGAGGAGACCATGCTGGCGTTCGCCGACGTGGTGCGCTCCGGCAAGGCGCTCTACATCGGCGTCTCGGAGTGGCGGGCCGAGGAGATCAGGGCCGCGGCCGAGCTGGCCAAGGAGCTGCACGTGCCGCTGGTCTCGAACCAGCCGCAGTACAACATGCTGTGGCGGGTGATCGAGGCCGAGGTGGTGCCGGCCAGCGAGGAGCTGGGGCTGAGCCAGATCGTCTGGTCCCCGATCGCGCAGGGCGTGCTGACCGGCAAGTACAAGCCGGGCCAGCCGGTGCCGGCCGGCTCGCGGGCGACCGCGGAGCGGGGCGCGAACTTCATCACCCCGATGTTGACCGACGACATCCTGGGCCGGGTCGCGCAGCTCGAGCCGCTGGCCGCCGAGGCCGGGCTGAGCCTGGCGCAGCTCGCGGTGGCCTGGACCCTGCAGAACCCGAACGTGGCCGCCGCGATCGTCGGCGCGACCCGTCCGGAGCAGGTGCGCGAGAACGTCAAGGCGGCCGGCGTGAAGCTGGACGCCGGCCTGCTCAAGCGGATCGACGACATCCTGGACCCGGTGATCGAGCGCGACCCGGCCAAGACCGTCTCCCCCGCCGCCCGGCCGTAGCCGGTCCCGGCGGACACCGAGCGGGCACCGCGCCCACCCTCCCAGGGCGGCGCGGCGCCCGCTCGGTCCGCTCCCGCGGGCGCGCTCAGACGGGCAGGTCCTCGTGCAGCGACATCGGCCCGTAGACCACGGCGCCGTCCTCGAGCAGGCTGACCTGGTCGACCTCGGCGGAGAGCAGGTCCGGCCAGTACTCGCCGATCCAGGATTCCGCGTCCCCCTGGTTCGGGTGGGCGGTGTGCTCGCCCTCGACCGGCACGATCGGTTCGACCTGCTCGCCTGACGCGTTCTCATACCGCCACGTGAATGCCATGTCACCAAGACTACCGAGGAGTTTCCCGTGCCCACTCGGCCCGCGGCGCGCCGCGTCCTCGTCCTGGGCGGGGCCCGCTCGGGCAAGTCGGGTTTCGCCGAGCGGCTGCTGGCCGAGGCGCCCGGCCCGGAGCCGGTGACCTACGCCGCGACGGCGCCGCGCTACCCGGGCGACGAGGAGTGGGCCGCGCGGATCGCGCACCACCGCGACCGGCGCCCGGCCTCCTGGCGCACCGTGGAGACCGGTGAGGATCCAGCCGCGCTCGCCGCGCTGCTGCGTACGGCCGAGGGCCCGGTGCTGGCCGACTGCATGACGCTGTGGCTGACCGCGGCCATGGACACGGTCGAGGCCTGGGACGAACAGGCCTGGACCCGCGGCCCGGCCCAGGGCCTGCTGGCCGATCTGACGCGGGATCTGATCGCCGCGTACGCCGGGTGCGGCGGCACGGTGGTGCTTGTCTCGAACGAGCTGGGATTCGGCCTGGTCCCGACCGACCCGGGCACCCGCAGGTTCCGGGATGAACTCGGCCGGCTCAACCAGGCGCTCGCGGCCGCGGCGGACGAGGTGACGCTCGTCGTCGCGGGCTTGCCGCTGCGGCTAAAGTGAGCGCCGATGGAAACCACAGACCTGCACAAGCTCTCCGAGGACGTGCGCCGTCCCACCGACGCGATGCGGGCCGCCGCGGCCGAGCGGTGGTCCGGCGAGCTCGCGCTGCCCCCGCGCTCGTTCGGCAGCCTGGAGAAGGTGGCCGGCTGGCTGTGCGCGGTGCAGGGCCAGTGCCCGCCGCGGCCGATCCAGCGGGCCCGCCTGGTGCTGTTCGCGGGCGACCACGGCATCGCGTCGGTCGAGACGAACGGACACCGGGTCACCGCGCAGCCGCCGGGCTCGACCGCGGCGCTGCTGCGGATGTACGCCCGCGGTGAGGGCCCGGCCGCCGTCCTGGCCCGCGCGCACGAGGCGAGCGTGCGGCTGCTCGACGTATCCGTGGACTGCGACCTCGAGGAACTCGCCGAGCTGCCCGCGGAGGTGACGGCGGGTCGGATCCGGCGCGGGACCGGCCGGATCGACCGCGAGTCCGCGTGCACCAGGGACGAGGCGGTGGCCGCCTTCGCGCTGGGCCGGGAGCTGGCCGACGCCGAGATCGACGCCGGGGCCGACCTGCTGCTGCCCGCGCTGGTCGGGGCCGGGCACACCACCCCGGCCGCGGTCCTGGTAGCCGCGCTGACCGGAGCGGACGCCGCCTCGGTGACCGGGCGCGGGAGCGGGATCGACGACGCCGGCTGGACGGTGAAGTGCGCGGCCGTACGGGACGCGCTGCGGCTGGCCCGGCCGGTGCTGGCGGACCAGTACGAACTGCTGGCGGTCAGCGGCGGCCCCGACTTCGCCGCCGCGACCGGCTTCATCCTGCAGGCGGCGCTGCGGCGCACCCCGGTGCTGCTCGACGGCGTGGGCGCGACGGCCTGCGCGCTGCTGGCGCAGCGGATCGCCTTCCGCACGCCGGAGTGGTGCCTGGCCGCGCAGCTCTCGCCGGAGCCGGCGCAGCAGAAGGCGCTGGACCGGCTCAGCCTCGAGCCGCTGCTGGACTTCAAGGTGCGCGCGGGCGCGGGCTGCGGCGCGCTGCTGGCGCTGCCGCTGGTCCGCTCGGCCGTGAGCCTGCTGGCCGAAACCCCGTCCTACGCCGACGCGGGCCTGCCCGAGCCCACCGTCCGCAGCGCGCTCTGACGCGTCGTCGTATCCGCGCGATGAACGACTCCGGCTCCATACCCAGCGGCCTGCCCTGGCCCGGGCTGCGCCTGGCGATCGGGACGCTCAGCATCCTGCGCGTCCCGATCGACGAGGCCGACCGCCGCACCGCCGGACGCGCGATGGCCTGCGCGCCGCTGGTGGGCCTGGGTCTCGGCCTGCTCGCCGCGGCGGCGGGCTGGGCGGTGCGCGGGTATACGGGTTCGACCTTCCTCGCCGCGGTGGCGGCGGTGGCCGCGCTGGCGGCGCTGACCAGGGCCCTGCATCTGGACGGGTTGGCGGACGTGGCCGACGCGCTCGGTTCGGCCAAGCCGAAGGCCGCGGCGCTGGAGATCATGAAGCGCTCGGACATCGGCCCGTTCGGCGTGGTGACGCTGGTGCTGGTGCTGGGCCTGCAGATCGGCGCGATCAACGCGGCCTACGCGCACCAGCGCGGCGGTCTGGCGATCATCGTCGCGGCGGTGGCCGGGCGGCTGGCGATCCCGGCGGCCTGCACTCCGCGCGTCCCGAGCGCCCGCCCCGACGGCCTCGGCGCCTGGGTCGCCGGCTCCGTGCGCACGGGCGTGGCCGCGGCGATCGCACTGTGCTGCGTCGCCGGGTGCGCCGGTCTCGGCCTGGTCCGCGGCACGGACGCGGCGTGGCTCTCCGGCGCCGCCTGCCTGGCCGGCGTCGCGTGTGCGCTGATCCTGCTACGCCGCTGCGTCACCCGCTTCGGCGGGATCACCGGCGACGTGCTCGGCGCGCTGACGGAGACGGCCACCACCGCCGCGCTGCTGGTCCTCGCGGCGCGCTGATCAGGGGTTTGCCCTCGACGTCCATGTCCTCATACCCGCCGGCCAGGTAGACCTCGCGGCGGAAGCGCTCGGGCCTCACGGCCTCGTGCAGCGCGAGGTTCCTCGGCTCGTATCCGGGCTGGAAGTAGACCACGCCGCAGCGGGCGCAGAACCAGCCCTCGTTCCACACGGCCACGGCCGCGGCCCGCCCGGAGCGCACCCGGCGACGGCGTCTGACGAGGTCTCGGGTGGAGGAGGAGCTGCCCAGCGCGAACAGGCTGACGACGGCGAGCGCCGGCAGGTGCGCGGTGAGCGGCCAGGAAACGTCGTCCGCGCCCATCAGAACGGTGACGGCCCAGCACACGACCAGGCCTCTGACGCCGCGGACCGACGGCTGCGCCGGATCGATCGGGGCGCCGCGGCGCACCGCGGCCGGCACCGGTGCGACCACGTCGGCGCGCCGGCATTTCGGACAGCCCACCACCTGGGGCGGGGCGTCCTCGGGTTCCAGCGCACGCTCGGGCCCCAGCTCACCGACGTCCCCGGCCTGCATTCCGCGCCCTCCCACTGCCGCCCCCCGGCCATGCCCGGTCACGCGCGCGGCCCGCGCGTTCCGGCTCGGGAATCAGAGCAGGAACGTGCGGGCCGCGTCAAGGCGGGGCGGAGCGGATCAGCGGGTGGAGACCTTCACGAACGGCGGCTTGACCACCTCGAACGCCGCGCGCCGACCGCGCACGTCGAGGTAGACGACGTCGCCCTCGGCCGCGGTCGGGGGCAGCAGCGCGAGCGCGATGCCGAGCTTGAGGGTCGGGGAGAACGTGCCGCTGGTCACCTCGCCGATCACGTCCTCGGTGCCCGGCTCGGCGCCGGCGTGCACGGACATGTGCGGGCGGGGGATGGCGCGGTCGACCTGGCGCAGGCCCCACAGCACCCGGCGAGGTCCGGCCGCCTTCTCCGCCAGCAGCGGCTCGCGGCCCCAGAACTCGTCCTTCTTCCAGCCCACCGCCCACCCGGCGCGGGCCTGGACCGGGGAGATCTCCAGGGACAGGTCCTGGCCGTGCAGCGGGTAGCCCATCTCGGTGCGCAGCGTGTCGCGTGCGCCGAGGCCGCAGGGCTTGATCTCGAAGGGCTCGCCGGCGGCCAGGATCGCGCCCCACAGCGCCTCGGCGTCGTCCCAGCGGCAGACGAGCTCGTAGCCGTGCTCGCCGGTGTAGCCGGTGCGGCACACCGTCAGCGGCCGTCCCTCCCACAGCGCGGTCGCGAAGGCCATGTAGTCGAAGTCGGCAGGCAGGCCGAGGGTCCTGATCAGCGCCTCGGAGTCCGGGCCCTGCACGGCCAGCACGGCGAACTCCTCGTGCTGGTCGGTCACGGTGACGCCCTCGGGGGCCGCCTCGGTCAGCCGGCGCACCACCTCGGCGGTGTTGGCGGCGTTCGGGATGAGGAAGACCTCGTCCTCGGACTTCACGTAGGCGATCAGGTCGTCGACCACGCCGCCGGTGGCCTCGTCGCAGCACAGCGTGTACTGGGCCCGGCCGGGGCCGATCCGGCGCAGGTCGTTGGCCAGCACCCGGTTGACGAAGTCGAAGGCGCCGGGCCCGGCCACGGTCGCCTTGCCGAGGTGGCTCACGTCGAACACCCCGACGTGCTCGCGCACGGCCGCGTGCTCGCCCACCGTCCCGGCGTACTCGATCGGCATCTCCCAGCCACCGAAGTCGGCCATTTTCGCGCCGAGGGCGTGGTGGCGGTCGTGCAGAGGCGAGAGGCGCAGGGACGGCGTTGTCATGGGTATGACGATATCGCGCCTGTGACGGGCCCCGGTTACGATGCCGAGGGTCCGATCAGTATCCACGAACGAGTACAGGGGCTTACGACAGTGACCACGATCTCAATCCAGTCCGGTCCGGTGGCCGAGGTAGCGGCCGACGCGATCATCGTCGGGGTGTACAAGGACGGCGAGGGGCTGGCACTGTCCCCCGGAGCCGCCGCCGTGGACGAGGCGCTCGGCGGCACGCTCGCCGCGACCCTGAATACGCTCGGCGTGTCGGGTGCGGCCGAGGAGACCACCCGCGTGGCCACCGGCGGGGCCCTCGCGGCCGCGCTGCTGGTCGTGGTGGGCCTCGGCGAGGCCGGCGACGGCGAGGTCGTCGGGGCCGACGGCCTCGAGGATCTGCGCAAGTCGGTCGGCGCCGCGGTGCGCTCGCTGGCCGGCAAGGCCAAGGTGGCCGTCGCGGTCGGCGCCTCCGGCGTCGAGGTGCTGGCCGCCACCGCCGAGGGCGCGGCCTTCGGCGCCTACGCGTACGACGGGCTCAAGACCGGCGACCCGGCCCAGCGCAAGGCCCCGGTGGCCGAGGTGGTGCTGCTCACCACGGCCGCCCCGGACGCGGAGACCGAGGCCGCGGCCCGCCGCGCCGAGGTGCTCGGCGAGGCGGTCACCGCCACCCGCGACCTGATCAACACCCCGCCCTCGCACCTGTTCCCGCAGGCCTTCGCCGAGGCCGCGACCGCCGCGGTGGAGGCGGCCGGGGTGGGCTCGGTGAGCATCGAGATCCTCGACGACACGCAGCTGCGCGAGGGCGGCTACGGCGGCCTGACCGGCGTCGGCCAGGGCTCGACCCGCGGCCCGCGCCTGGTGAAGGTCACCTACACGCACCCGGAGGCGACCCGGAAGCTGGCCTTCGTGGGCAAGGGCATCACCTTCGACACCGGCGGCATCTCGCTCAAGCCGCCGGCCTCCATGATGACCATGAAGTCGGACATGTCCGGGGCCGCCGCCGTCGTGCACGCGGCGCTGACGGTGGCCCGGCTCGGCCTGCCGGTGAACGTGACCGCGTGGGCGGCGCTGGCCGAGAACATGCCCGGCGGCAACGCGATCCGTCCGTCCGACGTGCTGACCATGTTCGGCGGCAAGACGGTGGAGGTGCTCAACACCGACGCCGAGGGCCGGCTCGTGCTGGCCGACGCGATCGTGGCGGCGAGCCTGGAGGGGCCGGACGCGATCGTGGACGTGGCCACGCTGACCGGCGCCCAGGTGATGGCGCTGGGCCTGCGCACCGGCGCGATCATGGCGAACGACGACGAGTTCCGGGCGCAGGTCGAGTCCGCGGCCGAGCGCGCGGGCGAGGACTTCTGGCCGATGCCGCTGCCGGTGCACCTGCGCAAGTCGATGGACACCCAGGTGGCCGACATCGCCAACATCGGCGAGCGGATGGGCGGCATGCTGGTGGCCGGCCTGTTCCTGCAGGAGTTCGTGGGCGAGAACGGCGAGGGCCGGATCCCGTGGGCGCACCTGGACATCGCGGGCCCGTCCTTCAACGAGGCCGCCCCGCACGGCTACACCCCCAAGGGCGGCGTGGGCTTCGCGCTGCGCACCCTGGTGCAGCTGGCCGACGACGCGGCCTCCGGGCTGCTCTAGAGTCCACGCGGCGCCGATCACGGCCCACGTCCGGAATCCGGACGTGGGCCGCGGTTCTTCGTACAAGCCGTCAGATCTCGCGCCGCGCCTTGGCCTCGTCGGCCAGCCGCGAGTTCCAGTCCCGCATCCGCTGCGGGTAGCCCACCACGGCCGCGTCATAGGCCGGGATGCCGAGCCGGTGGGCGAGCTGATGGGCGGCCTGCGGGCCGGGCATCCTACGGCGGGTCCACTCCCCCGTCGCCGCCACCAGCACGATTGTGGTGTCCGTCACAGCCGTACGCGGCTCCACGTAGGCCTCCACCCCGATCCGGGAGCGGGCGAATCGGGTAAGGTGCGCCTCGCCGTCACGGTACGCACGGGCGTCCACGCGGCCCCCACCTGCGCGCTCGTCACGGCGCCGGAAGACGGCCACGCTCATCACTCCCTCGACTGCACGGCGGGGCAGGTCACCCGGCCGACCGGATTGCGGACAGGCCTGTCGGCGCAGCGAACAGGCCCGCTGACCGGTCAGGGCCGACTCGGCCCGACGGCCCGCCCGGCGAGGCGACCGGGGCGGGAACCGGTTTAAGCTTCCCAGTGACGACTCGCCCGGCCGACCGTTGAAGCCAGTGTGCCAGGATTCGACCCCCGGAGGCGGCGAGTTGCGGACAGGTCGGGGCGCGTCATGGCGACACCGTCGGCGCGCCGGTGTGGAGACAGCGTGAACAACGCGAGGAGACGGACAAGTGGCTGAGGCCGGGAACGTATTCGATGTGGTGATCCTCGGTGGCGGTTCCGGCGGGTACGCCTGCGCGTTCCGTGCGGCCGACCTCGGGATGAACGTCGCCCTGATCGAGAAGGCCGAGGTGGGCGGCACCTGTCTGCACCGCGGCTGCATCCCGACGAAGGCGCTGCTGCACGCCGCCGAGGTGGCCGACCTGGCACGCGAGGGCGAGTCCTTCGGCGTCAAGACCGTGCTCGAGGGCATCGACATGCCGGGCGTGAACAAGTACAAGGACGGCGTCGTCTCCGGCCTCTACAAGGGCCTGCAGGGCATCGTGAAGGCCCGCAAGATCACCTTCGTGGCCGGCGAGGGCACGCTCAGCGCGCCGAACCAGGTCACCGTGAACGGCGAGGTCTACACCGGCCGCAACGTCGTGCTGGCCACCGGCTCCGTGCCGAAGTCGCTGCCGGGCCTGGAGATCGACGGCCAGCGGATCATCAGCAGCGACCACGCGCTGAAGCTGGACCGGGTGCCGGCCTCCGTGGTCATCCTGGGCGGCGGCGTGATCGGCTGCGAGTTCGCCTCCGTATACAAGAGCTTCGGCGCGGACGTCACCATCGTGGAGTTCCTGCCGCACCTGGTGCCGAACGAGGACGTGGCTTCCTCGAAGCTGCTCGAGCGCGCCTTCCGCCGCCGCGGCATCAAGTTCGAGATCGACAACGGCTTCACCGGGGTCGAGGCCGTGACACTTGCCTCCGGGGACTCCGGCGTGCGCGTCTCGACCGCCAAGGGCAAGACCTTCGACGCCGAGCTGCTGCTCGTGGCCGTCGGCCGCGGCCCGGTCTCGGCCGGCCTCGGCTTCGAACAGGCCGGGGTCGCGGTGGACCGCGGCTACGTCAAGGTCAACGAGTACTGCCAGACCTCGGTGCCGAACGTGTACGCGGTCGGCGACCTGATCCCGACCCTGCAGCTGGCCCACGTGGGCTTCGCCGAGGGCATCCTGGTGGCCGAGCACATCGCGGGCCTCGACCCGCGCCCGATCGACTACGACGGCGTGCCCCGCGTCACGTACTCGAACCCCGAGGTCGCCTCCTGCGGCCTGACCGAGGTCAAGGCGGCCGAGAAGTACGGCGCCGACCACATCAAGACCTTCACGTACAACCTGGCCGGCAACGGCAAGAGCAAGATCCTCAAGACCCAGGGCGAGATCAAGCTGGTCCAGATCCAGGGCGTGGCCGGGGAGGACGACCGCGTGGTCGGCATCCACATGGTGGGCGACCGGGTCGGCGAGCTGGTGGCCGAGGCGCAGCTGATCTACAACTGGGACGCCACCGCCGGAGACGTCGCGCAGTTCGTCCACGCCCACCCGACCCAGGGTGAGGCGCTCGGCGAGGCGCACATGGCGCTGGCCGGCAAGCCGCTGCACGTGCACGACTGATCTCCCCACTCACCGACTTCGAGACGACGAGAACGAACCAGGAGAAACTCATGCCGGTATCCGTCACGATGCCCGCGCTCGGTGAATCGGTCACCGAGGGCACCGTCACCCGGTGGCTGAAGAAGGAAGGGGAGACGGTCGAGGTCGACGAGCCGCTGCTCGAGGTCTCCACCGACAAGGTCGACACCGAGATCCCCTCCCCGGCCGCCGGCGTGGTCCTCGCGATCAAGGTGGGCGAGGACGAGACCGTGGACGTGGGCACCACGCTCGCGGTGATCGGTGCTCCGGGTTCCGCCCCGGCTCCGGCCGCGGCTCCCGCGGCCCCGGCCCCGGCCCCGGCCGCAGCTCCGGCGCC